>CAZXTZ010000142.1:7138-7768 GCA_964643645.1 uncultured Geobacteraceae bacterium
CTATAGCAGGGTTACAGCTGATTATGCCCTCCTTGACAATCCGGAGACGGCGCCTGAGCTGATTGACCGTGTCCTTTTAACATGCATTGCCAAAAAAATGCCTGTCTATCTTGAACTGCCCACAGATATGGCCCGCGCTTCATGCGTTGCTCCTCTGACCAGCCTTTCCCCGCCTGTCCGGAGTTCAGATCCGGAAAGTCTGAAAGATTGCGCGGCTGTTGTTGCCGAACGTCTTAACAGCGCCTGTAACCCTGCCATACTTGCCGGTATTGAGGTGTCGCGCTTCGCCCTGGGAGATGAACTGCTTCATCTGGTTGAACAGGCAGAGATCCCGTTCGCAACCATGCTGTCCAGCAAATCCGTCCTGCCGGAGATGCACCCCCAATTCATAGGTCTTTATCAAGGAGGCTGGAGCAGGCCATCTGTCAAGCGGCAGGTGGAGGCTTCTGATTGCCTTCTGTCCATCGGCGCCTGGATGACCGATCTGGATACGGGAATATTCAACGTAAGTCTCGACGCACACAGGATAATTGATGTAGGTCGGGATTCTGTAAGGGTTGGCAGCAGCCATTATAACAACATAATTCCAGGGGATCTGATAAGCGCGCTGATGCCACTGCTACGCACCCG
>CAZXTZ010000143.1:0-7746 GCA_964643645.1 uncultured Geobacteraceae bacterium
CTGAACCCGGTCATGTCTGACAAGCCCTGGTTGCATTCAAGAATCAGCCCCTTGTCGTGGATTATCACACCGCCAAAAGAGGCATTACTCAGCGCCTTGAAGCGGTCTTCACTTTCAGTCAGAGCCTGTTCTGACTGCTTGCGCTCAGTAACATCACGAGCAATGCCGAACAGTCCGATGATTGTACCGTTTTCGTCGTGAATCGGGTGTTTCCGGTTATCAACCCAGCCTTTGTTACCGGAGTTGGTAAGATATTCCTGAATTTCCTGTGCAAGAGGTGCACCGCCAAACAAATCTTTTTCCAGACGGTAGTAGATATCCGCATACTCCTCCGGAAACACGTCATAGTCGGTCTGGCCTATCAGGTCGGTCCAATGCTCGGCTGGGCAGCAGATGGATACCAGCGTCTGGCTGGCTCCGGTAAAGACATGGTTGCGATCCTTGAAGTAGATATAATCATCGGTATTCTCCATCATTGCCTGAAAATTGGGCGTGATTGTAGCATCATCCAGGGTTCTTGGCAGGCTTTTGGCATCCTGGAGCAGCAGATCAACAGATGATTCATTTTCGTGGATGCCTGACCGTTTTTCCGAGATGCATTTGATGCAGCGGATACGGCCATCGGCCTGCCGGAGCCGGATATTGAAACTGCCGGTACCGGCCTGGAGGTCAGGGGAAAAGAGGAGTTCAGCAATATCGTAATCGTGGGGGTGAATCAGCTCTTTCAGGGACACCTTGAGGGAGATAAAATCTTCTGTGGTAAAGCCAAGCAACGTTTCAATGCTATCGCTCACTGACACCACCGGTAGTTGATCCGTGAGCGCCAGGCAGATTTTTGCATCCGGCAAACAGTTTGTCTGTTTGTGCACTGTTGTTGGAGCCATAAAGGATACCGCCCGCATCAGATTTTATGAGTATACGCTGATTAAAGAATATCAGTCATCAGTGCAATGTCAATCCCGATTAGCAGATGATTCAGGTTGAACGGTCGCCAACTTAAAAATGCTTCTCTGCTTCCCTGAAAAACTCCTGAAACATCCTCAAATGCCGTTGACGGTCGCTCGGTCAGGGTGGTATCGTCGCAATCTCAAAAAATAAGAATTCCTGTCCCTTAAAACAATCCGGTTGCCACGTTATCAGTTTCTTCCTGTTTTCTCAATTCTGTAATGGAAGCCGGTAAGCTGGCATAAGCAGAGTTACTTCAGGAGGTGTATTCAAATGTTTCAAAAAGTGCTTCTGGTCGATCCGGCCACCGGTTTCTACAAAACAAAAAAATACGATTTAAACCGTTATTTCGGTCCGGTGGATCTGGGGATCCATCTGACGGAAGAGTACCGGAGCCTCAACTTCGGTGTCGGTATCTTTGCCGGTTCGATCTTCCCAGGATCGAACCGCATGGTGGTAACCGGTTTTTCCCCCTGTTGGCAGGGGTATTATATCAGTTCCATGGGGGGGGCGGGGCTGGTGTTTGACAACCTGGGGATCAATATGCTCAGTCTGGTTGGCAAGGCTCCGGTACCCTCTGTGCTCTGCCTGAACCGCAACCATGGTGAAGAAATCCAGGTGGAGGTACTCCCTATTGATGTGGAAACGATCTGGAAAGCCGGGCGAACCGGGGTCTACTCGCTTACGGATCAGGTCTACGAGCTGTTTGCTGCCCGTTACGAGAACGATCCGCGCATCCTGGTGGCCGGCCCTGCGGCTCTGCACACTGACATGGGGGGGATCATGTCGGTCCCGATCAGCAAGGGGAAAATCAGTTATGTTGATACCTGGGCCGGTCGAGGCGGCTTCGGCAGCGCGATGGTACAGGATCACGGAATTGTGGCGATTATTTACGGCGGTACGGTCGTAAATGAAGACTTTCGGGACAGGAAAGTGGCCGATGAATGGTTCAGGGATAAGTACAACCTGCGTCTGGTGGAAAAGGATCTGGAGGCCACCAGCAAATACCGCTACGATGAGAAAGTCGGCACCGGCGGTACCTTCGGCGTTAACTATGCCACCATGGGCGGCAGGATAATGGCCTTCAACTATCGCACTATCTACCAAACGGAAGATGAACGAACCGCCCTGCATCAAAATCTTGTCGTAAACCACTACCTCAAACAGTTTAATGAAGAGACCATTGCCGGCAAACAGCAGAGCACCTGTGGCGAACCGTGCATGGCGGTGTGCAAGAAGATGAACGGTATCTACAAGAAGGACTACGAACCTTACCAGACTATGGGGCCACTCTGCGGAATATTTGATCAGCGGGCTGCGGAAAAACTCAACCATCACTGTGACGCAATGGGCTTTGATGCCATTTCCGGCGGGGGAGTGCTGGCCTGGCTGATGGACCTTCTGGATAAGGGACTGCTGTCCCCGGAAGAGCTGGGGGTGACCAGAATGCCCCACTGGGATACGGTAGATTTTGATGTGGTGCATGACTCGATGCATAACGCCGAACTGGGGTGCGAACTGATTGATGCCATCCTGGAGCGGCGGGGTATTCTGGATTTCAGCGAAGGGGTGCGCAAATGGAGCCGGATCCATTCCAGGGCCAAGGGTATGGCGCTCCATGATCACCTGATCTACATCGCCTTCAGCCGTCGGGGATGGATGGTTCCAAACCAGTACTGGGTTGCCGGTGCACTGGCGCCGATGACGGTAATGGGAAAGTACTACATGGTCTACAGCAATGATTTCATCCCGCCACGCGAGTTGGGGAAAAAATCTGCGGAGCGGATGAAGAAAGAGCTGATCCTCGACAATCTGGGGATCTGCCGCTTCCACCGTGGGTGGGCCGAAGAACTGCTGCCCGAGGTCATGGGATCACTGTATAACTGCACTGAACAGTTCCTGCACGCAATAGATGTATTGGCCAGCCGGCTGAACAGTCGCAACAGCCCTATTTTCTGGGAGTCGGAGCGTGACATTGACTATCTGCATACCTTCCTGAAGCGGAAGAAGGAAGTTGACCACGACAGCCACCCCGAGCTTTCAGTCTGGCTTGAAAAGTTTGACAAGGACAGGACTGAAGCCGCCCGGGAGTTCTGGTACGAGACACTCAAGGGGATTGACGAAAACCTGCGGGAATTTTTCTGAGATGGAAGGAACAAGGGAAAACATGCAGTTAAACAAAAGATGCTCAGGTCTCAGCTGCCTGCATTTTTCTGGTTTGCATGGAGTTTATACCTGACCCTTCTCCGGTTTCCTGATCTTCTTCCTCGTGCCGAACAGCCGGAGCACATAGTAGGTGATCCAGCCGATAAGCACCATGCAGATGGTGAATGCCACGTAAGAGACCTGCCAGGGGATGGACTTCGTCATCTCTGTATATTCCGACATCCCCCCGATTCCGGCAATAAGATTGAGTGGCAGAAAGATGATGCTGAGTATGGTCAGGCGGTAGATGACCTTGTTCTGGTTGATGTTGACGAAGCCGACAGTGGCATCAAGCAGGAAGTTGATCTTTTCAACAAGGAACGACGTATGGCCGTCCAGTGACTCGATATCCCGCAGGATCTGCTGGACATCATCAAGCTGCGGCTGGGAGAGCTTCTTGGTGCGGATCAGGAAGGTAAGGGCACGTCTGGTATCCATAACATTCTTCCGTATTCTGCCGTTCAGATCCTCCACCTCCGAGATGTCCGCCAGATTGTGGGCTGCTTCTTCATCAGTAATCGCCTCCCCCGACAGATATTTTCCCACTGCTCCCAGGGCTGTGTAGATCTCTTCCAGAGAATCAGCCGAATATTCTGCGTCAACTGCGTACAGGTCCAGCAGCACATCCATACCGTCGGTCACATAGCCTGTCTGCATCCGTGCGCGCAGGCGCTGTAGACGAAACACCGGAAGCTCTTCCTCGCGGATGGTAAAAAGGGTCTCCTTGTACAGTATAAGCGCCACCGGTACGTTACGGGAATCCCCATCCCTGTCCAGCAGGAAGTCTGAGTGCAGATGCATCTCGCCGTTTTCCTCGATATAGAAGCGCGCACTTGATTCGATATCGGTAAGCTCCTTCGGATCAGGAAGCTCAATACCGAACCGCTGCCCCAGTTTGCGGCGGTCAGCCTTGGTGGTTGCAACCATGTCAACCCAGACCGGCCTGGTAGCCTCGAGATCATCGAGGGAGGTAATAGTAGTCTGCTGCAGGCGTCCATTTGCAAGCTCAAATGCATTGATCTGGGAATCGGCACTAAGAGCCATGTTGTGGGCAGACAGCAACTCACGTGTTTCTTCCGACACCTCTGCAAGAACTTCATCTGTACGTTTGGGATCAATCTGCTCCCATACCATTGAGAGGCTTTCAGGCGGCAACTCTTCCAGAATCCTGCCCAGCGCGGAGGTGTCCTGCGAGGCAAGCAGTGTGCGCAGCTCGGCCTTGTGCTGCTTGTGAAGTGTGGACTCCACCAGTTCATGGCGTGGCATTTCCTGACGGCGCAGAATGTCTTCCGCCAGCAGCTGACGTTCAAGCAATGTCTGAACTGTTTTCAGGGACATCTGAAAGGCCTTTCGTAAAGAGTGCAGGTGTCTGACAACAGCTCTTATAGCAAATCAGATTTTCTTTCCAATATAAAAAACATATCCATAAAACGCTTTGTACTGATTGTATAACATCGCTTCACGCCGTTCGTTTGCAATAAACGCTTCAGCGGTTGCATTACCCGCATGTTTTTCCAGAAAAGCTGTCTGCACGGCAGCCTGCGGCCCGTAAAAATGTTCTGTCCAGCAGTTTTCCGGCAGGACAAATGTGGCTATCGGCACATATCCGGCCCGTTGCATCTGTCCTGCCTTGTTCGCAATGGTATCAATTTCCGGATAGGCATCCTTCCAGAAACGGTCAATTTCATCAGGTCGTTCCTCAGTAAACCAGGATGCCTCTGAAACGACAATATACCCCCCCGGTTTCAGAAACTGTCGCCACTCTTTAAGCCCCCGCTCAAAACCGATATTGTAGATCGCCCCTTCAGACCAGATCAAGTCCAGCTCTTCTTTTTGAAACGGAAGGCTGTCCATCGAACCGACAGTGCCGCATACCCGTTGCTGCAGGTTGTGCCACCGGGCATTGGCATTAAACAGATCAATAAAGGCCGGGAACAGGTCAATACCGGTGATCTGGCCAGGGAGATGGGCAGCCAGCGTCATGGTCTGGCCGCCGGTTCCGCAACCAATATCAGCGATTCTGGAGTTTTCAGTCAGGCCATTTATAAAGCTCAATGCCTTGACAGTCACTTCAGGACTACCGGGGCCCTGGCGCTCCAGGCTGGAAAAATACTCACAGATCAAGGCGAAATCGAATTCGTGAATTGAGGTATGTCCATCGCTCACGCCTGTGTCCTCCCATTCTTCATTTTCTAGCACTGATAAAGCAACAGACAACGAATGATAGCTTCCCAGATAAATATCATTATTTCAAGCTTTTGTCTCAGCTTGATCAACAAGACTCAATGTTTTCAATTCCGTCACACTACTGTCACCTTGATCTGGCATTATTCGCAGAATTGAATAAATCATTTCCTTGCAAGGGGGGCAATATGCCCGGCACAGCCAGACCTGTTGTTGAGGATGCAAACCGGCCGCAAACCGCAACTGATCATAAGTCAACAAATCCCGACGATTCAAACAACTATCTCAACCGGGAGCTTACCTGGCTCTCATTCAACCGCAGGGTCATGTCAGAGGCTGCTGACAGTTCGGTTCCGCTGCTTGAGAGAGTAAAGTTTCTTTCCATTGTCAGCTCCAACCTTGATGAGTTCTTCATGAAGCGGATAGGCGGCCTGAAGCAGCAGCTTGGCGCCAGCATGCATGAGCTTACGGTTGATGGAAGGAGCCCGCAGCAGCAGTTGCAGGAGTGTCATACAGAAATTCGCGAAATGTTGAAGCAGAAGGCCGGGCTTTACAGTGAGCTGATGGGGCTGCTTACCCAGAAGGGGATCCATGTTTCCGGATGGGATGAGCTTGAAGATGGAGAAAAAGAGAGCATCCGACAGAGATTTACAAGTGAGATATACCCGCTCCTCACCCCCCAGTCCATAGACCCTGCCCACCCGTTCCCGTTCATATCGAACCTTTCATTTAACCTGCTTGTTTCTGTCCGTTATCCCGGAGAAAGCGACTATGCACTGGCCAGGGTGAAGGTGCCGCTGGGGCCGGGGGTGTCACGGTTCATGAAGGTAAACGGAAAGAACCGGTTTGTTCCGCTTGAGTCTGTCATGGCGGCCAACCTGGATATGCTCTTCCCGCAGATGGAGATTCTTAACTGCGAGTTCTTCCGCATAACCCGTAATTCCAATACTGAAAAGGATGAGGAAAAGGCGGATGACCTTGTCGCGATGATAGAGTCAGAACTGCAGGAGAGGAAGTTTGCTCCCATTGTCCGCCTTGAGGTGATCTCTGGCATGGCCCCCCTGCATAAGGGGCGTCTGGCTGCCCAGCTTGCGCTTGATGAGGAGAGCGACGTCTTCGAGGTTTCATGGATGCTTGGCATGAGGGATCTCATGGAGCTTGCCCGGATTGATATCCCGAAACTCCATGACCCGCCCCACCACCCGGAGGATCATCCTCTTTTTGTATCAAGCAGAAACATATTTCACATCATAAGGAGCAGCGGAGAGATTCTGGTAAAGCACCCTTACCAGTCCTTTGCCAGCTCCGTTGAGCGTTTCCTCAACGAGGCTGCTGATGACCCGAAGGTCTGCGCCATAAAGATGACCCTCTACCGGACATCAAAGGAGGGGCGCCTTATAAGCTCACTTGTGAGGGCAGCGGAAAAAGGTAAACAGGTGGCGGTTGTGGTGGAGCTGAAAGCCAGGTTTGACGAGGCAGCCAACCTGAGGATAGCAGAGAGGATGGAAGAGGCAGGGATACATGTCACATACGGCGTTGTGGGGCTCAAGACCCACAGCAAGATAATCCTGGTTGTAAGGCGGGATTACAACGGCATACGGCGATATGTGCATATAGGCACAGGCAACTACCACTCGGACACAGCCAGGATATACAGTGATTTTGGTCTGTTTACCAGCGATCAGATAATCGGTCAGGATGCCACCGAGCTTTTCAACTACTTAACAACAGGGCTCTGCCCCAGAAGGGTGTACCACAAACTGCTGCCTGCCCCCAAATTCATGAAGGATGGGCTTTTAAAGAAGATAGAGCGGGAGACGGCCATCCATCGTGAAAAGGGTGAGGGACGGATACGCTTCAAGATGAACGCCCTTGAAGACGCAGATATTGTGAAACAGCTTTACAGAGCCTGCCAGGCAGGTGTGAAGGTTGATCTTTACATCCGGGATTCCTGCAGATTCAGGCCGGGCGTGCCGGGATTATCGGAAAATGCAAGGGTCACAAGCGTGGTAGGGCGGTTCCTTGAGCACAGCAGGGTCTACTACTTCAGAAACGGCGGTGCTGAGGAGTATTACATCGGCTCGGCTGACTCGATGAAACGCAACCTGGAGTCAAGGGTTGAGATACTGGTGCCAGTGGAGGCTCCCAATCTTCAGACAGAGTTGAAGGAAATCCTGGATGCCCACGATACGGACCAGAGGTATGCCTGGGATATGCAGCCCGATGGCGAATATGTAAGACGGATCCACAAAAACGGGAATCCTCCCCCAGGCTTGCAGCAGTTTATGATTTCAAGAGTCTCGGCAGCCATAAAGGATGCCCATAAACTGAAAAGAAGAGTCGGGCGTTTCACAAAATAATTAAACAATCAGACAAACTCCATACCATCCCATAAGACAATTACAAGGAGCT
>CAZXTZ010000144.1:0-7706 GCA_964643645.1 uncultured Geobacteraceae bacterium
TCTTGGTTTGGTAGTCCAGAACGGCTCAAAAAGATGTTTTCTGGTCTCATCATCAAGACCAGACCCCCTGTCTGCAACGGAAATTCTGATTGAAGAGAAGAGATTTTCTTTATCATCTTTACCTTTATGCAGAGATGCAGAGATCTGAACTGAACCACCATATTTCATTGATTCTGCTGCATTAAACAAAAGATTAATAATAACCTGCCTGATCTGAGCCGGATCAGCCAGCACAAATATATCTGACATTCCATCCAACTCGACAGCCATAGAGGCAAAACGTGGGTCTGCTTCAAAAAAACGTACCGTTTCACGCATTAAAGCGGCCAGTTCAAATCTCTCAATTTTTGGAGGAAGGGGGCGTGCATATTCAAGAAAATCTGATATAAGCAGATTAAGACGTTCTGACTCTCGCAAAACAATTGCAAGCAACCTTGAATCATTTTCACGAAGACACCCGTTATCAGCAAGGAGCTGAACTGAACCGCTTATTGCTGCAAGCGGGTTTCTTATTTCGTGGGCCATTCTGGCTGACAACTCTCCAATAGCGGCCAGATGGTCGGAACGTTTGAGCGCCGCTTCCATCCGTCTTATCTCTGTAATATTCCTGAGAGTGATGATCGCTCCGGAAATATCGCCAAGAGCATCATTAAACGGCACCGTAGCATAGCTGATCACAAGAGGCTCGCCTCTTGTGTCTGCATAACTGAACTCCCCGTTTCTGTAGAGACCGAAAAGCTCTTCACCGGTTGGCAATGCTGGAAAGATTGTTGCCAGTGGCTTGCTGTATGCTTCTTCCTGTGATACCGAGACCAGTGACTGAACATATGGGTTAAACACCCGTATCCTGCCCTCTGATGTAACGGTTATAAGGCCATACTCAAGGTGTTGAACGATGGTGCTGTGAAGGCTGTTTAATTCAGCATAGTTTACTTCCGTAATCCTGAGAGCATCCTCACTGCTGCGGGCACGCTCTGCGAGATACCCGGCAATGAAGGCAGTAAGGACAAAGCCGGTAAGATGCAGAAATATTGTGTAAAACACCACTGCAGATCCACGCTGCAACGCTGCAATCGGAGTCAGCCCTATATCGGCAAGCATACCGAAATACTGAAAATCAACCAGGGCACCATAAAGAATAGAGCAGAGTGCGGCTGTATAAAGCGCTTCACGCCTTGAAAGAAGCATCCCTGCATTCATAACGGCAAGGAGGTAAAGAAAGGAAAACGGGCTTGCTATACCATCAGTAAAAGCAAGCAGAAGTGTTACAAAAAGGATGTCCCATATTATCTGGATATATGCAAGAGGCAGAACACGGGAATCACGCCTTAGAAAAAACAGTGAAATTGCAGAGAAAATACATGAAAAGGCCATCAACTGGACAATGCCCCTGAAAGCACTGTTGTCAATGGCCTCCTGATCCTGGGTTTTCAGGACAATTACAGACACCAGAAGCAATAGCATCACTACTATTCTGGCTATGATGAACAGCCGAAGACGGCGTCCGGTTTTCATCTGTACCTTACCCGCCGACTGCACCTGCCAGCTTGAAAATAGGAAGGTACATGGCAACTACAAGACCACCAACCGTAGTACCCAGAAACACCATCAGAAGTGGCTCCATCATCGAAGTCATGGCTGAAACAGCATCATCCACCTCGTCATCGTAGAAATCAGCTATCTTGGAAAGCATTGCATCCATAGCGCCGGTGGCTTCACCTACCGATATCATCTGCACAACCATTGGCGGAAATACTCCACAAGCCTGCAAAGGCTCAGCCATTGTCTTACCTTCTGATATGGCCTGCCTTACACCGTATATTGCCTCTTCCACAATCTTGTTTCCTGCTGTTTTGGCAACTATTTCAAGGCCATCCATAATTGGAACCCCGGAGCTTACCATTGTGCCCAGTGTTCTGGTAAACTTTGCAACAGAGACTTTCCTTATAAGGGGGCCTGCAATAGGCGCTTTAAGGGCAAAGGCGTCAATCTGTTTCCTTCCCGCAGGGGTTGCGTAATATTTCTTGACACCCCAGACAATTGCAAAGAAACCTGCAATTATAACAATAATATACTTTAGAAGAAAATTTGAGAGCCCGATGACAAATTTGGTTGGACCTGGAAGTTCTCCGCCAAAATCAGCAAACATCTTGGCAAATGTGGGTATAACAAAGACAAGAATGACACCGACCACGATAACAGCAATGGACATGATGGTTACAGGATATACCATGGCGCCTTTGATCTGCTTCTTAAGCTTCATCGCCTTTTCAATGTATGCTGCAAGACGATTTAAGATTGTATCAAGTATACCGCCAATCTCACCTGCAGCAACAAGGTTGACGAATAACTGGTCAAATGCCTTGGGATGCTTTGCCAGTGCATCTGCAAAAGTGGACCCGCTTTCAACACTCTCCTTAACCTTGAGCAGTATATCCTTGAATACCTTTTTTTCCTGCTGGGAGGAAAGAATATCAAGGCACTGCACCAGAGGCAGGCCTGAATCAATCATGGTTGCAAACTGTCGTGTAAAGATGACAAGATCCTTGGTGTCAATTGAACCACCACCAAATGACGGCATCTTGAAACCCTTGCCTTCTTCCTTGACAACAATGCCAAGAAGTCCTGCTTTTTTAAGCTGTCCCTCAACCGATGCAGCATTTTCTGCTTCGGTAACCCCTTTCTGCACTGCTCCGGTACGGGTTTTACCTTCCCACGCATACTTTGGCATTTCTATCCTCCTTCAGGTAAAGACAATTAAAGGCAACTATCGCCGCATCTGTGGACGCATGGTCGGGTTATTTATCATCTGTCTCAATTCATCCGGATCAGAAGAGCGGCCCAATGCGTCATCAAGAGTTATCAGTCTCCTTGTATACAGAGAGTGAAGCGATTGATTCATGGTCTGCATGCCAAACTTTTCCTGCCCCACCTGCATCTGGGAATATATCTGATGCACCTTGTCTTCCCTTATCAGGTTGCGAATTGCAGGGTTGGGCACCATTATCTCAAGCGACATGGTTCTGCCGCCCCCAATTTTCGGAATAAGAGCCTGGGAGACAACCCCTTCAAGAACAAAAGAAAGCTGCGCACGAATCTGGGTCTGCTGATATGGGGGAAACACGTCCACCACCCTGTTGATAGTCTGGGCACAGGAGTTTGTATGAAGTGTTGCAAGACAAAGGTGACCGGTTTCTGAAAGGGTAAGCGCAGCCTCGATGGTTTCCAGATCCCGCAACTCACCGACCAGAACCACGTCTGGATCCTGACGGAGCACATACTTGAGGGCATTCTTGAATCCCTTGGTATCAGCCCCCACCTCACGCTGGTTTACAAGGCAGCCCTTGTGTGGATGAAGATATTCTATGGGATCCTCTATGGTAACTATATGTTCTTTTCTGTTAACATTTATAAAATCAACTATAGAGGCCAGCGTGGTTGACTTACCTGACCCTGTAGGGCCGGTAACAAGTATGAGCCCCCGTGGTTTTTCAGAAAGATCCCTTATTACAGGTGGCAATCCCAACTCTTCAAAAGTGAGGATTTTATAAGGGATGACACGAAAGACACCTGCAACAGCCCCTCGCTGCACAAATACGTTTCCCCTGAAACGGGAAAGCCCCTTGACTCCAAAAGAGAGGTCAAGCTCATTGTCCTCCTCAAATTTATGCTTCTGTGAGTCGGTTAGAACAGAATAGCAGAGCTGTTTTGTCTCCACTGCATTAAGGGGCGAAACATCTTCAATCGCCCTCAACTTACCATCCACACGTATCTGCGGTGGAGTGTTTGTGGTTATGTGAAGGTCAGACCCCCCGGCTTCAACAAGTATTTTCAGCAACTCATGCAGATTAGCCATTATATCCCCCTCTTAATCATCAGAAACCGTGACACGAAGCACTTCTTCAAGAGAGGTTACACCCTCTTTAAGCTTTGTCAGGCCGGATTGACGCATTGACTTTATTCCGAGCTGAATGGATTCACGTTTTATCTCAGCTGTGTTTGCCCCGTTCAGTATCAATTCTCGTAAAGGCTCAAGCATCGGCATTACCTGATAGAAGCCCACCCGCCCCTTGTAACCGGTATTGTTGCAAGTTGCACAACCTTTACCCCTGTAGCATACATATGATGGAGCCTCATCAGCTGGAACTCCCGCATCAATCAGCGCCTGAACCGGAATATCCTCCTGCTCTTTGCATTCACTGCACACACGACGGGCAAGACGTTGGGCTGTAATCAGGTTTACCGCGGAAGCGACCAGAAAAGGCTCAATACCCATATTCAAAAGACGGTTTATTGTGGCAGGGGCATCATTTGTATGTAGCGTGGAAAGCACAAGGTGACCAGTAAGGGCAGCCTTTACTGCAATCTCGGCAGTCTCGAAGTCACGTATCTCACCTATCATAATAATATCAGGATCCTGACGGAGGAAAGAACGCAGTGCCGCAGCAAAGTTAAGGCCGATGTCTTCATGCATCTGCACCTGATTTATGCCTGCGAAGTTGAATTCCACAGGATCTTCAGCAGTGGAAATATTCTCTGTAACCTTGTTTAGTTCTGAAAGGGCCGAGTACAGGGAAACCGTCTTGCCGGAACCTGTAGGCCCCGTAACAAGAACCATCCCGAAAGGTTTGTGAATCTCGCGTTTAAAATGGGCAAGGGCCTCCGGTTCGTAGCCAAGTTTTGTCATGTCAAGCTGCAAATTGCTCTTGTCAAGAAGGCGCATTACCACCTTCTCTCCAAAGAGTGTCGGCAGAACCGACACACGGTAGTCCATATCCTTGCCGCCACCAAGCTTTATCTTGATGCGACCATCCTGTGGAAGCCGTCTTTCAGCAATATCCATCTCAGCCATAATTTTGATGCGTGAGGTAATGGCGTTCTTCATCTTGATTGGCGGCTTCATAACCTCGTAAAGAACACCGTCAATCCTGTATCTTACCCTGAACATCTTTTCATAAGGTTCAATATGAATGTCACTGGCTTTTTTACGTATTGCATCCATAAGAATAAGGTTTACAAGCTTGACAACCGGTGCATCCTCGGTTGCACGCTCCAGGGATGAGACATCAACCTCATCCTCTGTATCAACAAGCTCGATATCATCAAGCCCCATGTCCATATTGTCCATGACGTCGGCAAGGGAGGCAGACTGATCGTAATATTTATCAATGGCAGATTTTATATCCGCCTCTGATGTCACAACCATCTCAACATTGTAGCTGGTCATGAATTTGATATCTTCAATTGCAAACAGGTTTGATGGATCGCTTACAGCAACGATGAGAGTTGAGCCAGCCCTGTTGACAGGTACAAGATGATATTTCTGAACAACTTCAAGGGGAATTATTTTTACAACTGCCGGATCAATATCATACTCGGCCAGACTTATTGTCGGCACACCGTACTGTCTTGAAAGAAATGAAACAAGATCCTGTTCAGTAATAAGCCCCTGCTTGACAAGCACAGTACCTATCTTGCTCTGCCCCCCCGAAATCTTTACTTCCTGTAGGGCAGCATTGAGCTGTTCACGACTGATCAGGTTATTTTTTACCAGGATCTCTCCCAGTCGGTTAGCCTGCATAACTCTCCCGATTAACAAAAATACAAGCCTGCACTCATTTTTATTTCAGATTGCCAATAATAATGGGCTCCAATGCCGGAGTCAAGGTTTAGATATCTTAATAATATTTAGCAGGGTTTCCATAAAAAGAGACTGTGGAGGGAGCGCCCCTGTCCATAATCTGAAGGCAAGTTCACCCTGCGCAGCAAGCATTCCAAGACCATTCGCAAATTCAACACCTCTACCTGATGCAAACCGGTGAAAGGAGGTCATACCTGTTGAATATACCATGTCATATATTTTAACATGTTTTTTGAACTCTGCAATTTCAAGCCTGGCAAAATCATCGCCATTCATACCCATTGGGGTTGCATTTATGATTATATCAGCAGAATCAATAATAGCTTGCAGTTTTTCATAATCAGCGGCAGCAAAAAGCACCTCTTTAAATACTGCCTCCATATCCTGGGCTATCTTTACAGCCTTATCCAATGTCCTGTTTACAATGGATATTTTAGAGGCGCCCGCATCTGACAACGCAGCCACTGCCCCCCGTGCAGCCCCCCCTGCTCCAAGCATTACTATATTTTTTCCGCTTGGTGTAAATTGAAGCGATCTTTCAAGCGACAATATTAATCCTGCGCCATCGGTGTTGTAACCAATAAGTCTGCCAGACCTGTTTACAACGGTATTTACAGCGCCTGCAACAGAAGCCTCATCTGACACTTCATCCAGATACTTAATAATTGTAGATTTGTGTGGAATTGTCACATTAAATCCTGACACAGACAAAGCTCTGAGCCCCCTTACTGCCTCTGCCAGATCATTCCTCTCAACAAGCCATGGGACATAAATTGCGTCAAGTTTAATGGCCTCAAAACCGGCATTTTGCATGACCGGAGACAGTGAGTGGCTTACAGGTGATCCGATTATGCCGTAAACTGAAGTTGAACCTGTAATAACTTTATTCATCAAACGCCTCCGGATAGAACTGATTGATCATGCAAGCCATAACTGTTACGCATATTTTCTATGGTCTTCTTCCATATAGGGGCCACTTCCTCAAGCCTTTTGAGAAATATTGAACATCTCTTCAGGTCGGAAGCTTTACAAGCCTCATCAGCAGACTGAAGCAAGCTGTGTGCAAAAATCATTATTGCCTTCTCTGTATCAGCATCAATTTCCCATTTTGCATTTAATGCCAGACGTTTTAATGAAATTGAGTCCCATACCTTCTCTCTGGAACAGTATGGGGGCCTGCAAAACCCTTCCATAATAAAAACCGGGCCGTATTGTAAAAAAGCATCCCCGGCAAACGAGATTGAATGCCTTGTGGAATAATCAATCAATACAGGGCGGTTTGCCAACAGCTTTGATGCTGTTTCAGCAAAGAAAAACTCCGCGCCGGCATCTGCCTGTCTACCCTCTGGAAAATATCGGGTAATACGGGAAAACTCTTTTCTGTACCAGGGAAACGGGAGGTGGGGAATATGAAGCAGGTCTGTATCCTCTCGAAATTTCTCAACCCCTTGAAGATACCACAGAGGAAATGCGCCACTATCCCCCCATGTAAAAAGCACTGAATCTTCAGGCAGTACTCTCAGGGTGCTTACGGCATAATCATGGGCAACGTAGTTAAAGCTCTGGTTATTTGATCTGAAATTCGCAGCAAGCTGAAAAAATGGCAACATCATAAAAAAAACCAGCATAAGGAAGTAGTGTAGCCTTCCATATTGTTCAGGCTCTTCAGCAGCTTCTACACCAAAGGCGGCAACCCTGTAAAAACCAGCAGATATAAGTACCGCAGATAGCAGATAAAGTGGGGTGTAAAATTCTTCGGTAAGAAAAATTGAATCTGGCTGAGGATTGAAAAAACCGACTATCAAGCTCCAGTAACATAAAAGTGAAATTAAAAATGAAATCAGCAAAGGCCGATTTATTTTCCATATTGCAAAAGAACCGACAAAAAGAAGCAGTAAACCTATCCAGCCAAATTCATTAGGCACTGAAAATGCCGAAAGCTGTTTGAAAAGAAGCCCCCAATCCCTTCCATGTGGATCTTCCGGATAACCACGCCTGAGAACATGCCAGATAAATCTCGAAAAACTGCTTGTATCACCCCAGTTTTGTAATGGCGCAACAGATG
>CAZXTZ010000145.1:0-7657 GCA_964643645.1 uncultured Geobacteraceae bacterium
CAAAGCTGAAGGCCAACGCCGAGATTGCGGAAAATCTGCGCCTCTACTCCGCCAGCACCCAGGTATCCTTGCTACCCCCACCCTGCGACGAGTTAACCACCAGCGAACCCTTGCGCAGGGCCACCCTGGTCAACCCTCCCGGCACCACCTCGATATCCTCGCCGTAGATCACAAAGGGGCGCAGATCCAGATGCCGCGCCTCCAGTTCGCCATCCATGTAGCAGGTATGGCGTGACAGGTAGACCACCGGCTGGGCGATGTAGTTGCGGGGATTTTCCAGCACCAGATCCATGAACTCCTTGCGCAGGGCAGGTGTTGAGGATGGCCCCATCAGCATGCCGTAACCGCCGGATTCACTGACCGCCTTGATCACCATCCGCTCCATATTGTCAAAGACATACTCCCGATCGGTTACATTGGTCATCTGGTAGGTGGGAACATTGTTCAGTATAGGCTGCTGCCCCAGATAGTAGCGGATGATATCCGGTACATAGGGGTAGACCGCCTTATCGTCGGCAATACCGCTGCCCGGGGCATTTACGATGGCCACATTGCCGGCCCGCCAGGCATTGATCACCCCTGCAATACCCAGGGATGAATCGGAACGGAACACCAGCGGGTCAAGGAAGTCATCGTCAATCCGGCGATAGATCACATCCACCCGCTGCAGGCCGGTTGTGGTCTTCAGGTAGACAATATCGTTGATCGTGACCATGTCACGCCCTTCAGCCAGCTCAACCCCCATCTCCTTGGCCAGAAAGGTATGCTCAAAATAGGCGGAGTTGTAGATGCCGGGGGTCAGCACTACGATCTCTGCGTTATCTTTGCCCCGTGGCGAAAGTGAACGCAGTGCCGCCAGCAGCAGCGAGGGATAATGCTCAACCCGGCGAACGCGGTATTTGTTGAAGAACTCCGGCATGATCCTGCGCTCGATCACCCGGTTCTCTATCATGTAGGAGACACCTGAAGGGGTGCGCAGGTTATCTTCAAGTATCAGGAATTCGCCTTGTTCATCTCGAATGATATCAATGCCACTGATATGTGTGTAGATCCCCCGGGGCGGTACAATCCCGACTATCTCACGCCGGAAGTCCCGCCCCTGATAGATCAGCTCCGGCGGTATCACACCGTCCTTGATGATCTTCTGTTCACCATACAGATCCGCAAGAAACAGGTTCAGCGCCCGTACCCGTTGCTTGAGGCCGGACTCTATCTTTACCCATTCCGGCGCGGTGATAATCCGTGGAATCAGGTCAAAGGGCCAGATCCGCTCTATCCCCTCAAGACCTTCTTCACTTTCACCATAGACCGTAAAGGTAACCCCTTCGGCCTGCAGGGCCAGCTGGGATTCGTGTGCCTTGGCCTCAAGAGCGCTGTTTCCGGTGGCTTTGATGTGATCCCACAACAGCTGATAATGCTCGCGGGGGGTGAAGTCATCGGAGTAAAACTCGTGATATGGGGTGCGGGGTTTGCCTGCCCTCAGGCCGTTATTCAGCATGATCGGCCACTCCTTTGTGGATGATATGGGTATTTCAAACAGCAACTTGGTTTACGGCCTTGTCTATCTGGCAGATAGCGGGAATTCCGCACTCGATCTCCTGAATCCCGCTGTTGTCCAGCAGGCGGGCAGTGGCCGATTTTTCACAGAGGGTGGTGTCGTCAATGATGATACTGTTTGAATTGATCACGGCAGACTCTTTTCATGGAGTGTTGCCGGATTCTTTGCACCTCGGATGCCAATAAAATAGTTTTGTAATTGCAGGCTATTAGGTATTGGCGGAGGGGTTGGCGGTATATACTTGAGGCATTGCTGCTTAAATAAACATCAGCAGGACAGATTTATGGGATGTGTCAGAATTGATTTACGGGACAAGCACCGCACCTTACCGGGCTTGTCCCATTGGAAAAAGTGTACCCGAACAACATTGAGAAGTCGTCACTTGGAATACAGCACTGCCACCAGACGGGATTTGGAACTTCCTACAGAGACAATGCCGTGGGGCTGGCTTGAATCGTAATAAACACTATCCCCGGCCTGTAGTCTGTAGATTTCATTGCCGTAATGAAGGGCAATTTCTCCCTCAAGCAGATATAAAAACTCTTCTTCTCCGTCATGACGGAAAAAAAGCTTCTCATCCCACTCTGAGTTTTCAACCTCCACAAGGAAAGGCTCCATATGTTTATGACGCATTCCCTGGGCCAGGGAGTGATATGTGTAGGGCCTGCTGGCTTCATTAACTGTCTGCCGCTGTATGTCAGGGCGCAGATCATCTCCCTTGGTAATCACAAGTTTCTGGCGGTTGCTTTCATCTTCAAAGAAAAAATGGATATCAACCTTGAGGCCACGGGCTATTTTAAGGAGAGTGGCAAGGGGGGGTACCACCTGTTCGTTTTCAATCTGGGAGAGAAGGGGTTTCGAGAGGCCGGTAAGGTCTGACAGTTCCTGCAGGGTCAAACGGCGTTGCTGCCTCTGTGCCCTGATCTTCTCCCCGATCCGGAATTCTTTTATCTGAGCTTTGATATCACTCACTTGACTGCCTCCTGATATGTCGGCGTATGAAGGATAGAGGGTTGACAGTATTTGAAGATTTAGATAGCCTAACCCTGTTTTATATTGGTGAATCCGTTATTATTTATAAACTATCTTTGCGAGTTGTCAACATGATGCGTCCTTATTCAATACTTGCCATACTGCTTTTATTCCTTTTGACCCTCTCTTCCTGCACCGGTCGTGATTCACAGGAACCGGCCATGTTTAAATCAAGGCGTCCTGTTGCGGAGGCCGAGCCCCCTGTTAAGGACGTGCCAGCCGACATCCTGTCTGCCCAGCGGGCCTTTACAGCCGTATCAAAGAAGGTTACTCCATGCGTGGTGAACATATCCACTGTAAGCAGGAAAAAAATTGTGCGCCCCCTGCCTGATATGCCGCCATTTTTTGAAGAGTTTTTCAACGCTCCACAGTCTCGCAGGGGACAAAGTCTCGGTTCAGGATTCATAGTAAGCCGGGATGGATACATTGTTACAAACGAGCATGTGGTAAGAGACGCCGAGAGCATCCGTGTGAAGCTCTCAAACGACAGGCAGTATGAAGCTCAGGTAGTAGGTGGTGACGCCAAGACAGACATAGCCGTAATAAAGATAAATGCTTCGGATCTTCCGGTTGCTGTGCTTGGTGATTCTGACAGGATTGATGTGGGGCAGTGGGCCATTGCCATAGGTAATCCGTTCGGTCTTGAACGCTCAATGACAGTTGGCGTCATCTCTGCAACAGGCCGCACCAATGTGGGGATAGAAACCATAGAAAACTTCATACAGACAGATGCTTCAATCAATCCGGGAAACTCCGGCGGTCCGCTTCTGAACATACATGGGGAGGTAATCGGGATAAACACTGCAATAGTTGCTGCAGGGCAGGGTATCGGATTTGCAATACCCACAAATATGGCCCGCCCGATCATAACCCAGCTTATGGATAAGGGTAAGGTAACAAGGGCCTGGCTTGGCATAAGCATAAGCCCGGTAACGGATGAGATTGCCGCAAGAATAGGGCTTTCCAAACCAAATGGCGCCATCGTTTCAGAGCTTTTTGAAGGAGGTCCTGCAGATGCAGCCGGAGTTATGCCCGGAGATGTCATTATCTCCTTTGCAGGGCAGGAAGTTAAGGATCCTTCCCGGCTCCAGCACCTTGTTGCTTCAGCTGTTATCGGAACCCCTGTACGTATTTCCGTATTCCGTTCCGGCAGGATGATTGCAATTTCAGTGGTGCCTGGAAATGCTGACAAGGTGCGCCAGCAGCATCCGAGGGAGAGATAGCGGCTGTCTGTTCACACAATCGGTTTACTTTATTGAGAGATTGGGTTACAGTGCCTTCGATTCAAGCGCAAAAGCCCCCGAAAGGACAGTTTTATGAATATCATCACAAACAGGGAGCAGGCAACACGACTGGCAAGGGCAATCATCTCCGATGTGGCGATCTACAATCAGGAAAAAGTCGAAAAAGGAATTAAAAACGATAATATTTTCGACATACTGAGTGAAGAACTGGAAGAAGGGCGGCAGCATTACTACTCAAGGGTAGCGCCGGAGCTTGAGCCGGAAAAATTGTATGACATAACTATTGTTGATGTACTGATTAAACGGGCAGGTAAGATAGAATCAACTATCTGGTAGCATCTGCATAAACAGCTTTATTGCATCATAAACAAAGGCGTGCCGGAAGGTGCGCCTTTAATGTTTGGGACAGGAGCTTTATGAAAAACAGCCAGCAAATAATTGCTCCGGAATCTGCTGCCGGACAGCGGATTGATTCCTTTCTTGTCGGATGCATGCCAGACATCAGCCGATCTGCCATTCAAAGGCTTATAGAAGAGGGGCATGTGGATATTAATGGATTGAAGGCAAGATCTTCATTGAAGCTTAAGGGTGGAGAAACCGTCGGGGTTATTATACCTCCGCCTGAACCTGCTGTTCCTCAGGCAGAGAATATCCCGCTTTCTGTTTTTTATGAGGACAGCGATCTTGTAGTGATTGATAAACCGGCCGGAATGACGGTTCACCCCGGGGCCGGTGTTGATTCCGGCACACTGGTGAACGCCCTGCTTGGGCACTGTAGCGATCTGTCAGGAATAGGTGGTGAAATAAGGCCAGGTATAGTTCATCGCCTGGACAAGGGCACATCCGGACTTATTGTTGCAGCAAAGAATGACATTGCACACCGTGGGCTGGCCAGACAGTTTGAGGAGCACACAATAAAGAGGCTCTACTGGGCCATAGTATATGGCTCTCCAAATGAAGAAACAGGAAAGATCAGCGGGATAATAGGACGCCATCCGACAGACAGGGTCAGGCTTTCCGGCAAGGCCAGCAGCGGCAAGCATGCAGTAACCAACTGGCGGGCGCTGGAGAGGTACGGCTGCGCAAGCCTTTTGCAGCTTAGGCTTGAAACCGGCAGGACACACCAGATAAGGGTACACCTTACAGAGGCAAATATGCCTCTGATGGGTGACCCTCTCTATCCGGACGGCGGGCGTTTCAATAATATAAAAGACACGCGGCTTAAAGGGATTATTTCACATCTGGGCCGCCAGGCCCTCCATGCTCGTGTGCTGGGTTTTGTCCATCCGACAAGTAATCAGTATCTGGAGTTTACAAGCGAACCACCAGATGATTTCATGGAGCTGCTGGAATATTTGCGTAGAGGGTAACTCTCTACTCCAGCTCCTTCTTCCACTTTTCAACCTTCTTCAGGTAATCATCAAGAAGCTTGCGCGCTGTCTTGTCATCCTTTGCTTCTGCGAAAATGTGGACAAAAGGAGCATACTGGTCAGGAAGCACAAGGGCCCAGTCATTACCGTAATGAACCTTGATGCCGTCAATGAATGTGGCCTCCTTCTCAAGGGAATCCTCACTCATCTTCCGCATTATCCCGCCTTTCATCTCAAAGGGGCACGGTGTGTTCGTCTGTAGGAATGCCCGTTGCGGAATATCCTCAAGTACCCGTGAGAACGGGATTCCTGCCGTAGCTCCAAGCTCCACAAGTTTGGCAATGGAGAACATACCATCAAAGGCGGACTGGAATCTGGGGAAGGCAAAACATCCGTTGGTGGAGCCGGCCAGTATTACCTCCGATGAAGTGGCAGCTTCCAGCATTGCCCTGTCGCTGCTTTTTGTACGGGTTACGGAACATTTTTTCTTCAGCGCCATCTGTTCAATGCTTGATGGGGCCTGAACCGGAACCGCAATGGTTCCTCGCTGCTCTCCCCTTAATTTCAGTGCCGTAACCAGCATCAGAAGGTTTACCCCTTCATGTATTGCGCCGGTCTCGTCAACAAGGGTGATTGATTCCGCGCCCGGATCGAGCCAGAATCCGGCCTGGGCCTTCAGGGAGCTGACTATTGCAGAAAGCCTGGAAAGCGCTTCTTCTCTAGGTTTAGCAGAAAAATCCGTTCTTCCTTCATCAATATATGCATTAAGGGCAACAACATTACATCCAAGCGCTGTAAGAAGGGTGGGCAGCACCTGACTTGCAGGGGCAAAATTAAGGTCAACTACCACTGTCCAGCCGGCTTTACGAATTATGCCGGTATTAAGCGCACGGACAAAGCCTTCACGGTAGAAGTCAACTGCCTGAGGGATATCAACAAGCGCCCCTGGTTCTGTATGGTGCGCTCTCCTGAAGTTTTCCTTGAAAAATATTCTCTCCAGATTTTTCCCCATGTTGCTGGAGAAATCCAGGCCATCTCCATCAAGGAATATTATTTCCATTGATGCCGGATCTTGAGGTGACTGGCGGAAATGGAAGCCCCCCACCTCGCCGAAGGTCTTAAGCTTGTAACGTACCACAGGCAGAGAACTCATGGTCATGTCCCTTACATTGACACCTGCCGACAGGATACCCCCAACAAAACAACGCTTGAGCATTCTGGATGAGCGTCCGGCGTCACGGCCTCCAACTACATGGCTCCCTTTGGGAAGGGTTGTCCCGTAGGCGCAGCCGAGTTTTGCAACAAACTCAGGGGTCAGCTCCACATTTGAGAGGCCCTTAATCACAGCCCCCTCAAAGAGTGACTTTTTCCATTTTTCCCCCCAGATCATATTTGCAGTAACTATTGCCCCTGCCTCAATCAGTTTTCTGGGCCAGATTTTCACATCAGCCTTTATCTTCACATCATCACCAATGGATGTGTCGTCTGCTACAATAACCCCCTCATCAAGAACCGCCCCCTGACCGACCCTTACGTTTGCACAGACCACGCTGTCGGTTATTTTGGCCCCTTTCTTGATGTATGCGTTATCCCAGAGGATGCAGCGGTTAAGCCGCACTCCGGATTCTATGGTGCAGTTGCGGCCTATTACCGAATCCTTTATCTGTACATCTCCTCTTATCTGGGAGTTATCGCCCACAATAACCGTTCCGCTGAAACCTGATGGATCATCAAGGTTTACATCTGTGCCAATCCTCAAGTCCTTGCCGACAAAGTCCTGCTTTTCTTCATCTATCCGTAAGTTGACCCTGCCTTTAAAGATGTCGTGGTATGCCTCGCGATAGGAATCTGTATTTCCTATATCCCGCCAGTAACCCTTGGAAGAATATCCGAAAAGCGGATCCCTGTTTTTAAGCATTGTGGGAAACAGATCCTGGGAAAAATCAAAATTTTCACCTGCGGGAATATATTTGAATATCTCCGGCTGCAGAACATAGATTCCGGTGTTGATTGTGTCTGATATTACCTCGCCCCAGCCGGGCTTTTCAAGAAACTGGGTAATACGCTTCTCCTTGTCGGTGATAACAACCCCGAACTGCAGAGGATCCTTTACAGAAGTGAGGGTTATGGTTGCCATGGCCTTGTTTTCGGCGTGGAAATCAATAACCTTGCGAAGATTGAAATCGGTAAGCAGGTCTCCCGAGATTACAAGAAACCTTTCATCGAGATATTTCTCGGCAGCCTTTACAGCTCCGGCTGTGCCCATATCCTCAAGGGGTGTAACGTAAGTGATCTTTACGCCAAAGTCAGAGCCATCGCGGAAAAACTTCTTTATAACTTCAGGCTGATGGTAGAGAAGCATCACAAGGTCGGTAATGTCATGCTTCTTCAGCAGTTCCACTATATGTAACATTATCGGGCGGTTGAAAAGGGGGATCATTGGCTTTGGCATG
>CAZXTZ010000146.1:0-7609 GCA_964643645.1 uncultured Geobacteraceae bacterium
CGAACAGGAAGGTAGAGCTGCACCGTTGCACCGGCAAAAAGAGCCAAAAGACCAAGAATCAGATCTCTTGCACGAGTAAAAAAACCTCTGTCTGACAAGAGAACAAATGCTATCCAGCCCGGAATAAAAAGGACTATGGTCTGATGTGCTCCGGAAGCGACTCCTGCCATGAATGCCGCACCATATAGCCATGATGGATTTTCATCACCGCTCTGCAACTGCTCTCTCCAGTTGAGAAAAAACAGAAAAGAAATCGCTACCATACTGGCAAGTAAAGGGTATGGCTTATCATGATTTGACTGGAGCCAGAGTCGTGGAGAAGTGGCATAAATCAGAGAACCGGCCAAGGAAATACTGTTTGATGCAAAAACAGTGAACTCCCTGTTTCGGGAAAATGGAAGGTACAGTGTAATCTTTTTCAGTATTGCAAAAACAGTAAAACATGCCATTGCAGCGGCACAGGCTGTAGCCAGATTAACCCTGAAAGCCAACGATCCCAAAGGCAACCAGGTAAATGGCTTCGCGAACAGCATAAAAAGGGGATAACCGGGAGAATGGGCCGACCCGAGATGATATGTTGCGGAGATAAACTCACCACTGTCATAAAAAGTGACGGATGGGGCGAGGGTCAGCATATACAGGGCTAAAGGGATTATAAATGCTGCCACTGGCCAAAATGACAATGGGGTTTTCCACAACAGAGCCATTCAATGCCCCGAAGCAGATGCATTCTCCCTCAACCGTCCCAGGGATAGGCCGTCTGCCCATAAATGATAAAATCCGGCAAGAATAACAGGAAAGAAGCCAATGCCATGAATGACCAGTGCAATCCCTATTGCCTGGGTGTCAGGCACGCTGAAAACGGTAAGCCCGGTATAACACGCGGCATGATAAGTGCCTATATAACCTGGTGCTGCGGGTACCATTACTGCAAAGACAAGAAGAACCATAATAAAAAAAGAGGCGGAAAGCGGAAGATGTATCCCAAAACCTGCAAGTATCAAATATATTGGAATGGTTGCCGTTATCCAGATAAGCGCTGAACTTGAAACTATCAGTAACAGATTTAGCGGTTTGGGTGAAAAACGCAACCCCTCAAGGAAAGAGCCCAATAGTGGTATGAGTCGTTCTGAAAACCTTGTGGGAAAAGGTTTTAGAATTACTCCCATAAAACTTATTGCAAGCATCGGCCTGGATTTCAGCAATACAAGAAAAGCAACTATAGCAACAAAAACCAGCAGAGTTGTGAAACCGGCGGTTTTTAACATTACGGCAGCCTTTTCCATCCCCCTGGGAAAGGTAACCGAAACAAGGACATAAAAAAGGATGAACATTACTGACATGCCATCAACAAGTCTGTCTATTACAAGAGATGCAAAAACAGGAGCTGTCTGTAGCTTTTCCCGTTGTGCAAGAAACCAGGCCCGCACAAACTCTCCTATACGGGCAGGGAAAAGATTGTTTGACATATATCCAATTATTACAGCTGGATACAAAGAGCGTAAAGGTATCTTTTTTTCATGTATAAGAAGAAAATGCCATCTGACAGCCCTTAACCAGTAGCTCACAAAAGTAAGCAGAACAGCAGAAACAAGATAACGAAAATCAAGGGTTTTAAGGGCAGCCATAAGCTGTCCAAAATCAAGCTTTCGCAGAAGCAGGGCCATGAACAGAATGCTGAGTGCCATTCCCAGCCAGACAACAATGCTGTTTTTTTTCATTTATCCTGCCTTGAAGGTAAAGATGACGAGAGTATTGTCCTGACCCTGGTCACGTCGTTTGCAATCTGTTTTGAAAGGGATTCAGCATCTTCAAAACGGAGGATATTACGGATTTTCTCAACAAAATGAACCGTTATTTGCTGACCATAAAGTTCAGAGTTAAAATCAAACAGAAAGACCTCCAATGATCTTTCTCCGGCAGAAAACGTGGGATTCAGCCCTATACTGCAAGCCCCCATATACATATTGCCCAAAACCTCAACCCAAACAGCATATACACCATCTGCAGGCATAAGCTCATTCTCTGAAAGTATATTGGCTGTTGGAAAGCCTATTGTACGGCCTATTTCCCTTCCATGGATAACAGTTCCCGATATCCTGTGACAACGACCCAAAATTTTCGCAGCTTCGTGCATATCGCCATCCGAAACAAACCGGCGAACTGCGCTGCTGCTGAAGATCAGAGTATCATCACCCACAGGCTCAGCAACATCCAGAACAAAACCAAGTTCAAGGGCAAATTGCTTCAAAAACCGTTCGTCGCCTTCCCTGTTTTTTCCAAATGCATAATCATGCCCAACCACAAGCCGGGATACACCAAGTGATGAGTACAGAATATTTTTAACAAAATCGGCAGCTGAAACATTTGAAAACGCGCGTGTAAACGGGATGAGAAGCAGTATGTCAATATCGCTTTCAGCAATCAGGTCAAGCTTCTGTGAAAGGGTTGTTATGGCTGCGGGGGCCCTCTCAGGATCTATAATCTTCACAGGATGTGGATCAAAGGTTATTACAGTGGAAACGGCAGAATCCTTTGCAGCCTGATCACAGAGCCTTCGGAATATCTCCCTGTGCCCTCTGTGAACTCCGTCAAAGTTGCCTACCGTAATTACGGATCTATTTGATATTTTTTTTGAAAAATCATCAGTCTTTATTATTCGCATAGCAAGGCTGTTATGTCATATTTTAGAGATATGCACAACCCTTCACGGCTTGACAAACTGCACAACAGGGTTCAATAATTGCCCCTGCACCAAAACAGATTAATCAACGGGGTACTAATCAAATGATTGTTGAAAGCGATTTTCTTGTAATAGGCAGCGGCATAGCCGGACTTTCTTTCGCCCTTCAGGCAGCCGTTCATGGCAGTGTAGCGATAGTAAGCAAAAGGGAAATATCTGAATCTGCAACCCGATATGCACAGGGGGGAATAGCATCTGTATTTTCCACTGAAGATTCATTTGACGCACACATTGATGATACTATGGTTGCCGGGGCAGGAATCTGCCATGAAGATATTGTAAAAATGGTTGTTGAAGAAGGGCCTCAGACAATCCGTAACCTTATTGAATGGGGGGTAAAGTTTTCAACCAAGGGAGAAAGCTATGACCTGACCCGCGAAGGTGGCCACAGCGCAAGGCGTATTCTTCATGCAGAAGATATAACAGGTCGCGAAATTGAAAGGGCTCTTGTTGAAGCAGTACGACACACACCTAACATAAAGGTTTATGAAAACCATATTGCAATAGACCTGATAACCTGCGCAAAGGTTGCAAGAAAACCTGTTGATGACAACTGCTGCATAGGAGCATACGCCCTTGACATTAAGGGAGATAAAGTCATAACTTTTGCCTCCCGCTCAACCATTCTTGCAAGCGGAGGCGCTGGCAAGGTATACCTTTATACCTGTAATCCTGATGTTGCCTCAGGCGACGGAGTGGCAATGGCCTATCGCGCCGGTGCTACAGTTGCAAATATGGAATTCATGCAGTTCCATCCAACCACCCTTTTCCATCCGCACGCCAAATCATTTCTTATATCTGAAGCAGTAAGAGGCGAAGGCGCAATTCTGCGCCGCCGTGACGGCACTGCCTTCATGGAGCAGTATCACCACCTGAAGGACCTTGCCCCGAGAGACATAGTTGCAAGGGCAATAGACAGTGAAATGAAAAAATATGGTGATGACTGTGTCTATCTGGACATTACCCACGAACCGGCAGACTTTGTCCGCAGCCGTTTCCCGAACATATATCAGACCTGTATGGATTATGGCCTGGACATGACCCGTGAGTGGCTCCCGGTTGTGCCTGCTGCCCACTACCTGTGTGGGGGCATCTCTGTGAATATTGATGGAGAAACTGACATAAACGGGCTCTATGCAATTGGCGAGGCCGCTTTTACAGGTCTTCACGGTGCAAACAGGCTGGCCAGCAACTCCCTTCTTGAAGCAGCAGTCTATGCCGGCAGAGCTGCAAGACATGCTGCATTAACCATCAGCCAGCGCCCTGCAATCATCCTTTCAAGCATTCCTGAATGGGATGCAGGCACCGCCACTAACAGCGATGAAATGGTTGTTGTCTCACAAAACTGGGACGAAATAAGGCGCTTTATGTGGAATTATGTGGGCATCGTAAGATCAACAAAACGACTTGAGAGGGCAATGCGCAGGATCAAGCTCATACAGGAAGAAATAGATGAATATTACTGGAATTTCAATGTAACTTCCGATCTTGTAGAACTCAGAAACATATCAACAGTGGCAGAGCTGATTGTAAAGTGCGCCCAGATGAGGAAAGAATCCAGAGGCCTTCACTACACCATAGATTATCCGGATAAAGATGACGTCAACTGGAAATGCGACACAACCATAAAAAAACAGTTTGTTTGAGGTCTAAATGGAGATTACCGAAGTAAGAAAACGAATAGATCTTCTGGACGACGTACTTCTGCGGATTTTTAATGAACGGGCACGGCTAGCCCTTGAGATAGGACATTTGAAGAAAGGCCTCTCATTGCCTGTATACGACCCGAATCGTGAAAAAAACATATTTTCTAGAATGAAGAATGAAAATCCAGGGCCACTTGATGACGGTGCAATTGTTCGTCTCTTTGAAAGGGTGGTTGATGAATCCAGACGCCTTGAAAGAATCATGTCTCAGACAGAAGGAGATAATCTGTGATAATTATTACAAAACAGAATGCGCCTGAAGAGGCCCTTGATACTGTGAAAGAATATCTTGTAAACAACGGATTTGACTTCCACCAGTCCACTGGGGCAAACAGAACAATAATAGGTGTAATAGGTGACAGCAGCACGCTTGATGAAAAACAGATTTCCTCAATGACCGGAGTACATCAGGTTGTAAGGATAATCCCGGAAGACTGATACTGTCTCTTTTTACTCCCTTCAGACAGAGCCAATACCTGCTGCAACCTTATATACAGTTTTAACCAATTCTAAAAAATCCATTGCCTGGAGGTTACTAATGCCTATTGTCGAATGGAATGAAGATCTTATATTAGGCAACAATCTTGTGGACTCACACCACAGGCATCTGGTTGAACTTCTTAACAAAGCCCATGATTCATACATATTCGGCATGAAAAGCGGAGAGCTTGATAAAGTATTCAACGAACTTCTTGACTATGCGGACTATCATTTCAACACCGAAGAAGCCCTCATGAAAACAAATAATTATATTAAAAAAGATTCACACAGGGCCGAACATCAATCATTCATAAAACAGGTTACTGAAATGCGCCTAAAACAGCCACCAAACGACCTTGAATCATACCTTGATATAACCAACTTTCTTCTTGAATGGCTGCTTACCCATATTAAAGAAATAGACAGACTTTTCTGCACATTTCTCTTGTCAAAAGGATTGCAGGTAAAAACAGCTGAACCGGCAAAGGAAAACTGAAAATGACCGACACTGATCTCAGATGGAACACTGAGCTTCTCTACCCTGCCCCTGATTCTCCCGAACTTGAAGCTGATATTTCTTCATTTGAGAAACAGGCGGGATGCTTCCGCAGCAAATACTTTGAAAAAATCTCCGGCCTCGATGCTGTTTCCATTCTGCAGGCAGTCCAGGAGTATGAGGCGATGCAAACCCGCATGGCAAAACCATTCTGCTATGCACATCTGCTTTTTGCCTCAGATTGCTGCAACGAAACTTACAGGGCACTTTCGCAACGCTGTTCGGAGCTTGGCAGCCGCCTTTCACAACAGCTTCTGTTCTTTGACCTTGAGCTGATGAATCTGCCAGACGACCTGTTTGAAATGGTATGCGCGCTGCCTGATGCCGCAGAGTTCAATCACTTCCTGAAAGGTATCCGCAAGTTCAGGCCTTACACCCTGAAAGAGAATGAAGAGAGGCTTCTTACCAGAAAGGATCTCACCGGAAGCCGCGCCTTTACCAAACTATTTGATGAGCTGTCAGCATCTTTGAAGTATCAGATGGAGTTTGAGGGAAAGCAGAAGGAATTTACCGGCGAAGAGCTACTTTCACTTCTGCATCATCCATCACCGGATGTCCGTTTCAATGCCCAGACCTGCTTCCTTGAAAAGCATGCTGAATCCCCTAATATCCTTGTATTTGGCACGGTTTTCAACAACATGGCACTTGATCATGGGCAGGAAATGGAGCTAAGGGGCTACCGGTCTGCGATCCAACCCACCAATATTGGTAATGAACTGACTGATGAAGCGGTTGAGCAGTTGATGCAGAGTACTGAGTCCAACTACAAACTGGCTCAGGATTACTTTCGGCTGAAGGCAAAGATGCTTGGTATGGACAAGATCCGTAACTGCGATATCTATGCACCGGTTGCAGAGGTTCATAAAAAATATGAGTTTGACGAAGCCCGTGACCTTACGGTTGCAGCCTATCGGAACTATGACCCGGAGTTTGGTAAAATCATCCAGTCTTTTTTCGACGAACGCAGGGTGGATGTCATGCCGCGCCAGGGGAAGTCCGGCGGTGCTTTTGCCATGGGAATATCCCCTGTTGATCCGCCGTTTCTGCTGCTCAACTTCACCAACAACCTGCGTGATATAGCTACAATAGCCCATGAGGCCGGCCACGGCCTGCATTTTGTGCTTTCGCAGAAGCAGAACAGCCTTAACTACCACGCACCGCTGCCACTGGCAGAGACAGCCTCGGTTTTTGGCGAAATGCTGCTAACCCGCATGCTGCTTGATCAGGAACATGATGTTGAAGTCCGCAAGTCGCTGCTCTGTGCCAAGATCGAAGATATCATTGCCACCACCTTCCGCCAGACCGTGCTTACCCGCTTTGAAATGCGCCTTCATCTTGAAAGACAGCAAGGTCTCCTTTCAAACGATCGTATATCCGGGATATGGCTGGAGGAAAACAGCAAGCTCTTTGGTGATGCAGTAGAGATGATACCAGCCTACAAATGGGGCTGGTCCTACATCAGCCACTTCATACACAGCCGCTTTTACTGCTATTCCTACACCTTTGCAGAACTGCTTGTGCTGGCCCTCTATCAGCAATACCGGGAGACAGGTGATGCGTTCAAGCCGGGATACCGCGCCCTTCTCGAATCAGGCGGAGCATTATCACCTTCAGACACCTCCAGACTGGCCGGTATAGATATTGAGTCTTCAGGGTTCTGGCAAAAAGGTTATGACTTCCTTGCCGGCCTCATTGACGAGCTGAAAGAAATAGAAGGGTAACATTTCAGATGGTTTCATCAATTCCATGAAATTGCACGGCCTGCCTCTGTAATATTTCATAGTTATGACTCAATTGTAAACTCAAAAACCTGCCGTATATTTATCAGCATCTGGATGTATGTATTAAAATCATCAACGGAATGATGCAAAAGCTGAAAATTGTGATATTAATAAATCTCTGGGGTTTGCATGAAAAGATGGCAACTACTGCATAGGGAGATAAAATATGCTGCAACGCCTATACTCTAATAGACTGGCATTTACCCTTGTAGAACTTATAATGGTAATTGGCATTCTGGGTGCTCTTGCACTTATGTCAATTCCTGCATTTACACAATATTGGAACAAGACAAAAAGTGGGGTTGCTGCCGCTGATATCCGAACTCACGAAAAAGCTATCGTG
>CAZXTZ010000147.1:0-1183 GCA_964643645.1 uncultured Geobacteraceae bacterium
CAAGGATCTAAGGTGTTACCTTGATCTGCCACCTTCCTTCCGTGAGAGGTTAACTACCCTTCTTGCAATGTTTGTAATGATTTCTGCGCTTATCCTTCTTGCCCTTGTTAGTCGTAGAGATGTAATCCGTGCTGAAAACCAGATTGTGACAATGCTCGGCACAGCACGCAGACAAACAGAACTGCTGCTGGCCACAACCTGCCACAGCAGTTCCAAAACAGAAATCAAAGACCACCTGTTGTTGATTATTAAGGCAAACAAGGCTCTGGAGCGTGTATCCTTTACCCTTTACGCACCAGATGGCACCATTCACGCATCAAGCCACCAGCCACCACCACCCATTCCGGATACAAGAAGCCAGTTGCGACAGATGAAGGATAATATCTCCTGCCTGGTTCCTGAACTGCGTGATAACATCTCAGTCATGGAACGCTGGAAGCGGTCCATATATCTGACCACAATAAAGACCCCGGACGGCCTGCTGGTTATCCAGACAGCAATGGCTCCATGGCTTACCTTGCTGTACAGCAGCTCTATACAGATCCTCCTGACAGCGCTACTGCTGTTTCTTGTATCGCTGATACCGGGAATATGGATAAGCAACAGAATATGTCAGCCACTTCAGCAACTGGGTGGTGCCGGATCCCGGATTTTTGAATACATCTCAAACGGAAAGTATCCGGACTGGCCTGACAGCAGTATTACTGAAGTTGCGCGGGTTAGCGAAGATCTTCGTCTTATGACGGATTCACTGGCCCAGGCACTCCATGAAAACCAATCTTCATTCAACAGGTTACAACTAGAATCTTCCAGGAGAGAACTGCTTGAAGAACAGCTGGTACAACAACGTGAACATGAACGGCTGAGAATTTCAAGGGAACTACATGACGATATCGGGCAATCACTACAGGCAATAAAGCTGAATATCCAGCTGCAACTTGCCGATTGCAGCAAACGCAGCTGCCCGGGTATGGAACAGATGAGGGAACTTATAAATAATCTCGAACAGACCGTAAACAAATTGCGTGGTGTGATCAGCTCACTCAGGCAATCCCCTGAACCAGGCCTTGACCTTCCTGAGGCATTGCAGAGCATTGCTGAAAAAATCTGTTATAATAAACCAATACAATGCACCTTGCAGGAGCGTATCCCCGATGGCATACTCCGCCAGATTTCAGAAAAA
>CAZXTZ010000147.1:1283-7604 GCA_964643645.1 uncultured Geobacteraceae bacterium
CTCCACAGACTTCTCAGCGAGTCTGAAAAACTGGAAATAGTAAGTGAATGCGCCTGTGGCCAGGAGGCTCTTGCGGCAATAAAGAAATTCCAGCCTGATATTGTACTGCTGGATATTTCCCTGCCGGATATTGATGGTGTGACACTTGTAGGCATGTTGAGGAGTGAGGGGATAGAGATCCCCGTCGTCATGCTTACAATGCATGATGATCCGGCCTGGTGCCGCAGGGCCATTGCTGCCGGAGCTAACGGATATCTTCTTAAAGACGATGCATTCAATGAGCTGATGCGGGCTATTCATGAAGTAATTGGAGGCAATCAGTATCTTAGCCGACGTCTGCTTCACAATGGTTTTTCCGAGCTTGTAACCGCTCCGCTGCTTACCGACCGTGAGATTGAGATTCTGAAACTTATCAGCAAGGGAAAGACAAACCGCAAAATTGCAGAGGAACTGGAGATCAGTATGAAAACAGTTGATACTCACCGAACCAGACTAATGAAAAAACTGAAGCTTCACAACGCAGCCGAACTTGTCCGACATGCAGTTGAGCATGGATTGGTCTGAAAATAGAAGATCCCAACAGACTCTCTTTCCCTGATATTACATACGGCATAACTCAACTGTTTTGGCTTTATCAGGTGTTTACCCTATTTACAGATTTATTCATTGTGTTAGCATCAAAGCAGATCAAAAAGACAAACCCAGAACAAACCTTTTATAAAAAAACCATGCCTTTAAAACGCGCTGCACACAATATTTCAAGCATCCTTAAAGACACACGCCTGTTCCTTGCAGGCGCAATGGTTGTCGTTTTCCTATCCGGCACTGTCGTTACCATTCTTATTGGAATATCAACCGATCACACCATGCGCAAACAACTTCAGCATGAAGCCCTGCTTGCAACAAAAGGTATAAATTTCAACAGGATTCTGAAACTTACCGGCACCGAAACCGACCTTGCCTCCCCCGACTACCAGCGCCTTAAAGCCCAACTTGCAAATTTCCGCTCTGCTGACCCCAAGTATCGTTTTTTCTATCTGGCCGCACAACGCACCAACGGAGTCATCTATTTTATTGCCGATTCAGAACAACCTTCTTCAGCGGATTACTCACCTCCCGGTCAGGTCTATCAGGATGCATCGGCGGGCCTGAAAAAGGTTTTTGCCAATGGGGCTCCACAGACAGAAGGCCCCTACACTGACCGTTGGGGCAGATGGGTCAGCGCCTTTGTGCCTGTTCATGATCCTGCCACTAACCGGCAGATCGCTGTGCTTGCCATTGACATCAGCGCCTCGGCATGGAACCGGACTATCATCTTAAGTCTTGTTTCACCTGTACTGGTAACGCTATTGGTTATGACCCTGCTGGTTATTACCGGAAAAATGCGACGCCGTTTCAGACAGATGTTTGAAGATCACAGCGCCATAATGCTGCTGATAAATCCGCAAAATGGAGAGATTGTTGACGCAAACCTTGCAGCAGAAAAATTTTACGGATATCCACTGCGGCAACTACGTTCCATGGCCATTTTTGAAATAAATACCCTCTCAAAAGATCGCGTGCTACAGGAATGTCAACGTGCAAAGACAGCAGAGGAAAGTTACTTTATCTTTCCCCACCGTCTTGCAGATGGCAGTATCCGTACAGTTGAAGTCTGCTCAACACCTATAAAATTCGGTAACCGGCGCCTCCTCTACTCCATAATAACTGACATCACAAAACGGAAGCAGGCTGAAGACGCATTGTTCTCCTTTTCCGTTCAGATGGAACAGAAAAATATTGAGCTTACAAACGCCCTTTTGGTTGCGGAAGAGGCAACCCGGGCAAAAAGCGAATTTCTGGCAACCATGAGCCATGAGATACGGACGCCGATGAACGGGGTAATCGGTATGACCGGTCTGTTGCTTGATACGGATCTTACAGAAGAGCAACGCGGCTACGGAGAAATAATCCGGAAAAGCGGTGAAAACCTACTGGATATCATCAACGATATTCTGGATTTTTCAAAAATTGAAGCTGGCCGCCTTACCTTTGAGGAACTGGTTTTTGATCTGCGCATGGTTATGGAAGATACCGCTGATCTTCTGGTGACACGCACCACGGAAAAGGGACTTGAGCTTGTCTGCATGGTGTCACCGGACCTGCCTGTTGAACTAAACGGTGACCCGGGGCGACTTAGACAGGTTATCCTCAACCTTGCAGGTAATGCCATAAAATTTACGAGCCAGGGAGAGATCCTGATCAGGGCCGATCTTGAACGTCTGGAGCCAGAGCTTACAGTTGTCCGGTTTACGGTCAGAGACAGTGGTATAGGTATTCCGAAGGATCGTCTTGCAACCATATTTGAACCGTTTACCCAGGCTGACAACTCCACAACACGCAAATACGGCGGCACAGGACTGGGGCTTGCCATCTGTAAACAGCTTGTCAGTATGATGGGAGGCGAACTTGGTGTTGAAAGCGAACCCGGGCATGGCTCAACCTTCTGGTTTACATCCTGTTTCCGAACAGTAACCACACCTCCTGAACGACATCTCTCCTTTGGGCCGATAGATGGGTTGAAACTGCTGGTGGTTGATGATAACGCCACTAACCGCCAGCTGCTCTCAACCCTGCTTTCCAACTGGGGTTGCAGTTTTGATACCGCCGCTGACGGGCCAACGGCCCTCTGGATGCTAAATGAAGCTGTTGTTTCGGAAAACCCCTTCCAGATTGCGCTGCTTGATTATCAGATGCCTGAAATGGACGGTGTGACACTTGCACAGTTGATCCGCAAAGACCCTCAGCTTGACGATATAAAGCTGGTTATGCTCACCTCCCTCGGAAACAGGGGCGATGACAGACTGTTGCAGCAATCAGGTTTCAGCGCCTTTCTTGCCAAACCTGTTCGTCAACAGCAGCTGCATGACTGCCTCTCTTTACTTACCGGTCAGAAAAACAGCGATACAGAGCAGCCAGGGCCAATGATCACCCGGCATACCATTCAGGAAGTCCGCAAACATACAGCGAGATTACTGCTGGCCGAAGATAATCCGGTAAATCAGGCGGTTGCTGGTGCCATGCTGAAAAAGCTGGGATACAGTGTTGACATGGCAGGGGATGGCAGGGAAGCGGTTGAGGCTCTCTCGCGTATTGATTACGCACTGGTGCTGATGGACTGCCAGATGCCTGAAATGGATGGTTTTGAAGCCACTGCATTAATCCGCGATCCATCCTCACAGGTTATCAATCACGATGTTCCTGTAATCGCCATGACAGCCAACGCCCTGGCTGGAGACCGTGAACGCTGTCTTAAGTCCGGTATGAGTGACTATCTCTCAAAACCGGTAAAGTCCAAAGATCTTGATGCAGTACTGAACAGATGGATACACGACAAAAAACCTGTCGAACAGCCAGATGCCCGGACGCAGGATGACGAACCAGCTGCCCCTGCTGAAATATTTGATAAAGCAGATCTTCTGGAAAGGCTTGACGGAAGCCTTGAGCTTCTTAAAGATATTCTCGGCATGGCCAGCGCTGATCTTCCTGTGCGCCTTGAGCAGATGCATAATGCGCTTGCCGCTGATGACCGTACAGCTGTCATGCATATTGCCCATACTATCAAAGGGTTAGCTGCAAATCTGGGGGCGGAACAACTCCGCAGATCTGCGGAAAGACTACAGCAAACAGCTGAAACTGCCACATCTGACAGTCTGTCCGGACAGGTCAGCCTGCTACAGAAAAATACTGACACTCTTCTGGATGTAATATCGAACACGAAATAAATAGTCGTAATTTCAATTGCAAACAATAAATGTAATTATGCAGCACTATCAGATCTTCAGAAAAAAAGCCTGTCATCCCCGAATGTTTCTATCAGTGTTCCATGAAGTTGTAGAGACGCAATATTTTGCGTCTCTACTGGATTCCCGATTAAACCATTTGGAATGACAATTGTTTTTAAAAATGTACTGAATAGTTACCCAAAAATCACCTTTTTTCGCTTTTCTCCTCCCGAGCTCCGCAAACTCTCACAGCATGCATCTGTCAGGTGTTCACCTGATTTACAATTAAATTCATTGTGTTAGCATTAACCATATCTGAAATAACTCTGCCATACAGTTGTCTTACTGCCTGTGCAATAACTACAAAAAAATGATTGTAAATCTGACATCCATAAAAACAGATCCATTGAAATAATTCAGTTTTATAAATAGAGGTGGATAATGCGGATATTACTTATAGCAGGCGAAGACAGTCATCTGGAAACAGCCAGGCATTAAGGCTCCAGTAACGGGGTAGATGTATGACCTTACGTACAAAGATGATAGCCACCAGCACCCTGGTAAGTACAACTATTCTCCTTATGCTTGCGTTTGTTTCCCTGCGGTATTTTGAACGCAAACAGTACGAAACAGCCATACAGCATCAGGAAATGACTGTAAAGTTCGTGGCCAGTGAGATTGATTCCAGTCTGCAGACCGTGAAAGAACTGCTGATGGCCAGTGCAAAAGCGTTTCCCTTGCAGGCTGTTGATTCAGCTGAAGCCTCAATCCCTTTCCTGAAGAGCAGATCCGGCCTCCACAAGATATTCAACCGTCATCTGATTCTGCTCTCGCCAGATGGCGCCATGATCAGCGAATCCTATCCCCTTCAGACGCCACGTCGGAAAAATTACGCTGACCTGCCGTTCTTCAAAAAGACACTGGCCAGCCTGAAGCCACAGGTCTCTGACCCTGTGCCCTGTTGCGTATCTGACAAATCAGAACAGCATATACTGGTCTCTGCCCCAATTCTGGATCAGCATGGAGAGTTACACGGAGTGCTGGTCGGTGCCTTTAATCTCACCAGTGAAAATCCGCTGAGCCGTTTTACCAGACTTACTGCAGGTAAAGGCAGCCTGATACGTCTGATAGACTCCCGAATGATCATCCTTTCCCACAACATGCCAGGGCGTATTCTACAGCCATTATCCAGTGGTCATCAACAACAGATCCGTGATGCCTTGAACGGTTTTTCAGGGACACGTTTAAGCACCGGACAAGGTGGTGAGCAGATGTATACCACCGTTGCCAGGCTCAAATCAGTTGACTGGGTATTGGCGGCCAGCTATCCGCAGGCCAATATTACAGGCTCAGTCAAAACCCTCCGTCTTTTCTTTGTAATTGCCATTGTAATAAGCATCCTGGCTTTATTCCTTATAAGCAGCATATTTCTGGGGTATCTGACCGTACCCCTCAAACAGTTTACACGCCACCTCAAGCAGCTCCACAGCAAACAGGGTGCAGAACGTACATTCGTGGCCAGTTCAGGCAGTGAGATAGGGCAGATGGCAAAAACATTTAATGAGCTGATTACCTCCCTCGACAACAAGACACTGGAGCTGCATGCCCAGAACACAAGCCTTGAGCAGGAGATGGGAGAACGCCAGAAACTGGAGGAGGAGCTTAAGACACAGAACCGGCAGCTCGCTGATGAAATAGAGGAAAGACAGGCGGTGCAGGAAGAGCTCCAGAAGGAACAGCAGGAACTGGAACATTATCGCCTCCATCTGGAAGAGCTGGTCAAAATACGTACAGATGAGCTTCAGCAAGCCAAAGAGGCTGCCGAGGCTGCCAATATTGCCAAGAGCTCCTTTCTGGCCAACATGTCCCATGAACTGCGAACCCCCCTGAACGCAATACTTGGGTTTGCCCAGTTGATGGAACGGAACAGTGATCTGCCAAAAGATATCCGGAAAAATCTCTCAATCATTAACCGTTCAGGCGAGCACCTGCTGGCCATGATCAACGATATTCTTGATATATCCAAGATTGAGGCCGGCAAGATAGAGGTAAGGGAAGAACCGTTTGATCTGGAACTGATGGTAAGAGATATCGGTGAAATGCTTCGTTCTCGTGGAAACGCCAAAGGGTTGCAGGTTACTTTTGAACTTTCCGAAGGTTCCGAACGCCATATCTGTACAGACTTGGGCAAACTGCGTCAGATACTGATCAATATTATGGGGAATGCTGTCAAATTTACTGAGGAGGGGGGGATAGCCCTGCAGGTAAGGACCTTATCCGACCAGGTTTTCTCTGGCCGCTGCCAGCTTGATATTGAGGTGCATGACACCGGCCCCGGCATTCCACCCGACAAGCAGGAAACAATCTTTGAACCATTTTCCCAGCTGGGTGTGAGGGACGCCCAGAAAGGCACCGGACTTGGACTGGCCATCTCTCGCTCTTTTGTGGAGTTGTTGGGTGGAACTATCAACGTTACCAGTGAGCCTGGCAAAGGCTCATGTTTCAGCATCAAACTACCTGTCCGTGTAGCGAGTGCAGATGAAATGCCTCCTACAGA
>CAZXTZ010000148.1:0-5943 GCA_964643645.1 uncultured Geobacteraceae bacterium
AGACTGGATCGTTTGGGGATATGGGATAAATTTTCAGCAGGATTCTGTCAGGTGACAGGAAATCCTGCTGTGGTTAACTGTACGAAAAAAGCTACCTTTTCTTGTGGAAAAAAACCACTTAAACTTAGTGACGAATACGACTGTTATGCGGGAGATCTCGTTGGCACCACCGTCAAAGCGAACGATTTAACGCTGATTTTTACGCCAGTGCTCACAACGCAATGGGGTGCCTGCGAAAAGATCTTCAAAGATTTTGGACTTAAGCTGCAGTAGTAGTTGGATGTGGCCGGGTAACCCTGCCGAATTAACAGAAATACAACAAAGTTAGTAATGTGCAAAGGAGCTGACCATGAAAAAACTGATGATTGGCATGATGGTGTTTTGCAGTCTGATGATGGTATCCGGCGCACCCTGGTGTGGAAATAACGGCAACGGCACCGTAACCGTCAACGGCCTGGTCTGGCTGGAGGATGCAGGGTGTCTGGGACGTATGAATTGGAATGATGCCATGTCACTGGTTAAGGACGTTGCAGACGGTCGGTGCGGTCTGAAGGACAAGTCAAAGGCCGGCGACTGGCGTCTTGCCACCATAGAAGAGTTGAAGAGTATCTATCCTGCAAAAAGTCAATTCAAGAACGTCCGGCCTACCTACTACTGGTCGTCCAGTACTTACCAAGGTAATACTGCATTCCCAATCGCCTGGTGCGTGCGCATGGACGACGGCGATGTGTACGTCGGTGCTAAGGGGGGCAGCAGCGGCTATTACGTCTTGCCCGTCCGTGCCGGACAGTAGCAAGTAGGTTACGGTTTTATGTGACCCAACATAAACGGTTACGCAGCTGATTTTCTTATCGTTCCCACCTCCAGCATGGGAACTCACGTCTTGGACGCATTCCCACGGAGACCGTGGGAACGATAATACAACCACACAAGGAACCTGCCATGAAAAGAACATTCTCCAGAAACCTGCTCCTGACCGCATCAGCACTATCGTCGGCGCTACTGTTCGCCTCCGCCTCCTTAGCCTACGATTGGGAGCGGGACGACGGTGGAGAGCCTAAAATAGTCTGCACGGCTGAATTAAAAGATCCCAGGCACTATAACCTGACCTTCTCCACCGCCGACTCTCCAGCAGCAACTATCCTGTATAACTGCATAAAGGCGACTGACTTCAGCGTGCGCTCAGAATGGAAATGTAACCTGAAAACCGGTTCTGCGGGAAAGGGGTATATACTCAACGGCGATGCATCCGGTGAACTTCCGCGCGGGGATGGCCGGGATCTTTGCCGTACAGGCTACGAGAAGCTTCATATCTGGGCGCAAAAGAAGGATCAGTAAACGCCTGAACCACTGCGCGTGTCCTTTTTATTCCCATGTGCTGCATGGGAACAGAGGCAAACAGCATCTAATATTACCGTAGTTGCGGTTCTCACTGCACAGCGCATGTGAACAAGGGCTAAACACAGAGAAAAAGGAGTTGGCTATGAAAAAACTGGCTATTGGTATGATGGTAGTTTGCAGTCTGATGGCAACATCCGGTGCAGCCTGGTGCGGAGACAACGGCAACGGTACCGTAACCGTCAACGGCCTGGTCTGGCTGAAGGATGCCAGATGTCTGGGAACTATGAATTGGAATGCTGCCATGTCACGGGCCAGCGCCCTTGCAGACGGTCAATGCGGCCTGAGCGACAAGTCAAAGCCTGGCGATTGGCGTCTTCCCAGTAAAGATGAATTGAAGTCCTTCTCTTCTTCAAAAAACCAGTTCATATCGCCTGGCAACTACTGGTCTTCCAGTACCTACGAAGGTAATCCAATTCTCGCCTGGTACGTGTTCATGGTCTTCGGCTTCGTGAACATCGACCTTAAGCGCAACGAAAACTACGTCTGGCCCGTTCGTGCCGGACAGTAGGCAGTTGGGCTTTTGTACCGTATCGTTTAATTATCACAAAACAAAGGAGGAAAAATCAGATGAGAAACGTTAACAAGACAGGCATTGCGCTACGCCGGACACTGCACCTTGGGGTTTTAGCGATTACCGCATTGCTGGTGGCTTCAACGGCACAGGCAGAACTGAACTGGAAGTCAAGCGGGACACCATCGGTCTCGTGCGAGGTAACCAGAACAGATTCCAGATTTTTATTTTTTGGCGAATGGACTGATATCGCCCTTACCTATTATGTAACCGAAGAGCCGGGGATAAAGATAAACTACAAATGCGAGGCAACCATTGAATCAGATGGTGATGGCGGGGCACACGCCAATCCCAAAAAGCATACCTGCTACTCTAAACCACACGGTTCCTCTACACATTACACACTTCAAGGCGCCGATATGGCTATACTCAATATCAGTCCGGGGGTAAACAGGATGGATGTCTGTTACCGGCTGTACGAAAGTGCCGGAATAAAGGTGACTAAAAAATGAGAGCTGTAGCCGGAAAGGAGGGAAGCAGTATATGTCACAGAGAACATGTATACGAGTGATTGTCATCTCCGCACTGCTTCTCATTCCGGCAAGCATCAGCGCCTGGGCTGGCAACAGCATAACAGTCGACAACAAGGGCCGAAACAATGTGTATGTCCGCTTTATCACCATCAACCCCAACAGCATCATTCTTAACAGCCCGGAAGAACTGCTTGTAAATGCAAACTCGGTTATATCTCACAATCTTAAAGATCCCTGTATCTATGAGATCTATGTCAACGGCAGTCTCAGGATGTCGCCGAATGTAAAAACCGGGCTTGGGCTGGGCTGTTTCAACCTGACCGGGAGTAACTATACTCTGGTTATAGAGCCGGATGGGTCGCTGAAGCTGCAGTGATAAACTGCCAACTGAGTTGGCTGGTCAAGGAGATGCCCGCCTGCTGGTGTTGGCAGCAAAAAGCGAAAACACAAACAAAACAGCGACTTGCTATTTGGCACAACCATTGCTTTGCAATCAATGGCAACAACAGGCATAAAACCTTCAGGAGGTTCCATAATGAAACTGCTCTCGTCCATCATCATACTGTCTCTGTTTTGTTTGAGCCCAAACCTGGCGCAGGCCGGCAGACTTCCAAACCTTAATCCTGAGCCGACAAGGGCTATGCGCTACTGCACCGAAGCCGGAACCACTTATTACTGCCTGCTGAACCTGGAGGGAAACACCATCAACGGTAAAACCTGCAGCTTCGGCGACATCAACCGCAACAACGGTCAGGCAATCGAGGGGGGTGACAGCAGAAAACTTGACTCCTGTATTCAGTACTGTAGCGACTGGGCATGCTATTACATCAAGGACCAGCAGGAATCATCCGGCAAACCGGTGGTGGGCTCCCGCTGCTGCAACAGTTCAGGGTGGAGTAGCTCCCGCTGAGTGCAAACCTTCTTCAGGAAAGGAAATGTTATCATGAAAAAACAGGGTTATCCGTTAATTCTGTCGCTGGCTGGAGCGATTATCTTCACAGGAATCCAGGCTTATGCATTCGACTGGCAGTACTCTGGCGAGAACACGGCAATCTATTGCAATGCCACGGAAAGTGGTTCTGTGCCAAGGGGGCGTTCATACACTGTCACCTTCTACACTGACGGAGGCAAACCCGCCGAGATTCAGTACGGATGCAGCATAACAAGAAATCCTTCAACGCCTTACAAACAGGATGTCTCCAGCACTATGAGATGCAACTATATAAACAAGATATCCGGTTCAGAGTATGTCCTTAATGGAAAAAACTCATCAGAATCACTGTTCCAGAGCAGTGACCCGTCGGCAATATGCGCCCATGCCTACTTCGACCTCGGGATCACGGCAGAAAAAAAATAAGGAGAACATCATGAGACTATTTGTAATTACAGCTATTCTGGCATCAACCATCTTTGCAGCAACTCTGGCGAGTGCGGAACTTAACTGGAAATCCGGCGGTGTTCCATCCGTCTCGTGCGAGGTAACCTATATCAGAACAGAGTGGCTCTTCAACATTGGTGAATGGAGAGAGCTGAAACTGACCTATCATGTGACCGAAGAACCGGGTTCAAAACTCAACTACCACTGCGAAGCCAAATTTGTAAAAGATAGCGAAGGAACCTACTTCAACTGCAGGGATCACGAATGCAAATTAGAAAGTTCAATCACCGGAAACAGATACGACCTGCGCGGGAATAATGCAGACCTTGAACTTCAACCCGGGGTCAACAAGCTTGACGCCTGCCAGAGGCTTTATAAAAACGCCGGGATATGGGTGGATGCGCATCCCAAACGATGACCCCCGTACCACCTCTGTCAGCAGAAAGCCGGGCAAGAGCGCCTGAACGGTTTTAGCGACTTCCATTAGTATAAAGTGGCCAGCATCAAAACGGCGGCAATATGCACCCATGCCTGCTTCGCCCATGATCAGGGCAGAAAAAGGAGAGCATCATGAAAACAGTATCTGTGATTCAGTGCGGCGCTTTGATGCTTGCAGCAATGCTTATAACGGCAACAGCCCGGGCAGAACTGAACTGGAAATCATCCGGCACTCCATCCGTATCGTGCGAGGTGACCAGTACCGAATCGGGGCTTTTGTTCTTTGGGGAATGGACAAAGATTAATCTTGCATACTATGTGACCGAAGAATCGGGAACAAGACTTGAGTTCCGTTGCGAGGGCTCAAAAAGACTGGCGCATGACGGATCCTGCTGTGTCACAGACTGCAGGAAACAACTATGTATCCCTGTAAAATCTCCCCGCAAAGGCAACAGCTACATCTTGAAAGGGGAGACAGCCATACTCAACATTGAGCCCGGAGTCAGCAAGATGGACGCCTGTTCCCGGCTCTTCAAAAGCGCCGGCGTAACCCTGGAATCAGTTGAAAAATAAAAGACCATCAAGGGATACAAATGGTTTGTGCACGGGAGTTCATCGTGTAAAACAAAAGTGGACCTCAAGCCGGGTATCGGCAAAGAAGAAACCTGCGAGAAAATATACGGTCTTCCGGGGATAGAAAAACACGATAAACAAGCTTTGAGCACTGGGATATGGAGCTATAGCAACTGAACCGCAAGGAGTCTGTCGTGAAAAAAATATCTATCGCCGCGATGTTTGCCCTCTGTTTTTTCATTTCTGCACCTGCACAGGCAGCAGACTGGGATAACGGCACATTTTCCTGCACGGTTAATATCGAGTCACATACAGCATGGTATCTTCCCTGGCAGTGGGGGCGCTGGAAAAAGTGCTTCCTTACCTATAACCTGACCAAGTCTCCCGACTACAGAACAGCCCCATATGCTTGTTCCTACGGACACGGTGAGCTTGGTGGTATTTTTGAAGATACATGCAACTGTATGTATATAGGCGGATACAATCATTTTCGCGACAAGCAGACATTTTTCAAGATAGAACTGAGGCCGGGGGTCTCCAAAAGTGATGCCTGCGGAATAGTATTCAATAAACTGAATCTGTACCCTGGAAATCATGAGGTTCAGGAATAAATGTTTCATCGTTCCCACGCAGCGCGTGGTAACAAGGGAATAATCACACCAAAAAGGAGGAAGAAACGATGAAAAAACAGAGATTAGCGATTAGTACAGTGTTGTTCTGGTGCATTCTGGCCCTATCCGGCGCTGCCTGGTGCGGAGACAACGGCAACGGTACCGTAACGGTCAACGGCCTGGTCTGGCTGAAGGATGCCGGATGCCTGGGGTATATGAACTGGAATTCTGCCATGTCACGCCCCAAGAGCCTTGCGCAAGGCCAATGCGACCTGACCGACAAATCAAAGGCCGGCGATTGGCGTCTTCCTACTATAGAAGAATTAACGGCTGTATATGCATACAAGGGACAATTCAAGGGCGTCAAGTCTGGCAACTACTGGTCTTCCAGTACCGACACAAGCTATACTTCGGCCGCCTGGTACGTGTACATGGGCAGCGGTCGCGTGGCCAAAGAGGTTAAGGACAACTCCTTCTTCGTCTGGCCGGTTCGTAGCG
>CAZXTZ010000148.1:6043-7571 GCA_964643645.1 uncultured Geobacteraceae bacterium
TGGCCGGTTCGTAGCGTGAAGTAGGTTATTTTTGTGATTTCGGCAGAGACCAGGGACAGGCTTTGAACACTGGGATATGGAGCTATAGCTATATGAAGATAATACCCGCTATTGGAGTTCTGATTGTAGTAAGCCTTTGCAAGCCGGTTTTTGCAGATGAAAACGATTTCAGGTGCCTCAGATCTGTCGGACTTAAAAATCCGGTACGACTGCAATTTACCTTTCAAAACGGTAAGGATAATCAGGAATACGTCAAGTACCAACGGGGCAGCGGGCGTATCAAGCTGCAGAAGATACAAGAGCGCGAATTGCGGCAGGGGCCTGCAGGCAGGCCGAGTACGTTTGAAATGACATGGAAAGAGATAACCCCGGACGGGTCTGGCGGGAGTTACGTCATGGCCATTCAAGGGGCACGGATATATGATTTCAAGTACATATCTAAAAACGGCAAGGTGCTGAAGTTTGTAGATGATCTTGAAGCATCAACCGAGCAGGGGTGTGTCTGGAAGTGAGACCATTGGCCAGTCACCCGGAGAGCTGCAGAAAGGCAGCCCGCTTTGCAGCGCGTAGAAACGAGGATACCATCAAGATGAAACCGGAAACTCCTGCAGCGCCTCAAAACAGCCGTATCTACTTCTGTGCCCCGGTCAACGCACTGGTGGAGGGAATCTATCAGCAGCGGATCCCTTTCAGCGAGATCAAGCAGCATGGCGATTTCGGGCTGGGCACTTTTGACCATCTGGATGGCGAGATGGTGATGCTGGATGGTGAAATCTACCAGATCACTGCTGACGGCAAAGCTGCTCGGGTGTCTGATGATACCCTGACTCCTTTTGCCTGCGTTGCTTTTTATCAGCCGGTGAGCCATGACCGGCTTGAGCACGCCTGCAGCTATCCGGCGTTTCTGGAATGGCTGAACAGCCTTTTTCCTTCCTCCAACATCTTCTACGCCATCCGGGTTGAGGGACGTTTCAGCAGAATCAAGGTCCGCTCGGTACCGCGCCAGGAGAGCTACCGGCCCCTGGCTGAAGTGGCAAAGGATCAGCCAACCTTTGAGTACACAAATACCGAAGGCACTCTGGTGGGCTTTTACACGCCGCCATTCATGGGATCGTTAAGCGTACCCGGCATGCACCTGCATTTTCTCTCTGCAGATCGGAAAACCGGCGGGCACCTGCTGGAGTGCTGTCCCGGCGGTGTTACGGTGGGAGTCCAGTTTCTGACCACACTTGAGCTTGGTCTGCCGATGAGCTTTGATTACCTGACCTGTGACTTCCAGCGTGATACGGAAAAGGATCTGGAGAGCGCGGAACGCTGACAGGGTTGAAAGGTCACTGGGGGAAAAAGTGGGGAAAAAGTGGGACAATTCCCATTTATTTCAGCAATTATACGAAGAAACGTGGAACCGCTGAAAAGTTGGCTCCACGTTTGTAATTAGTCTTTGAAATTTAAACAGTATATTTTGGGCAATAAAAAAACCCCGGGATCGTCACCGACTCAAGGTCGGGAGAGGATTTCTCCGGGGGCT
>CAZXTZ010000149.1:0-7360 GCA_964643645.1 uncultured Geobacteraceae bacterium
GCCAGATTTTTATTTAAGCCTGTAGTCTGTCAGCTTTACAAACCTGAATCCCCTTTTCTTAAGCTCTGGCACTGCCGCCATTATTCCGGCGCCTGTTCCTGCCTCAGGATGATTCATATGGGCTATGATTATATCTCCCGGTTTTGATGAAAGCATTGCCACCTTTACCTTTTCAGCAGGCATTGTTGCACCGGCATCCCCAAGCACTGAAAACCCTGCAACTTCATGTTGCAGACGATTTGAAACCTGTACCGCGTATTCATCGTAGAAAGCTGTGCCCGAACGGTAGAAACGGGTTCTTTTGCCTGTAATATCCTCAATCTTTCTGGCGTTAAGCTCAATCTCCCGCACCAGTTCGTCAATATCCTTTGTGCCGCTTATACCATAGACGGAACGACCGTTGACAGAGGCCGGCTTGTGCCACATACCATGATTCCCTATCTCAAAAAGATCATTCTTTGACAGTTTCCTGAAAAGTTCCGGATTGGCATCTATCCAGCGGGCGTTCATAAAAAGGGTTGCAGGAATTTTATTGGCGACAAGAAACTCGACAAGTTTCATATCAACCCCCTTTCCGTTGGTCGAACCACAGGCATCAAGGGTCAGTGCAACAACCTTTTCAGTGGTGTCAAGTCTTGTGCGAACCCCAGGGACATTTTCTGCCCACTGGCTGGGGATTTTGCCGGAAAATTCATGGTTAATCCTGGCTGAGACCCCTGCAATATCCTCTCTCTGTTCTGCAATGGCTGTTGCCAATGTAATGAATGAAACAAACATAACCAGAAATATTGATCTCATGGTGTTATCCTTTCACTGAATCCTGTATAAGGAACGATAAATGGCGATATCTGCAATTATTTTCTTAACATAGCCCCTTGTTTCCAGATAGGGAATATTTTCTACAAACTCATCCCTCGAAAGATGTCCAAAGGATGTACGCCAGCGGTTAAGCGCCCCTGATCCGGCATTATAGGCGGCAAGGGCATATACGGTATTCTGCTGATAATTTTCCATAAGCTCTCTAAGGTGGCGGGTTCCAATCCTGATATTATACTCAGGATCAGTCAGCCACAGAGGATTGAATGGGGCTTTGCCTTTATATCTGGCCGTTATTTTTGCCGTTGCAGGCATAAGCTGCATAAGACCTATTGCCCCCGCAGGAGATTTAACATCAGATCTGAAACTGCTCTCCGCCCTGGTGAGTGAAAGCGCCAATGCTTCAGAAAGTCCGTTTGCCGATGCATTGCGGGTAAAAAGATCTTTATGGTAGCGGGGATATCCTATGGCCCAGTACTGAAGGTTGGAGCGATCAGCAAGCTGGGGCTTGCCCTGCTTAAAACTGTTTATTGATCCATGGTAATCTCCGGCTAATTCCTGAAGCCTTGCAATACCAGGAATGAACTGCGGCTTGTCCTTTAATCTGCCTTTAAGAGAATATATCTCCGTGCGGGCCTCCTCATCCATGCCACAGGCAGCCAAAGCCTGAATCTTCTCGCTTTCTGGAGGAAACGGAGGAAGAGGCAGGGCTTGAGAATATGGCTCTAGTGCAATTGCCTGTTGCTTTTGCTCCCTGCGTAAGGCAGCGTAGTAACCAAAAGGATAGGCTGTCATAAGGGCGCTGAACTGACGTTCTGCATCAGCTCCCTTCTTCTGGCGTTCAAGCGCGCGGGCAAGCCAGTACAATCCCCGCTCACGAAAAGCTTCATCCTTGACAAGCCTTCGGAAGCCGGCATCAGCGCCTGCAAAATCCCCGGCAAGATAGCGACTCCAGGACATTTCCCATGTAGCCCTTGATAAAAGCTCGGAAGCAGGGAAGTCCTGTAGCAGACGTTCCAGCACCTTCGAACACTCAACATACCTTCCGGCATTTTTGTGAATTAGGCCTGCCTCAAAAAGAGCATCATCCGCAAGGGGGCCACGCTCACTGGCAAGCAGAAGAAGTCGCGACATTGCGCGATCGGATTTGCCTGAGCGTGTCTCAATCCGCGCAAGGGCAAGTCTTGCCTCATCCTTCACCTGCTGGTTCCTTGCCCCGGCAGCCCTTGCCAGAAACTTTTCAGCAAGAGTATACTGGCGCTGTTTTATGGCTGCCTGACCTGACTTCAGCTCTATCCTGGAAAGCATGTCGTCGGAAAGATTTGAACGGGATATGGCTGCCAACGCCCATCCGGCATCGGCATTGCGGCCTGCTGCCATAAGCAGTTCTGCCCGTTTAAGCAGTTCTTCAGGATTAAAGGAGTTTGCAGAGCTGTTGCCGGCTTTTTCAAGGGCTTTCAGGTGATCCCTGATCCTGTCGGCCTGGGGTGAAGCTGGAAACTGGAGCCAGATGGCACGGTATTCTGCAACTGCTCCGGAACGATCCCCTGTAAGCTCCCTGCAACGGGCAGAGTGATAGCGGGCATCCACGCTGTCACGTCCGACCGCATGTCTTAGAACAAATGTCTGATAGGCGCTCAGGGCTCCCTTCAAATTGCCGGACTCAAAAAGAGCATCAGCGGACAATTTCTCCACCCGTCTTACAACAGCCGTTGATCCGCTTGACTTTACGGCAGCTGAGTTGGCAACCGCAAAGAGATCCTTGTAGCGCTTCAGGCGAAAAAGCGCTTCAGTCCTGTATAAGGCAGCGTAATCGGAAAGTATCGGATAACTGCGCTCCGCGTCTGCAAACAGCGGCAAGGAATCTTCAAAGCGCCCGGCCCTGAATGCAGCAACAGCTGCAATCAGGGAGCGTTGTCCGCTTGCAGGAGCTGAAAGAGCCATATTCATGGCCTCCAGGCTCTGTCTTTTTCTAAGCAGGTTTACGGCCCTGGCCAGATGATCGTTGTCTGAATCTGCTGAACCGGTGAAGGGGAAAGTGAAAGTAAAAAGCGCTGATAAAAACGTAATAAAAAAAGCCGATTGGCGACGAAATGCATTATTCATCCCGAGTCTTTGTTCCTGTCCTTGAATTGATCTTGCAGCTGTTTGATATAAACAGACTCTTTTCAGTAACATCACAGTGAAGATTGGTCAATGGTATGGCCATGTTTTTTCCACTTTCAGATATTATCTGTTCCGCTATAATCCAGAGGTGAATCCATAAAGGAGGATGTGGTGAAGGATTTCCAGTGGGCCTGACAGGTAATGGCTTAGAAACAGAAGTTTTTGATATTGTTTCAGATGTTTCTTGCAAGTCATTGCCAGAGAAACGTCCAAGGGCATTTCATTTTTTGGAAATCCTTGCCGTCATCACAACACTGAGTTGCGTCTGGCTCACGGCAAAGGATAACATACTCTGCTGGCCCACCGGCATCGCAGGTTCCCTGCTTTATCTATACATCTTCTATTATGCCCGGCTCTACTCGGATGTGCTGTTGCAATTCTACTTTCTGGGCAGCAGCATCTACGGCTGGTACAACTGGGGCCACGGGGGGGCAGGCGACACCGCGCTCAAGGTCAGCCGTCTGGCACTCCCTGCAATGGCTGGCTGGAGCGTTGTTATTATAATCGGCACGCTGATTCTGGGAACCATCATGAAAAAGCGGACAAAGGCTGCAATCCCGTTTGGAGACGCATCCATCACCGTCCTTAGCCTTGTGGCCCAGTATCTTCTTACCGCAAAGGTTCTTGAAAGCTGGGCACTCTGGATAGCCACAGACGCCATAGCCACTGTGGTCTACGCCCGTCGCAGACTTTATCTCACATCAGGGCTTTACGCTGTTTTGTTCATACTTGCCTGTAAGGGACTTTGGGAATGGATAGGACTTCTGTGACACAAACCCATCTGACCGGCCTGGTGCTTGGCAAATTTCTGCCACCAACATTGGGACACCGCTATCTTATTGATTTTGCCCGCTCCTGGTGTCCGGATATCACCGTGATTCTTGGATCCCTGAAACGTGAGGAGATCCCCGGTGAACAACGGGTTCTCTGGATGCGGGAGATGTTTCCTGACCTTACCATCCTTCACCTGACCGACGAAAATCCCCAGTATCCTGAAGATCATCCGGACTTCTGGCAAATATGGCACGACAGCATACGCCGCCTCATTCCAACAGGGCCAGACCTTGTTTTTGCATCTGAGGATTACGGTTTCAGATTGGCGGAAATCCTTGGGGCCAGATACATTCCTGTGGACAGTCCGAGGGAACTTGTCCCTGTTAGTGCAACAATGGTAAGGCAGCAACCGATGAGCAACTGGAATTGTATTCCGGAGTGTATACGCCCCTGGTTTGTGAAAAGGGTCTGTATCATTGGCCCTGAATCAACGGGCAAGACAATACTTGCGCAGCGTTTGGCCAGACATTTCAAAACAAAATGGGTGGCAGAGTATGCCCGCGGATATATAGATGCCCACAGTGGAGTTGTTAATCGAGATATGTTCCCGTTTTTTGTAAAAGGCCAGACTGCTTCGGAAGAAGCTCTGGCAAGGCAGGCAAACCGTATACTGTTATGTGATACAGATCCCTTTACAACGGCTTTGTACCATGAGCTTTATATCGGAGGCAGGCCGGAATGGATACTGGAAGAGGCGGATTTACGGAAGTATGACCTGTACCTCCTGTGCAGCCATGAAGGAACTTCTTACGTTGAGGACAGCCAGAGAAATCATCCCGACAGGAGAGGGTGGTTCTTTGATGAGTGTCTGAAATGGCTTGAGGAAAAGAACAGGTCTTATTATGTTATTAAAGGGGATTGGAATGAACGGTTTTTATTTTCGTGTACTGTTATTGAAAAACTTGTAATGGACTGAAATCTACTTGCTCTTCATCACCCATATCCCGTCCCACTCACCCACCGGCGGATTTGCTTCAAGGAAGTCACATCGTTCAAGAAAAAGTTCCGAGCACTTATCCTCAGGGTTTATCTTCAGGCAGGCCATAAATGCGGCGCGTGCCGGATCCCAGTGGCCATGACGGTAGGCGTTCAGGCCTTCCCTGAATATGCTTAAGTGTTCCGCAATATTAGGAAATGTTATCTCGTCGTGGTAGTCAAGAATCTCGTAAACACTTACAGGCCTGGTCTTGCCCTTTACAACTACATAATCAATCTCACGGGCGCGGTATGTGCCTTTAAGGCTTTTGAAGGTGGATTCTGAGACCAGTATCTGGGCGCCATATTCCTTGCAGGCGCTCTCAAGCCTGGCAGCAAGGTTTACGCCATCACCTATGGCGGTAAAATCCATCCTCTTGGGTGAGCCGATATTGCCAGACACTACATTATCAGTGTTTATACCTATCCCTATCCTGACCAGCGGCCTGCAGTCCTTCTGACAGTGGGAATTCCAGTTCCGCAAGGTACGGATCATATCAATGGCACACCTTACCGCCCGATCTTCGTCGTTTTCGCTGTCTCCAAGAACGCCAAAACTGGCCATAATAGCGTCGCCTATGAACTTGTCCAGCATTCCGCCTTCCTTTTGCAGGCAGTCAACCATTTGTGAAAAATATTCGTTAAGCAGGCTAACTGTGCCCTGGGCGCCCAGGGTTTCAGTAAGAGTGGTAAAGCCCCTTATGTCTGAAAAAAGGATAGTGGCCCTGACGTTCTGACCGCCAAGCAGTTCAGCCCCGCGAGCCAGCAACTTGTCTGCAACATTGGGGTCCATGTACCTGGACATTGTTGATTTCATGCGCTTTTCACTGGAAATATCTTCAATCATAATCATTGAGCCAAGGAGTTTGCCGTCAATACTGTTAAGGGGGTAGGTGGTCACGTTTACAGAGAGTTCGTCACCTGCCACCTCCATGGCTCCATCAACAAGATATACAGGTTCTTTAAGGGCAACAGCCTCACTGAGTTTTTCCAGTATCCAGGCATTGCGGTTTATGAAAAATTCCTGGGCCTTTTGCTGTAAAAGATTGTCAGCTTTTGTTTTCAGTATGTTAAGCCCTGCCTGGTTGCAGGTTATTATTACACCTGACTCATCAAGGGTTATAACACCTGAAGACATGCTTTCAAGAACCGATTCGTTATAGTTCTTGATATTCTGGACGCTGGCAAACAACTTGGCATTCTCAAGCGCAATTGCCACCTGGGCTGTAAAGGCCCGCAAACGTGATTCATCCTCATCGCTGAAGGTGCCTCCACGTTTGTTCAACGCCTGGGTAACGCCTATAACCTTGCCGGCCTGGTTTATTACCGGCACACAAAGTATCGAACGGGTAAAAAAGCCGGTCTGTTTGTCAAACGAGGGGTTAAATCGGAGGTCTGCGTAGGCATACGGGATATTAACGGTATGTCCGGTCGTGAATACAGTTCCGGCTATACCAAGATGATTGGGAAAACGGATCTGCTTTGTCTCAAGCCCCTGGCCCACCTCTGACCAGAGGCAGTTGGTCTTTTCATCATTAAGGAACAGGGTGGAACGCTCCGCATTAAGCATCCGGGTGACCTCCTGCATAACCTTCTGCAGCAGTGACCCAAGCTTGATATCTCTGGTAACCTCGGTAACAACATTAAGAAACTCCATCTCCCGCTGCCGGCGCTGCTGCATCTCCTCCACAAAACGGGCAGCCTGCAACGCCTGTGACGCCTGCGTTGCCAGATCCTGGAGCATGGTAAGGTCTGCCCTTGTAAAACGGCCACTCTTTTTGTTCAGCAGCTGGGCAACACCTATAACCTCCCCCTTTACAGTGTGCATTGGAACACAAAGTATGGACTGGGTAACAAACCCTGTCTGCTGGTCTATGGTCTGGTTGAATCGGGGGTCTGAATAGGCATTGTGGATTATCTCTGCCTTGTTGTGGGTGAATACATGGCCTGCAATGCCGGTATTGTTAAGAAGTCTTATCTCTCGCTGAAGCGCGCCGTAGGCGACGCGGGAGTAAAGCTCTCCAGTTACTGGATCGTTCAGGAATATTGAACCACGTTCAACAGCCAGCTTCTGCACAGCAATATCAACAATCGCGCTGAACACCTGATCGAGTGTCTGGAGAGTTGATACCTGACGGGTTACCCCCAACAGAAACTCAGCGCGGGCCAGACGCTGACGAAGGCTCTTTTCATCTGTAGGGGACTTCCCGGCTTTTATAGAAGCGTGGTTTTCTGGTTTTTTCGGAATAGCATCCTGTGGCGAGTTCATACTAATTCCTCAAATTGTCCAACTGTTCTCTAAGTTCAGCAACAGTCTTGCGAAGCTGGATTATCTCCTGGTGGGTTAGACTAACTGCCTCCAACTGTCTGTTTGCAGCCTCAAGATCCCGTTTCTCCATCTCGTCACGCAACGCAGACGCTGTTTCCCTCAGCTGAATAATCTCTGCGTTTGCAACCTTAAGCGCCTCGTTTACGGCAGTGTCCCTTGTGGCTCGCTCTTTTTCAAGCTCATCCCTCAGCACCGATGCCGCTTCACGCAACTGGAATATCTCTGACTGGGATGTGGCGG
>CAZXTZ010000150.1:0-5145 GCA_964643645.1 uncultured Geobacteraceae bacterium
AGCTGCAGGCCCGGAGCATATGCAATAAAATCCCTGAATATCGGTGTTTCAAGGAAGCGGTACCAGTCCTTGCGCGGTATGTAACCCTCTCCCCCCAGGCTGATGCAGATTCTGATATCCAGCGGCGTGGCGATGATGGAGGCGGATGCGTGTTTGACCCTGTCGCGCTGGTTGTCCCAGCCGGGACGCACGAGGTTTATGGCCAGCCAGACGTAGGCTGAAGTGGTGTCTGCCTTGCTGATGACATCAATCCCCAGGTTGGGATAGGAGGGGAGAATTTTTCGCTTGAGATGTTCCGACAGGTGCAACAGGTGCTTGCGCATATGGATTAGATCGTGAAAGTCCCTACGCTCTATGGCGCAGTGATCCGCCTCTATCTCTATGTTGTCATCCTGGAAGAACTCCCGCACTGCAAGCACGGCGTAATCTGCCGTAAGCAGCGGAATGCCGGGGATTGAGCCGTACTCGTCGTGCCCGCCCGTATCAAGCTCTTTCCAGACAAAATCAACCAGTTTTGCGACTTCTTTGTATATCCTGTCTCTTTCCTTCGAGTCCTTGTACCCCTCAAAGGCATCGTCTGTGTGAATGATGTAACGGTTGCGGATCTTGCGGAGCTGGTGTAGCTGGCCTTTTCTGAACCGCCCAGGGTCTTTGCGCGAAAGCCTGTCTATTGCGTTGAATAGAAAATCGCCGTTTGATGTAGCCTCTATGCCGTTGGCTATCATCTCGTCTTCTATGTATCGCTCGAAAAGGATGGCCGCCACAAAGCCGGCATCTACAAAATTGCCAAGCCTCAACAGGCTGGCTGAATACATTGCTACGGTCTTGCTCCAGGAATAGGCCATAAGTGCTCCTGATAATAAGCGTTGTCCGGAAGAAGGGTCGGGTCCTGCAGGTCATCCTGTATGGCCCGGGAATCTGTAACCCGCTCACGGCTTTTTGCATTTTTGAATCTTTGCCAGTTCGCAGAGGCCATAGTAGCTGATTCGCTTCTCAGAACAGATACGACTCCCCTACCGTACCTCAAGAAACCAGCATACATTGTTCCAGCAGCAGGCAATCCTGAGAAGAGAGTCCCATCCGCCTGGCTTTTGCTTGCCAGCCGCTCACAACATCACAGACCTGCTGGATGATCTGTTTGGCTTTTTTATGATTGAGACGGTAAAGATCAGCAGTAGAGATCACAACCTCCAGATCAGGTTGCCTGGAATAGGCATCCAGCGCCAGGACATGCTCATCTTTACTGAGCGAAGGGTTGATATCAAATGCCGGCGCCAGCCGCCACCCGGCCGGAGTGCGGATAAATCCGTGATTACGAAGATGGTCATCCCTGTTTGCCACGACAACGTTAAATACAACACGGCGGAACAGCTCTTCCAGATCCTCTTCAATATGATCAATATGGCCGAAGTTGGCTATGAACTCGGCCAGTTCAAGATAGCTGGCATCTTCGGAGTCAGTTCTGTGCAACAGCGGCATTGCTGATGAAAAAAAACGTCGGCTGTCCAGCTCTCGGTCGAATCGCTTCACCATGAACGTGTGATAGCCATCCCCTACCCTTACAAGACGCGATTCAGGGAGATCAATGCAGCACTCTCTTGCAAGATCATGGATCAGTTTCTCATAAGCACCGACGTCCTCAGAATCATCACGTGCAGGAAATTTGGCTATCCAGAGGCTGCCATCGTTTTCAATAATATTGGCCTTTGGACGAGCGCCGCCAAGCGAAGCGCCAGGAGCGACCAGAACCGTGAGCCATTCACGCAAACGGCCGAGGTTGTGCAGCTTCTTGTTGGTTATCTCATAGGCTATCTGCTGCAACTCGGCCAACCGGGTGACAGGGGGAGCAGATAACGCCTCAGAAGCAAGAAACTGTTCATCTTGAAGTCTCTTAAAGCGGAGAGCACCCATCCGTGTACAATCCTGCACACCGGCAAGATAATCCCACGAGCCCAAAGCCCGACGGGGACGACCGTCAAGTTTTGCTTCAACATCCTCACGGCGCTGCATCAGGACACTGCCCCACCGATCCGGGCAAGAGTCCATGAAAACACCAAAGTTTGAGCCTTGCGGGTAAAATTCTCCAGAGGAGAGGTCCAGCTCTGGATCAAGGGGAAAGGCGTGGGCCTGATCAAGCCACGAGTGGTTGTAGGTGAACCGGATACTGCCACGATCGCCACGGGTAAGTGTACCGATGTTGCTTATAGGGCCGAAGGCTGGATCATCAAGATAGACCTGCAGATGATCCTGAGACAAAGATTTAGCCATTGCCGCCCTCCCTGTTTGTTTCAACAGGAAGTGTGCGTTTAGGAGCCCGTTTGGGACGGGTCATGGATTCGTCCTGTAGTCGTCGGCCTACTGCGTCCTCTTTTGCAATCAACGCCAGGTCGTCAAGCAGGCCAAGAACTCGCAACACCTGGATGTATGCGGCAAAAGCAACTGACGGTTCACCCTTTTCAATCTTGTAAAGGGTGGGACGTGAAATGTCTGCCCTGGCACAAACGGTATCCATTGAAAAGCGCCGCCGAAGACGCGCATCTTTCAGGCGCTGCCCCAATTCACGGAGTGCCCTGTCAGAAGCAGGATATAGTGATATTGTCCGCTTCTCTGTCATAATGTTAATTATTATTTACTTAATGCCGACATATTGTCAATTATAATTTACGTTACCCTTCCAGGAGACCTAAACGGTCGCCAAGAATAATCTCAACGGCCATTTCTTACCCAGTTTTTAATTATCTCATACAGTCTGGGCAAATCCTTTGCGGAACATAGTCTTATATCATGCTCCGCCGCCCTTCGGTAGACATCCGAGGAAAGCTGTTTTGTAACCACCACCATGCCGCGACTATCATCGTCATTTATGAAGGAACGGATCGCATCCAGCTTGTAAATGGAGTCCTGCGCCTTAAGATTAGTGCCGGACTTGCACTCCACCATATAGAACCGGTTGTCGGCAAGCATGCAGACATCAAGTTCATTATTTACTTCTCCACCATCTGACCGCTTATAGAGCTTAACCCCCTGCCTGACATCCCTGATTCTGCTGTTTTCAATTTTCAGGCGATCCAGCAAACCCTGGACAAAAAACTCCAGCCAGACACCGGAGGCAAACTGTTTTGCCTCAAGAGAGGAGAAAATCAGCCTGCTCTGCTGAATCCGGGCCAGGCCATGACGCTGCAGTATATCCAGAAGCCTGTTAAGCCATGAGGAATGCCCCTTGCCCGAGCCCAATGAAACGGAGAGATTTCCCCCGTCCGCGTGGGTTCCCAGATGGTTCATTCTACTGAGTGCCTCCTGATTCTTTCCTGAAACAAGAACTATCTCCGAAGCGGCTGAAAAAAAGGCTGAATTATTAACCATGCGTGGCGCATTGACAACCCGGTCAATACCGTGAGCCATGAAGTAAGTATCAAGATCCATCTTTTCAGACAGGTCAAAGGAGCTGCGGTCAGGTGGGGAGAGCCATATCAGATGGTCATTTTCCGGGTTAACCTGATACACAGCCATGTTTCTGTCTATAAAAAACCGTGCAGCAGCAATACTGAAGGGGGTTATTCCGCTGGAAAGGTTCAATGCGAGCTCATATCCCTGGAATTCATCAAGCAGTTTCTGTAGGGTCTGCTCAACCCCCGGATAGTTCCAGAGGTCTTTTACAAGCCTCAGTTCCGCCCGGACACCGATTTTATCGAAAGTCCGAATGAGATCATCGGCAACTGGCTTCCTGACATGATCTGTGAGGATAACAACTCCTGAAGGAAGGAGTGAATGGTCAAGGCATGGAGTGATAAGCGGGGATATCTCTGTGTAAAGAGGACAGATATGGATAGTATTCCGAGGCAGTGACATATGCTGAATCCGATATAAGGAAGTAATTATCTTGATATCAGTCAATTATCAAGAAGGCAAGTCACAAGCTATCCCCAGCGCATTTCCAAAGGCTTGGAGCGCTGATACAGCAACCAGTCCCCATTCTCTGCCAACGCCTCTTTTCCAAGTTCTCTCAAAATATCCTTGCTCTCCTCTATCCCCAAATCCGGTTTTTCAAGAGCCTGTTTACCTCTTCCAAATATCTGAGCCATACGTTGATATTGCGACATCTCATCGTTTATGGCTCTTTTCTCAGTAACAAAAGATTTCATCCCTGCGAATGCAATACCACAAGTGAAGCCATAAACCAGCAGCTCATAATACTTAAGTTTGTACCCGAATACAGGCATGTAGAGTTCTTTGAATTTATCAAAATCTGCAAGCATGCTGAAACCCCATATGCCGACTGCGTAAAACAACGCGAGTGCAAAAAAAATCAGCCAATTTGCTTTTTTTCTTATGATTGCAAGTTCCTTTCTCTTGTCATCTTTACGTGAGTTGTAAAAGCCATACTGGTCATCCACCCACCTTTCTTTGACCAAAGCAACATTGTGTGGGATCAGTATTTCGTTATTGGCCTTCAGGCTGCAGTTTGAAACCGCTATCTGTAGCCAGGGGATCTTCTCTGTGTATTTTTCCAGATAATGGTCAGACACGACCTCAGGGATACCAGCAATTATCCATGAAAGCTGAACCCTTATCGCCTCTGCAAGGGCTCTGTATCCATAATATTTTTCTTCCCAAAGGCTCTTCTTTGCAGCTTTGAATGTAAAATATGCAACAACAATAGCCAGCCAGAAAAAAGCATAGAAAACTGTATGGAATGGCTTACCAACACAGAACTGGTCAAAAACACCATACAAAGCAAAGGCAAAGAACGAATAATTTGCGACATAGTTCAAGTTTTTCACGTACCTTTTCTGAAATATTATTGCCATTGAGTCTGCATATCCATAAAGAAGCAACAATTTCTTCTGGCCTGAAGTTATCTCTGATTCTGGATACAGTTTATTACCTTCGGTTTTTGCAATGGATTCCGAGGTGATAGAGGTGTCGAGGCAGTCCCTGTTAAACGAATCAATATCAGACAACACTTTTGAGATGTACTTTTCAGATACGGCAGCAGGCGATTCTCCCGCCAAAGACTCATCCGTTCTTCCGACATCTTGAGCTATGGAGAACCAACTGTCGGGGAAAATTGTTGTAATGCCAGAAATCGATACAGGCCCATAATTCCTGGTCATATTGCAAACAGGCGCCCATGGCGCATGAAGC
>CAZXTZ010000150.1:5155-7335 GCA_964643645.1 uncultured Geobacteraceae bacterium
ATGCCACCCTCGCTGGTTTCCGTCATTTTGAAGTTTATCGCCTGATTTGTTTTGTCGGTAACAGCAGAATGACGATTTACCGGTATATGGAATACCGGCCCCGAATCAGGAACAGTGATACGTGATGAATATTTTGAGGAATACCTCCATGCAGAGTAGTCGCCTGCAAGTTTTGATTTAACAACATACGCAGTCCCGCCCGGCTTACCGTTATCAGTCCCGTCCCATAATGCGATCAATATCTGGCTGTGGGCGGCTATGAAGGCCCCGCCGGCCGCATACATGGCGTTTCTGTCCACTAAACCGTCCTCAGTAGACTTTAGTGTCAGTTCGATCCTGTCTTCAGCAGAGTTCCAGTACTCTCGGAATCTTTTGAGTGAAGCTGTGTCAGCAAAATCTTTTTCGTACTCGGACAAAGGCATTGGTGAAACAGCAATCAGGGCAACTCTACACTCCCTTGCAACATCAGCGGCCAGACTGTCTGCGCCTTCTGCCAGAAGGGAGAGCATTCTGAATTCAGAGTTTGGGCAGAGAGTTTTATATTCTGAAATAAGGGAATGAAGTTTAGTTTTAATTTGAGGAATATCTTCTGGAGCAATGTCTCTATGTCCTGTAATTCCGAAATGAATTGGTATCATGATTACGATGCCCTTAGAAAATCCGCCTTATTTTGCACTCAAAACAATGCTGCCATTATCTTCGTCAAACAGTATTACCTGGAAGGTTGCGGAAAAACCTATTGAAGCAGAGTCTATTTGAGATGATGGCAGGAAAGCATCAAGCCCACCAACATCGACAATATATCCATAACCGAGGGCTTCTTTTGCGACAATCTTGCCATTTACCTGAGTTCCCACACCACCGGCTTCACGGATTATTTTCCATACAGGGGAATCCTTATGCTTTGAAGGTCTTGAAGAAACGTATTTCATCTGGACAGCATCCCATGCTACCGACGACCTGCCATGCTTTACTGCGTCATGATTTGAATCAAAATATACCGCCCACCTTGAAATTACTGGTTTTCCTGAGCTGCTCAATATAAGACGATACAATCTTTTTCTTGGATTAAGCTTTGCCACAAATTCAGATGCGTACTTGCCTATACATAAGGGAACTATTGCATCATCAGTGGATATTGATGTCAGGGCATCTGCATTTGTGACAGCATCTACAGTCAAAATATCCCCGGGTTTAGCTGATCTTATATTCCTCCCCAACGAAAACATCTGACACTGCAATGGGCCGTTTTCAAAGAGGAGGATGGACTCCATAAGCCTTGCTACAGCATTAGAAGTTTCTGCAGGTTGGCTGCCAGCAAGGTTATTGATGATGTTTGAAGCTCTTTCTTCAAGGAGGAGCATGTGAGCCTTAAGCATCTCCTTGCCTTCGTAATAAAGGTTCAGCAAAGGTTTTGCTTCAATTATCTCAAATACTGAAACCGTCGTGTATTTATTTTGAGTGAATGATTCAGGGTATTTTGTTCTGTCAGCCGAGTAGGCAGCCCAGATTATTTTCAACTCCCGAAGCAGGCTTTCTTTGAGCTGACTTTTGAATTCTTTGTATTTTTTTCCCATGCCTGCAATCGCAGGCTCTCTGTTTGCCAGCAATATGCTCTGGGGCAATCTCAGAAATGCTTTTCTTACCTCTTTAAGAGCTTCATCTCCATTGCCCGATGCAGCAAGGCAAGCAGCAAGGCCAACATGGGCCATTGCAAGCCACGGGGTTTCCTCAACAGCTTTTTTTGCATATTCAAGCGCTTCTTCATGTTCATCTATTCTGCTGGCAGCCTTGGATGCAATCAGCAGAGATGCCGCTGCTTTTACCGGGCGTTGGTCATAACTGGCCATTTTAGCGGCAAGCAGAGCATAACGTATGGATTCACGGCTGTAGTCAATTCTTCCTGACGATGCAAGCAGTCGAGCCAGCCAATATGTAGAAGAAAAATCGAGCGGCTTTATTTCATGTGCTTTGCGCAGATGGGTTATTGCTATAAAACGCTCTCCCAACTCAATAGCTTTAAGTGCCTCACGTTTTTGTTCCTGAGCAGCTATTTCTGCCGGACGCAAAAGTATCTCTGGGGTTTCTGCATTCATTGTTGAATCAAACAGGTCGGAACTCTCTCCATGGAACGCATCATCAAGGCGTTCCATGTCGCTGTGAGACAATCCGAATGAATC
>CAZXTZ010000151.1:0-7331 GCA_964643645.1 uncultured Geobacteraceae bacterium
CTTTGGTTACAACAGATACCGGTGGGGTTCCTGAGCTGGTTCATGATGGAGTAGACGGGGTCGTTGTTGTCAATAGGGATATCAACATGCTGACAGCAAGTATTGAGCAGTTGATAGAAAATCGTAAACTACGCTTGTATTTTTCACTCAATTCACGGAAAAAGGCGACAACCGTTTTTGATCATTCCCTTATTACATCAAAATACGAAGAGCTTTATCTCCGTGCACTAAATCACTGGAAAAACTCCACCCTTCCAAATAGATGCAGCTTCTCAGTGTATCCTCCAAAAGAGATTTTAACGAAGCACTATCTAACGGCAGTTGATGAGGTGTATAGGATTACTCAAGATATGGATAATTCTTTGCCTCAAACCATTGCTTCAGACAAGCCTGTTTTAAGTTTGATTCTCGCCACCAAAAACCGTTCTCAACTTCTTGCAACAATGCTTGCCAGTCTTGCTGAATCTTCAACAAACCTCAGTTACGAGATAATTGCCATTGATGGTGATTCCAGCGATAAAACACTCGAAATCTTACATCGTTATGGCGCCAAAGTGTTTTCAGAGTCTGCTGTTATGGGATCAGGTCGTCATAGCTGGCCACAACTATACAATTTCGGGTTTTCCAAAGCCCGTGGCAAATGGGCTATGTATGCAAGCGATGATATTGAATTCTGCCCACAATGCCTGAACAATGCAGTGCAGTCACTTGAACAGTGCGATGATTCTGTTGCCGGCGGAATATTCTATTATCGTAATGATGTTGCAGAGACTGGTTGGGATCAGTTTGGAATTGACTATACATATGGCTCGAAATTGCTGATGAATTATGGATTGATCAGGACGGATCGCTTTCACGAAGCAGGAGGGCTTGACGAGTCATACCGTTTTTATTGCGCGGATGGTGACTTGTGTCTCAAGCTGTATCAAAAGGGATATGATCTGATTCCCCTCAATGATTCATTCGTTATTCACCATAATGAACTTGATATCGGGAAAAAAAACAATCTTGTACAGGCCGAAGATGACATTAAACTTTACTCAGATCGATGGAAAGCTGTTTTTTCGACAGAGTTGAGAGAACCTAGACGACTATTCTGGAACCCTGAACAAACAATGGTTGGAGAAGGCCAATTAAACAATGCACTCCGGCTCCATCTGGGATGTGGTGAAAACTATCTGGATGGATATGTCAATATTGACTATCCCCCATCAGAGCATTCTCTCATGAAGGTTAAAGCTGACAGGTATGCGGATATAACCTCTCTGGAATATCCCGACGGGTCGGTTGATGAAATCCGGCTACATCATGTTTTTGAACATTTTGACCGGGTCACTGCTCTCTCTCTATTGATCAGGTGGCACAAGTGGCTTCGCCCTGGCGGCAAAATAAGAATAGAAACTCCTGACTTGGAAGGTAGTGCCCGAATACTGCTGTCTGATATGCCATGGCATGTAAAGACAGCTACAGTACGCCATCTTGTCGGTGATCAGTCTGATCGATGGGCATACCATCTGGATCAATGGTTTTCAGAACGCTTCAGACAAACCCTGGAACGGATTGGTTTTGCAGAGGTAAGTACCGAAACGACTCATTGGCCAGATGAACCGTACCTGGCCAATGTTACGGTGCAGGCCGTAAAGTCAGCGGAAATCAGCAGACAACAGCTTCTGAAGGCGGCTGAAGATATTCTGCAGGAGAGCATGGTAAATTCTTCCGAGCAGGCTTTGCTTCAGGTCTGGCGTGAAAAATTACACCAGCAGATGGTAGGAGGTCATTCAGGCAAGCTATTGCAGGCTGGCATCAGTGCAATGGGCTTGCAAGAAGTAAAAAATGCTCTCCCACTTGATGAAATTCATGATTTTAACCAGCGCGCGCGTGACCGTTGGGTGGCGGAAAAGGCGGCTAGCCTGCCGTACGGGGCAAAGGTGCTGGATGTAGGTGCTGGAACCTGCCCTTATCGTCAGCTGTTTGCCCATTGCAACTATACATCCCATGATTTTTCCAGATATACAGGCGAAAAACTTGGTGGAACCAACGAATACGGAAAAATAGATATTGTTTCGGATATTTGTGCAATTCCCCAACCTGAATGTTTTTTTGATTGTGTTGTCTGCACTGAGGTGCTGGAGCATGTTCCCGAGCCTTTTGAGGCGTTCAGGGAGATGGTCAGGCTCATCAAGCCTGGCGGTCGTCTTTTGCTGACAGCTCCCTTGGGTTCAGGACTCCATCAACTGCCATACCACTATTATGGCGGATTTACACCTCAATGGTATATGCTGGCTGCTGACAGGTACGGGATGCAAATCCTCCAACTGCTTCCAAACGGTGGTTTTTTCAAGCTGCTAGCTCAGGAGTGTGCGAGAGTTTCATGGACGTTTGAGCAACATGCCCACCTGCATGGGAAGAATGCACAAGAGCTATTTAAATTATTCAATGATACATTGCCGCGTTATCTGTTTGATCTCGACGAGCATTGTTTTAACGATCAGTTTACGGTGGGCTATTTTGTAGAAATGCACAAGCCATATCCTCCACATTATCAAGAGGATAACCACAAATGATACTCGAAGAGAATGAATCAAGACTACAGGTTGTAATTTTCAGTAAAGATCGCCCCCTCCAGCTTGATGCCACACTCCGCTCGTTCATAAGTCACTGTCTGGATTTTGAGCAGACAGATGTTCGAGTCATTGTCAAAGCCTCAAACATTAAGTATGGGCAGGCCTACTCAATTTTGGAAAAGGAATACCTCCCTTTCGAAAACATCCTGCTAATTGCTGAAGATGATTTCCGGCAGCAGGTTATCAATCTTGTGAGATCCTCCGCATACGTTCTATGGCTGGTTGACGATAATATTTTTGTCCGTAACTTCACTTTGAGCACCTACAGGGATTTACTCCAATCTTATCGGCAGGCGCTGGGTTATTCATTGCGCCTGGGACAGAACACCAGTTACTGCTATTCACTGGATATGAAACAGGCAATTCCGGGATTTACCCCAATTGCTGTCTCAGCTTATGCGTTTGACTGGACAACTGCCGAAGCTGATTTTGGCTATCCGCTTGAGGTCTCCAGCTCTCTCTATAGAACAGCTGACCTGTTACCATTGCTGGAATCACTATCTTTTAATAATCCCAATACCCTTGAAAGTGGGCTGGCAGCGCTTAGTTCTTCGTTTAAGAACTCACATCCCTATTTACTCTGTTCAGATTTTTCAAATACTTTTTGCAATCCTGTCAACAAAGTGCAGGATTCATTCAGCCTTAATCGCGCTGGAAGTAACAGGGCATTTCATCCGCCTGCACTTCTGGACTGTTACCTTACTGCTCAACGTATTGATGTAGAGGCTTATAACGACTTCATTCCAGACGCTTGCCATCAGGAAGTACCTCTGGTCATGATTAAACCGGCATCAGCCTCTCCTAAAGTGTCACTCATAATTCCATGCTACAATCAGGCACACTTTCTTGCAAATGCTGTGGAAAGTGTTATTGCCCAGACATTCACTGACTGGGAATGCCTGATTGTAAATGATGGAAGTCCTGATAACACCTCAGAAGTTGCACGACAACTGATCACAGAACACTCTGAAAAACAGATTAAACTGTTGGAAAAAGAGAATAGCGGTCTGGCCGACACGAGAAACTACGGGATAGCACATTCAAGGGGAAAATATATCTTACCACTTGATTCTGATGATATTCTGCATCCCGATATGCTGCTTAAAACGGTTCATCTCCTTGATACGGAACCGAATATATCTATTGCCTATACTGATCTCGTGCAATTTGGGGCTGTTTCCTGCCATATCCAAAGCGGCGAATATGATTTTGATGCATTACGCTATGCAAACCACCTTAATTATTGTTCCCTGTACCGACGTGAAGCATGGGAAAGTGTCGGCGGATATAATCCCAACATGGTTGAAGGCTACGAAGATTGGGATTTCTGGATTTCGTGCGGAGCAAAAGAGTTTTGGGGCAGACGGATTCCTGAGGTGCTTTTCTATTACCGTGTTAAAGAGCAGAGCATGTATACGAAGGCAATGGAATGTGATGCCCGCTTAAAAGCGCAGATCGTATCGAATCATCCACAGCTTTATGATGACAGGCATTTTTCTGCTGCTCAAAGGTATCTGGGTATGTCCAGATAATTGCAATCAAAACGCAATGTTGAATCCTCTCAATCAACATTGATTAAGCGGGCTTATTTATGAATAAAAAAATCCTTGTCACGGGTGCCGATGGTTTTATCGGCTCTCACCTTGTTGAAGAGCTGATCAGACGTGGCCATGATGTCCGTGCTTTTGTCCTGTACAACTCATTTAATTCCTGGGGATGGCTTGACCATGCGCCGGATGATGTAAAGGAACATATTGATATCTTTGCCGGAGATATCCGTGATCCCAATGGTGTAAGAACTGCTATGAAGGGTTGCGATGCGGTTCTTCATCTGGCTGCGTTGATTGGAATTCCCTATTCCTACCATTCACCTGACAGCTACATTGACACCAACGTTAAAGGCACCCTGAATATAGTGCAGGCTGCACGGGATTTGGAAGTGTCAAGGGTAGTCCACACATCCACCAGCGAGGTTTATGGAACTGCACTTTTTGTACCTATTACCGAGGAGCATCCTTTGCAAGGACAGTCTCCGTATTCGGCCTCCAAGATTGGGGCTGATCAAATCGCGCTCTCTTTCCACTGCTCATTCGGAATTCCGCTTACGGTTGTCCGTCCCTTTAACACTTATGGCCCGCGTCAATCTGCAAGGGCGGTCATTCCTGCTATAATCTCCCAGATCGCATCAGGACGGCAGAAACTACAGCTTGGCTCACTGCACCCAACCCGTGATTTCAGCTATATAACTGATACTGTTGCAGGTTTTGTCGCAGCCCTTAAGTCTGAAAATGGGATAGGCGAGGTAGTAAATCTTGGCAGTAATTTTGAGGTCTCAATCGGAGACACTGTTGCCATGATTGCCGAACTGATGCAGGCTGATGTTGAAGTAGAAACAGATGATTTAAGGATACGCCCGGAAAAGAGTGAGGTTGAAAGATTGCTGGCTGATAACAGCAAGGCCTGTCGTCTCTTTGGCTGGAAGCCGGGATTTGCAGGAAAAGAGGGGTTGCGTCTGGGGCTTGAAAAGACGATTGCCTGGTTCAGAGAACCGGGCAATTTGATGCAGAAAAGCCTTAACTATACTATCTGAACGGAGTGTCGCCAATGCGAGCCATTATTCTGGCAGGCGGAAAAGGAACGAGGCTTCGTCCCTATACGGTTGTGCTGCCTAAACCACTGATGCCTATTGGTGAATTTCCGATTCTGGAGGTAATTGTCCGCCAGCTTGTCCATTACGGATGCAGTCATATCACCATGGCAGTTAACCATCAGGCCAGAATTATCCAGTCTTTTTTCGGCAATGGTGAACAATGGGGTATAACCATTGACTACTCCCTTGAAACCATCCCCCTTAGCACCATGGGGCCGCTCCGCTTGCTGAATGATCTTCCGGAAAATTTTCTGGTTATGAATGGAGATATTCTGACAGATCTCGATTACCGGAAGTTTTATGAAGATCATGTTGAAAGCGGAAATAATTTTACTATAGCTGCATATCGTCGGATTCTTAAATCAGAATATGGAGTTCTGAATATAGATGAAAACGACCGTTTGTGCGGTTTTGAAGAAAAACCTGAATATTCTTTTGATGTAAGCATGGGGATATATGCGGTCAACCGGGATGTATTAAAGTATATTCCGGAGAACACACCTTACGGCTTTGACCACCTGATGCTTGATCTGCTTGACAAGGGAACTCCTGCATCGGTTGCGCGTTATGACGGATACTGGCTGGATATCGGGCGGCCTGATGACTATATGCAGGCAATTGATGAATTTGATTCGCTGAAAGAAAGATTTCTCCTGTAATCATGAACGACATTAAAGGAACCATGCCATCTGCCATACTTGTAACCGGAGCGAGCGGTTTTATAGGCAGACGTCTGGTTTCTGTCCTTAAACAAGCTGGTATTAAGGTTTACCCCTTTTCAACATCCAATGGCCAGGAAATAAGGGATCCATCGGCATTTAGCCAGTTCAAAGACAAGAAGATAACGCATGTAGTACATCTGGCAGGGCAAACCTTTGTGCCTGAAAGCTGGAGTACTCCCGGCGAATTTTACGGGGTGAACACTCTGGGCACCCAGCATGTGCTTGATTTCTGCAGGGAATGTAGTGCCCGTCTGGTTTACATAAGCGCATATATCTATGGTATTCCCCAAGTGCTGCCGATTTCTGAATTTCATCATGCCTCTCCCAACAATCCCTACGCCCATTCCAAATGGCTGGGGGAGGAACTCTGTCGTTTCTACGCACAACAGTTTGATGTCCCAGTAACTATTTTACGCCCTTTTAATCTTTTTGGTCCGGGGCAGGCAGCGCAGTTTCTTATACCGACAATTCTGCAACAGGCCCGGACAACATCGCTCATTACGATAAAAGATGCATCTCCCCGACGTGATTACCTGCATGTTGATGATTTTGTAAAAGCCTGTGTGAAGATATTGCAGCTTGAAACCCGTTTTTCACTGTTCAATGTTGGTTCCGGTTATTCGGTTTCAGTAGGCGAACTGCTCGATATGGTTTTGAAATTCTCCCCCCGACCGCTTAGATGGAAATCAACAGAAGAGCCCCGTGCAAACGAAATACCAGATACAGTTGCTGATATATCGGCGATTCAGTCAACACTTAAGTGGAGGCCTGAAATCAGTCTGGAGGATTTTGTGAAAGCGGAGCTGGCATGAATAACAAAGTGGTAAAACCACGCATTCTCATCGTTTCATATGGCTGGAAGGAGTCCGGCGGAGGAACAAAACTACCCCGCTCGATAGCCTGTGCCTTTGCGAAACGTGGTTTTCAGGTTGCTCAGTTTTATGCCTCGCTGAAGACAGACTACAGCTTTCCCCCATACTCAATTGAGGAACATCTTGAAGATGGCGTGCAGTTGTTCGGCCTCTTCAATCGCCCTGCCCTGTTCACTGATCCGGATAATCCACAACGAGAAATCCATGATCCGGATGTGCTTGAAAAATTTATTATGGTGCTGGATCAGGTTAAACCGGATCTTGTCCATTACCATAATTTTCATGGGTTAACGCTGGCGCTTGCAAAGGAAACCTGGCTTCGCCGAATTCCAAGCTGCTATTCTCCTCATAACTACTACATGATTGATCCGGAGCTGTACCTGCTGAAAAATGGCCTGGAACTTTGGGACAGCGTTGACCTTATACGTAATTCCGAAGCCGTTGCCAGAAACCTCCACCTTCT
>CAZXTZ010000152.1:0-7305 GCA_964643645.1 uncultured Geobacteraceae bacterium
CTATCATAACCGGAACCTCCACCAGAGGCCCTATGACAGCCGCAAACGCCGCGCCTGAATTTATGCCGAATACCGCCACGGCAACAGCTATCGCCAGTTCAAAATTGTTGCTGGCTGCTGTAAAGGCCAGGGTGGTTGTCTTTGAGTAATCAGCCCCCAGCTTCTTACCCATCCAGAACGAGACAAGAAACATAACAACAAAGTAGATCAAAAGCGGAATTGCTATCCTGACCACATCCATCGGCAACTGGACAATCAGATTCCCTTTAAGGCTGAACATGACCACTATGGTGAACAGCAGGGCGATCAGGGTCAAGGGGCTGATCTTTGGAACAACCTCCCGATGATAGCGCTCCTTGCCCAGCAGCCTGACCCCGATCAGACGTGTAAGGGCTCCGGCAATACAGGGGATACCCAGATAGATGAAGACACTCTCGGCTATCTGACCAATACTGATGTTTACCGCCATCCCCTTCAGGCCAACCAGCGGCGGCAGCACCGTAATGAACAGCCAGGCATAGACGCTGTAGAACAGCACCTGAAAGATGCTGTTGAAAGCCACCAGCCCGGCGGCATACTCGGTGTTCCCTTTTGCCAGTTCATTCCAGACAATTACCATGGCTATGCAGCGGGCAAGGCCTATCATGATAAGCCCCACCAGATACTCAGGCTTGTCCGGCAGCAAAAGCGCCGCCAGGACAAACATCAACACAGGGCCTATGAGCCAGTTCTGCAGCAGCGAGATGCCAAGAATCTTTCTGTTCCGGAACACCTCCGGCATATCCTTATACTTCACCTTTGCAAAGGGGGGGTACATCATTACTATCAGGCCGATTGCAATCGGTATGTTTGTGGTGCCAACCTGAAATGAGTTGATGAACGGTTCAGTGCCGGGAAGAAAATATCCCAGCCCGATCCCCATCGCCATGGCTGCAAATATCCAGAGGGTAAGCCAGCGATCCAGAAAGGAGAGCTTGCGGGAGATCTGTTCACTCATTGGCTCCTCCAATAAAATCCATGATCCAGGATTTGATTTCATCCCTTACACGCCTGAACTCTGGCAACCGTTCCTCATCGCTCCCACGCATTCTGGAAGGATCCACAAAACCGTGATGGATACGCTCTACTCCACCAAAGAATAGCGGACATTTTTCATTGGCATCGCCGCAAAGCGTAACAACGTAATCAAAACTTTGTCCTGCATATTCGTCCATTGTCTTGGAATAGAGCACAGAACAATCTATACCCAACTCTTCGAGCACCCGAATGGCCAGTGGATTGACCCCTGTAGCTTCAGTACCGGCGGAGAACGCCTGACAACTCTCACTCAGGTAATGATTTGCCAGTGCTTCTGCCATCTGGGAACGGCAGGAGTTGTGAGTGCAAAGGAACAGAATCCTTTTTTTGGGAGTCTCCATAAATAATCCCTCAGTTAAAGTATGATATTGAACAGATAGCCCACAAAGACAATTGCTGCGGCAACTATGCCGAAAAATGTAATCAGGAGCCTTCGTTTAAGCACGTTACTGAGAATAACAGCCTCAGGCAGTGAAAGCGCCGTAACCGCCATCATGAAGGCAAGCACGGTGCCTATGGCCATACCTTTTGCGGTAAGGGCCTTAACTATCGGTATCACCCCGGCGGCGTTGCTGTAGAGCGGCACTCCCAAGACCACCGCCACCGGCACTGCAAAAGGGTTATCCTTACCTGCCCACTTGACAAGAAAATCCTGCGGCACATAGCCGTGTATGAACGCCCCCACACCTACCCCGATTACAACGTACGGAAACACCTTCTTCAGTAGATCCCGGGTGTAGTCCCGTGCGTAGAGCAACTTGTCCCGGAAGGTCAGCTCCTCAATCTCCTGGCTCCCGACCTGCATCTCCCAGACATAATCCTGTACATGCTTTTCCATCTTCATTTTGCCGATTATTATGCCTGATACAATGGCCACCAGCAGGCCTGTGCCTATGTATATGAGCGCTATCTTCCAGCCGAACATCCCCCAGAGCATGATAAGCGCCACCTCATTGACCATGGGTGAGGAGATAAGAAAGGAAAAGGTAACCCCAAGCGGGACGCCTGATTCCACAAAACCGATGAAAAGGGGCACAGCAGAACAGGAACAGAATGGGGTTACAACCCCCAGCAGGGCAGCCATGACGTTGCCCACATACTCACGCTTGTGGGATAAGATCCGTTTGGTGCGTTCCGGAGGGAATGAAGAACGTATGATTGCCACCACAAAGATGATGGCGCAGAGCAGAAGGAAGATTTTTATTGTATCGTAGATAAAGAAGTTTAGGGCCTCGCCGCCGTGGCTTCCCGGCTTGAGACCCATCATGGCAAAGGTAACGTAATCGGCGAACTGCTTGATCATCTGACGCCTCAACACAAAGAGTATATGACTAATTAATCATATACTCTTATTAATATCAGGATGCAATAGTCAATTTAAATGGAATCAAAGCGCGACTGTATAATCAATCAATTCAAAAAAGCGGATGCAGCAGGGAAAAGCTGTGGTAAAAAGATATTTACTTAACAAAACTTCTGCACAGAAAGGCTTCTGATTCCATGACAGAAGATATCCTGTACACCGTTACCGTATTCACGGGAACAGCCCTGGCATGTGTCGGGCTCTGGATTTACGGCAAGAAGCATCCAAAGAGCCTGGATATGTATCAGAAAAATCTGCTGGCAACCAATTTCAGCTTTTTTTCAACACTATACACTTTTTTCCTGGGGTTTGCGGTTGTAACACTCTGGGGCACTTATAACGATGCTGATAACAATCTTACAAAAGAGGCGCAGCGGCTTCAGGTTTCTTATCAAATGTCCTATCTGCTGCCAAACAGCGAAGGATTACGGGCCTCCACAAAGGACTATCTTGAATTTATCATAAATAATGAATGGAAGCAGATGATGAAAGGAGAGACCGTATCCCCTTCACCACCTCCCTACGAGCGTATGTGGAAAGAGGTACGACATATAAAACCGGTCAATCCAAGCGACAACGTCTATCATATCGAAATGATAAACCGGATGATGGAGGTTAGCTCATGCAGACACACACGTCTGGATCAGGCTGAAGGGCGTCTTTACCCGCTTATCTGGGTCTTGATCTATCTGGGACTGTTCTTTTCCGTATTAAGCTTCTACTACCTCAAGCTGGAGCACAACTCGGCGGACATTTATTTCATTACCTCCACCATTTCGTTAATACTATTTCTGATTTTCATGATCTACGAACTAGACTCACCTTATTCTGGCTGGCTGCATCTAAAACCTGACCAGCTTGTGCAAGCACTTTCAAATATTACCAAGAGCCCATAATGGCAACCGTTAGGCCACTAAAAACAACTGATCCGGCGAACAGGGCTACAGCAACTCTATCCTGTCCCCGGGCCTCACAAAACCCGGCGTAATAACCTTTGCAAATATCCCTTCCTTCGGCATTACGCAATCGCCTGCCTGTTCGTAGATTGCACAACGGGTGTGGCACTCCTTGCCTATCTGGGTCACCTCAAGCATGGTATCGCCTATTTTCAACATGCTGCCAACCGGCAGTGATATCAGATCAATGCCGCTTGTTGTTATGTTTTCAGCGAAATCCCCGGTGGTTACATCAAGCCCCATCTGCCTCATCTTCTCTATGCTCTCTAACGCGAGCAGGCTCACCTGACGGTGCCAGTCCCCTGCATGGGCGTCACCGACAATGCCGTGGTCTACCCTGAATTCCACCTGCTCCACAGGCTTTTTGCGCTCGCCCTTGTTCTCGCTTATGCAGACTGCAACCACCTCTGCCATTATTTTACCCTCCCACCTGTGACATGCTGAAATTATTATGTTCATATCTTCCGCAGCTTATGGCATGCCGTTCCGGCTTTGCCTTTACTATCTGCCTGAGTGCATCTGTAAGTCCACACATATCAGGTGGACGGATAAACGGGACAAGATCTGTCTTTTCATCACTGAAAAGGCATCCCTTCGCCTGCCCCAGTGAAGTAACCCTGATCCGGTTACAGTCAGTGCAGAAGTGGCCCGATACAGCCGTAATAATGCCGATACTGCCAGTTGCGCCGGGTATCCGGTAATCCTGTGAAGGCCCGGCAAACGGGCCTTTGTCAACCGGTTCCAGATGATAATGTTCAGCTATCCTGGCAATGACCTCTTCTCCGGATATGCAGAACCGCTGCCATCCTTCCTCCTTAACCACCGGCATGTACTCTATGAAACGCACCTGACAGCCACGACTGCGGGTAAGCTCAGCAAAATCAAGTATCTCGGAATCGTTGATCCCGCGCATCATCACCATATTGATCTTAGGGGGTGGAAACCCGGCTGCAACAGCAGCATCCAGACCTGCAAGCACCTTTCTCAGATCGCCGCCACGGGTAATTTTTTGAAAGGTCTCAGGGACAAGGGAGTCAAGACTTACGTTCAGGCGTTGAACCCCGGCAGAGAACAGATCCGAAGCCAGCTCTTCAAGGAGCAGTCCGTTTGTGGTAAGGGCCAGGTGGTGCAAACCATGAATTGAGGAAAGCCTGGAAAGGAAATCAACTATCCCTTTCCTTACAGTCGGTTCTCCACCGGTGATCCTGATTTTCTCGATACCGATGGCAACAGCACACTGAGCAATCATCTGAAGCTCTTCATATCTGAGTATGCCGGAATGTCCGGCATCAACCATCCCTTCCGGAGGCATGCAGTAGAAGCAACGGAGGTTACAGCGATCGGTAACTGAAAGCCGGAGGTAGTTTATCCTGCGGTTATATGAATCCCTCAGCCCCATTGGCACTCCGAAGCCATGCCTGCATTTCCGTCAATAAGAAGCGCCATTACCCTGTCTCCAGGCTGGTAGTCTGTTTCAGGGGCAAGACACAACAGGCTGTTTGCATGGGAGAGCGATGCAATCCGTCCGGAACTCTGACTTCCTGTTATTGCTGCATGGAATGCTCCGTCTGAGAGTTCGAGCCTTGCTCCCGCAAAATGCGGTCGCCTGCCACTGTTTCTGCATTTTTCCGTAATGACTGCAGAAACCCTGGGTCTGAATATCTTTTTGAGGCCTGTTGCAGCAAGAAGCAAAGGCCTTATAAACAGCTCAAAGATTACCATTGCAGCCACAGGATAGCCCGGCATTATGAAGACCGGCGTTTTGCCAATCATGGCCAGGCCGAAGGGTCTGCCAGGCTTTATACGGACACCTGAAAAGATAATCTCTCCGTCGAGTTCCCTTACTGCATTGCAGACATGATCTCGATCCCCCGCAGAAGCGCCGCCACTGACAAGCACCAGATCTGCATCCAGACAGGCCTCAAGCTTGCCAGCGGTTTCAGCGAGGGTATCTCTGGCAACACCCCGCAATAAAGGGTCTGCACCGGCATCAAGACAAAGAGCCGCAACTGCGCTGCTGTTACTGTTGATAATCCTGCCCGGCAGAAGTTCGGAGCCAGGCTCAAGCAGTTCATCGCCGGTGGAAAGAATCGAGGCCCGAGGCCTTTCAGAAACAGGCAGTTCCGGGATATTCATCGCCGCAAGCATGGCAATTTCCTGAGGACGCAGCAAAGTTCCCCCCCTTACCAGAGTGTCTCCTGCCCTGGCCTCCTCCCCCCTGCAACGGACATTGTCTCCTTTGGAAAAAGGCTGCAGAAAGACAATCCCGTCCCGATCAACCTCCAGATGCTCAAGCGGAACGACCGTATCAAAACCCTGAGGCATCGGCGCCCCTGTCATTATGCGGACGGCACGATCTTCAGGAATGCCGGAGAGTGGAGCGGCGCCAGCAGGGAGAAAACCGCCTGCCTTGAGCCTGCCTGATGAATTGTCCCTGAACCTGAAGGCATAACCATCCATTGCAGCAAGGTCATGGGGCGGCATGTCAAACCTGACCGACTGATCCTGGGCCAGCACCCTACCCAATGCCTGAAGAAGGCTAACATTACAGGCATTCATATTGATCCGGCGCTCCATGACAAGGCTTAATGCCTCATCTATGCTGATTGCTTCTTTCATGATTTATGAGCCTTCTCATCACGCCGGTCAAATATGCCGCTCTTACCACCTTCCTTATACAGAAGCATGGTTTCCGTTATGCGTATCCCCTTGTCCTGCCCCTTGCACATATCGTAAATGGCAAGGGCTGCAACAGATGCAGCAACCATGGCTTCCATCTCAACGCCTGTACGCTCGAAGGCCCTTACCGTCGCCTCAACGGCAACAGTCCCTGCTTCCTGATCCGGATTGAATTCGATTGCCACGGCATGGATTGCCAGGGGATGGGAGAGAGGAATAAGATCAGGGGTCTTTTTGGCAGCGCTGATACCGGCCAGACGGGCCACGGCAATAACATCACCCTTTGCCAGATTTCCATCCAGCATCATCTTCAGGGTATCAGGTTTCATATTTACAGTTGATCCGGCAATGGCTGTACGCATGGTCGGTTGTTTGCCACTGACATCCACCATAATGGCCTGTCCCTGATTGTCAAAATGATTGAACGGCATAATTCCCCCTTGAATTTAAAGCCAGACAAGCAAAAGCTACTGTAGCATGAATGTCTCGTACTCAAGCTTCCCGAGATCCGTATCCAGCAGGGCCATACCTATGGCAATGGTTATCATAAGGGATATAGCAAAGCCGTAACCGTAGTAGAAAGGCCCCATAAATATGGAAAGAATGGAGAGGGCTATATTGAGAACCGTAAAGAGGGCAGTGAGAAGCAACACCCTGTCCCGCTTGTCCAGATAGAAAAAGACGTTGAGGATGCCCAGCAGAACAACCTGAAATCCTGCGGCAACCACCTGCACAGAAAGAAGCGGAAGGTGCACTTCCGAAATCCCTGCCCAGGCAAGCAGTTTTTTACCTGCTACCAGCACAACAATGGTTGCTATCCCCTGTATTTTCATTATGTCGTAAATACCTTCACGGGCTATGCGCACCATCTCATCCTTCATCTCATAGATATGCGAAAGTGAACCACCCTCCCGCACCGCATCGTAGTATCGGTCGTAATATTCAACAAAATCAGTTTCCATTCTGACCAGAAACACAGCCATGCCCGGTATAATAGCCAGATATGCCAGAAACACAGGCAGATCATACACTTCGGAAGCCCTTAACGGCCCTATAACCGGATTGCCTGTCCAGGGATGGAACCAGAATACGATCTTGTCTGACCATATCCCCAGATTGTAGAAAAAACCGGTAAGCATAAGAGAGCGGTACATCTTCTTTTTTCCAAGAAAATCGTAATCTATGAATCCTTTTGACGGGTACCCCTTGAATACAACATAGATCATCCCG
>CAZXTZ010000153.1:0-7268 GCA_964643645.1 uncultured Geobacteraceae bacterium
AGGCAGGCTCAAGAAGATTATGCCCACCTGTAGCAACAAGACTGCCTCCCACATAAGCAAGATCAGACAGGGCATAGATGGACATCAACTCACCTATAGTATCAATCAACAAAACAGCACAATCCGGCAAAAGAGAGCTGCCATCTTTTTGAGTTGAGCGACGAACGGATGAGAGCCGATTTTTGACAATAAGGCCCTCGACCTCTCCTGCTCTCTCCGGATGACGAGGAACCAGAACAAGCACAAGATCTGGACAATCTGTTCGAAGCTCGGAATATGCCTTTAAGATGTATTCTTCTTCTCCAGGGTGAGTACTCCCCACAGCCAGAACAGGTGCGGTATCCGGCAGGCCAAACTCTTTACGCAAGCTTTTACGCTCATCATCCGTAACTACACTGTATGGAATATCGTACTTGAGGTTACCAAGAATTTCTGTCCGTTCAGGCGGGGCGCCAATTGCGATTATCCGGTCAAGATCGGCCTGACTCTGCATGGCCAACTTGGCGAAATGAGCCAGCAGCGGCCTGAAAAACCATGCAAACCTCTGATAGCGCGGAAAGGATCGCTCCGATATCCGGCCATTTGCCAGAAAAAGAGGAATTCCGCGCCGGTCAGCCTCTCTGATGAATACAGGCCAGATCTCTGTTTCCATAACCACAATGAGGCAAGGCGAGGCAGCATCAAGGAGTCGGCAAACAGCAGGCAGAATATCGAATGGAAAGTATATGACTGCGTCAGCCAGAGCATCTTTTTCAGCAACATTACGCCCGGTTTCTGTGGTTACTGACAGAAGCAGGCGATGTTCGGCAAAGCGGCCACGAAGCGCTTTTATCAAAGGACGGGCTGCGATTACCTCACCGACTGAAACCGCGTGGAGCCAGATAACCGGATGGCCGGATAACTGCTGACGCATTTTAGCCGGCAAAAAGCCAAAACGCTCACCAAAAGCCGGCTTACGCCCACGGCTCACTGATCGGTACCAGTGGTACAGAAGTGCAAAGGGGAGGATAACAAAGGTAAGAAGGTGGTAGATGAAGGCCGCGTTCATTGTTTCTGTTCCGTTGCCTTACTTTTGTCGTCGTCACGTAAAAGAACAGCAGACAGTACCAGAGCAACCATCCAGACCATGCCGAATGCCCAGATTGTATCGCTCAGAAAATGGGCTCCCTGAGCAATGCGGGCATAGCTCATCAGGACGCCAAAAACAACTCCACAAATAAACCATGCTTTTGCGAGCTGCGGTCTGCGATAGCGGTATATGAAATATGGAGCGCATAGGTAGAACGCTGCTGAAGAGTGACCTGAAGGAAAAGAACGGCCTTTCCCGATTATACCAGGCTGCCATGGCTGCTGAAACTGGCGCGCCCCCCCGAACTGCTGAACTTCTCTAGGCCTGGGACGCCCCCAGTGATCTTTAAAGATTGTGTTAACAAGAAGACCCGGACCAAGAGCCAGAAGCAGCACAAGAAAGAATCCAGGCTTAACAAGATTCCGTTTTTGCTGCCAGATCAGACCTGATATTGCCACAGCGAGTCCAGATGCTGCCAATATTATTGCAGGCAGCCTGTCAATTTTGTAGAGCAGCTTCCAGAAAAACTGCTCTCCGACAGGCCAGGCAGAGTCAATATAAAATTTAGAGGATACAACAAGGTCAAAGTTGAACGCAGCAACAAGCAGAGTAATTCCGGCAAGGAGGCTCAAAAGAACCGACAACTCTCGAAGCAACTTCCTGTTCATAGCCCTTCTGTTCGTTTCCAGCGCCTGTGAATCCAGTACCAATCAGTAGGATGCTCAATAATATACTGTTCAATGGCCCTTGAATAAGTCTGCACATCGGCCACCACACCGGCATCAGAAGTATCCGATCCAAACTGAAGCATCGGATGTATTTCAACAACATGCCTGTCACCTTCACGGTGAGAGAATGCGGGCAGAACAACTGCGCCTGTTTTCCTTGCAATAACGATCGGTGCTTTGGATGCCCAGGCCTTTCTGCCAAGAAAAGTAATCAGACAGCCTTCTTCAGGAAGCACTGACTGATCAAGCAGCATTCCTACCACTCCGTTTTTCCTTAATACCCCGATAATATTCCTTATTGCGTTATCCTTATAAATCACTCTGTTATTGTAACTGCTCCGCATCTTATCAACCATTCTGTGAAGATATGGATTGTTCTGATGCCTTGCAACCACGGACATTGTAGAATGAAAAACATCTGAATAGGCAAGAGCCATCATCTCCCAGTTGCCGCAGTGCCCGGTAAGAAAAATAACTCCTTTGCCGTGGGCAAGCGCGTCATCAAAGTTCTCCCTGCCCCTTACCTCCAGGCGGGAAATCATACCTTTGCCGCTTCCATGATAAAAGCGACAGACCTCAACAAGGGAGCGGCCAATGGAACAAAAGACCTGTCGCGCGATGCCTTCAGGGGTTGCTATGTTGCAGTTCCAGCCCTTGTCTGAACGCATATATTCCAGAGTGTTTGAAATATTCTGCACGGCGATTCGACGACGGCTTACAAGCAGCCTGTGCATCAAAAGCCCTACGCTATCGCCAAGAGTATTAACAAACCTTTCAGGCACAATGGCGAATAGCCAGGTAAACAGATAGAATGCGGCAGCCTGTATTGCCCAGAAGAGTTTTTTCATGTCAACACTGATTCGCTGTCCTTGAACTGCATATTGTAGAGCCTGCTGTACAGTCCACCCTTCTCAAGAAGCTGGTCATGGCGTCCTGTCTCTACAATCCTTCCTTTCTCAATAACCACTATCTTGTCGGCATGGAGTATGGTGGATAGTCTGTGAGCAATAACAAATGTAGTCCTGTTAAGCATCAGGTTGTCCAAAGCCTGTTGCACCATCTGTTCGCTTTCTGTATCAAGGGCGCTGGTAGCCTCGTCAAGAATGAGTATAGGTGCGTTCTTGAGCAGAGCGCGTGCGATACATATACGCTGACGCTGTCCACCTGAGAGCCTTATGCCTCGGTCTCCAATATTGGTTTCATAGCCTTCCGGCAGCTCCATGATAAAGTCATGGGCATATCCTGCACGGGCAGCCGCCTGAATCTCATCTTCTGTAGCGTCTGAACGGCCATAGCAGATATTGTTCCTTATGGTATCATTGAACAGTATGGTTTCCTGGTCCACAAGAGCAATCTGATTGATAAGCGATGCCATCTCAAGGTGCCTTATATCAACCCCGTCTATCAGGATTGATCCGTCTGTAACGTCATAAAAACGGGGGATCAGTGACACAAGAGTTGTTTTCCCGCCACCCGATGGGCCGACAAAGGCAACTACCTCCCGATCATTTCCTGTAAAGCTGACATCTCTCAGTACATATTCATCCTTGTATTTAAAGGAGACATTACGGTACTCAACAACCCCTTTAGCCCGTTCTGTAAGTTTTACCGGGTTATCCAGCTCCTTGATTTCCGGCTCAATATCAAGAACGTCAAAAATACGCTCGGCAGCGCCGAATGAACGCTGAACAGCATTGTATGAATTGAGGAGACGCTTGACAGGTGAATAGAGCATTATCATTGCAGTGATAAAGGAGAAAAGCGCTGACGGAGACATCTTGCCGCTCATGACCGATTGCCCGCCAACCCATACCACTGCGGCTATACCTGTAGATGTTATAGCCTCTGTTATAGGGGAGGCAATTGAGTCGTATTTGATTGATTTTCTGGTAAACAGGTACAATTTACGGTTTTCATCCTTAAATCTTTCAGACTCACGCTGTTCAAGACCGAATGCCTTTACCACCTTTATTCCGGAAAAAGTTTCCTGCATGACCGAAGTAAGAGTCCCTGCCTGCTCCAGACCTTTCTGGGCAACTCTCTTCATCTTTCTGCCAATCTTCTGTGCGGGAATAGCTGTAAGTGGAATAATTATGAATGTGATTATTGCAAGCTGCCAATCGCGATAAAACACGACACAAAGGAGAGAAACAAGGGAAACACCATCACGAAAAAGGCCTACAACCAGACCAGCGACACTTTCCTGCATCGCTCCGACATCATTTAGTATCTTTCCCATCAAATGGCCGGTTGAATTTCTATTGAAATAACTCATGCTCAGTGACAACTGCTTGGAATAAAGCTCATTTCTCAAATCCTGAATTCCAAGCTGGCTGGCAGTGCGTATAAAATAATCATTTGTTATCCGACATGCATTTTTTACCATGAACAGTGCAATAACAGCAAAGGGGAGCAAGGCCAGTACCTCAACCTTCTTCTCTGTAAATATGGTATCCAGCATAGGCTTTACATAATATGCAATGGCGCCGTCAAGGCCTCCTACTGCCGAGGAAGCAATCATTGATAAAACGATCCTCCACCAGTAAGGTCTTAAGTAACGCAACATTCTTTTAAATTTATCCATTTGCTAAGCCCTTCCGTTCAACATACCAATCACGCAGCCTGCAACATTTCCATCTGCACCGCCACCGCCCAGCCTTGCACTGACAAAAGATAGTTTTTCTCGCAAGCTTAGGGCATATACGTCATCAACAAGTATTCGCCCAATTTCCTCAGCTATCTTTTCCGGGGAGGCGTCGTCCTGAATCATTTCTTTCGCGACCATCTCGCCGGCTACAATATTGCAAAGTCCAATATAATTTACTTTCACAAGCCTTAAAGCCAGTTGGTAGGTAACTGGAGAAAGCTTGTAAATTATAACCAGAGGGGTGCCCACAAGTGCAACTTCGAGGGTTACTGTACCAGAAACCGATATTACCGCATCACAGGCCCTGATAAGGTCATGTATTCTTTCATCAGTCACCAGAACATCCAGCCCGGAGCGTTCCAGAATGGGAGCCACATCCTCATTCCTCAGGGTAGAGGCCAGAGGAAGAACAAACTGCAGATCGGGAAAACGTTTTTTCAGTATACCGGCAGCACCAAGAATGGAGGGTAAGAGCCGACTGACCTCACTCTTACGACTGCCCGGGAAGAGACCTACGATCTTCCTTGCCGGATCAAGTGAAAAACTTAAAACGGCCGGTTCGCGTGACATCTCAACATTAACAAGATCGGCCATCGGATGCCCGACAAAGCTGACAGGAATTCCGGCATCTTTATAAAACTGAACCTCAAAAGGAAAGATCACAGCCATCTGATCCACAAGCTGTTTCATCTTTTTTACACGTCCCTGGCGCCATGCCCATATTTGTGGTGAAATATAGTACAACACCTTTACACCGGCCCTTTTAGCAATTTTTGCAAGGCGCAGGTTGAAACCGGGATAATCAATCAGAATCAGGAGTTCTGGTGGGGTTTTCAACAATATTTTTTTCAACTTTAGAAAGGCAGCGGCTATTACATCAAAATGCTTCAAAACTTCAACAAAACCTACAACCGCCATATCGGAGGAATCAACAAGGTTCTCGCAACCGGCCTCCCGCATCCTGGCCCCGCCAATACCGAAGAAAGTTATATCAGGATCGGCTTCATGCACAGCACGCACCAAACCTGCCCCGTATATGTCGCCGGAAGCCTCACCAGCTACGATCATAACACGGTGCTTTGGAAGGTCAGGCAACAAACGCCCCTTTTACAGCAGCTATAACCTTATCAATCTGGTCGTCTGTCATTTCCGGATAGATTGGAAGCGACATGCAACGGGCAGCTATTGATTCAGAAACAGGCAGCGACAGCCCACGATACTGATCAGCATAAACATTCTGGCGATGCAAAGGGATCGGGTAGTACACTGCGCTGGCTATCTGCTTCTCTGTCAACCTTGCCATAATCTCGTCGCGGCGGTCTGTCAACAGGGTATACTGGTGGTATACATGCAGACCTTTTCCATCCTCAACCGGAGGCTCAACTACCCCTCTCAACCCTTCAGAATATCTGTGGGCCACCCTGCGACGCTCATTATTGAAATTATCAATGTAAGACAACTTGACCCTGAGTATGGCTGCCTGAATATCATCCAGACGGCTGTTAAACCCAATTACATCATGGTGGTAACGCACCTTGCTGCCATGGTTGCGTAACATCTTTACCTGCTCCGCTGCCTCTTCGGATGCACAGGAAATCATCCCGCCATCACCATAACCACCAAGGTTCTTGCTTGGGAAAAAACTGAATGCCCCAAAAGAGCCGATGCTGCCGGTCATTTTTCCATTTACCGATGCCCCGAATGACTGGGCGCAATCCTCTATAACAACAAGGTTATGGCGCTTTGCAATATCTGTAATTTCCCCCATATCAGCCGGTTGCCCGAAGATATGCACAGGAATGATTGCCTTTGTGCGTGGGGTTATCGCCTTTTCAACAAGCCCAGACACAATATTAAAGCTGTGTGGATCAACATCAACAAAAACAGGCACAGCGCCTGCGTAACAGATGGCCTCTGCAGTTGCAATAAATGTGAATGGTGTTGTTATCACCTCGTCACCTGGTTTGATACCTGCCGCAAGAACTGCCAGGTGAAGGGCGTCTGTGCCGGATGCAACACCTACAGCTGCGGGAACCCCCAGATATCTGGCCACATCTTTTTCAAGCGCAGTTACATTCGGGCCAAGTATAAACTGGGTACTCTCCAGAGCGTCAAGCACGGCCTTGTCAATCTCGTTCTTTAGCTGGTGATACTGGATTTTGAGGTCAACCATTGGTATTGTCATTGGCGTATCCTGTTTAATGCATCATTTATTTTAAGCGCAGTTTCAAGGGCCATCCGTCCATCCCTTCCACTAACCTGGGGCTGCTTTCCATCGTTAATTGCCTCTACAAAAGAAGTGATTTCAGACAGGAGAGGGTCTGACTGGCCAAGTTCCCTTTCCTGCACCTTAACATTTGGAATGCCGGGAAATATCTCCCCTTCCCCCTTTTGAGCAACCAGAACCTTCTTGTTCTGAAAATCAAGGGTCAAATAGGTCTCCCTCTGGAAGATCCTCATCTTGCGCTCGCTCTTGAGGCTTATCCTGCTTGCAGTAACATTGGCCACGCATCCGCTTTCAAAAAGTATACGGGCGTTAGCTATATCTTCTTCAGCAGTGAATACGGGGGCTCCTATTGCATCAATCCTTGAAACAGGTGATTTAACGATGTGCTGAATAATGTCAATGTCGTGAATCATAAGATCAAGCACAACATTGACGTCTGTGCCTCGGGGCTTGAAAGGGGCAATACGGACAGATTCGATAAACAGGGGGGCGGTAAGAACTCCTTCCAGCGCCATCAAAACAGGGTTGAAGCGTTCCAGGTGACCTACCTGAAAAACAAGACCATTATTATCTGCCAGCGCTATCAACTCATCTGCC
>CAZXTZ010000154.1:0-7243 GCA_964643645.1 uncultured Geobacteraceae bacterium
TCCTGACCATGGATCCCCCTGGTGCCAGGCACGCTCGATAAAAAGCATATCAAGCCCAACACTGTTACGGTTCAATATCATTGCCACTGCGGCAGGCTTCTGTCCTTCAGTCGGCGGCAGTTCTTCCATACTGTTTGAAAGCGCAGCCGATATGAGGTTGTATGTTGCGTTGTAAAGGCTCACTGGAACATCCTGTATGCTATAAAATTTTCTGATAGCACTTATATCAGTGCAGATAGACAGCTTAAAAACATCAAAGTCAAACCTGACAAGTTGCATAAACCGAGTTTTGTGCTACATATTCAATTATATGAATCACCATACTGCAATGACAATACTGATGACACTCTCCATCTGTTTTCAGCTGGCTGCTGCTTTTATGGCCCTTAAGCTGATAAGGATAAGTGGCATAAAGGCTGCCTGGTCCCTTGTGGCCTTTGCACTTCTTGTTATGGCTGCACGTCGCGGCATGATACTGCTGGCACTGGTAGTGAAAAGCCCTGCATCAGAAATGGCTTTTGAAGGCCTGGGGCTCATTATTTCCATATTCATGTTTATCGGTATACTACTTATCAAGCCTCTTTTTGCAAAAATAAATAATCAGCAGCAGGAACTTGAGGGAATGAACCTTAAACTTGAAGAGCGGGTAAACACTGCCCTTGAAGAAAATCTTGCCAAGGACAGAATGCTGATGATGAAGGGGAGGGAAGCTGCAATGGGCGAAATGATAAAAAACATCGCCCATCAGTGGAAACAACCACTTAACAGCCTGGGTCTTTCCATACAGGAGGTAAAGTACGGATGTATGGACAAATCAATCAGTTATGAGGATATTGATAAATTATCTGACTATTCAATGACCCTTATCAACCATATGTCACAGACAATAAATGACTTCAGCAATTTTTTTAATCCGGCCAAATCAGCGAAGAGTTTTTCACTTGAAAAAAAGATCCTGCTTGCAAAATCCTTTGTCAGTGCCTCATGCATGAAAAGGGGGATCACAATAACTGTTGAAACGATCGAAGATTCGACTATAGATGGCCCGGAAAACGAGTTTGTACAGGTTTTGATGAATCTGTTCCAGAATGCGGCTGACGCCCTTACAGAAAGGGATTCATCTGACAGAAGTATCACTGTGTGCATTTCCCGTGAAAACGGCAAGGCCGTCATAAAGATAAAAGACAATGCAGGTGGTATAAAACCGGAAATGCTAGGCTGCCTTTTTGATGCATACATTACATCCAAAAGCACCGGAACCGGTATAGGCCTGTATATGTCAAAAATGATAATCCGCCAGAGTTTCAACGGGGATATCACTGCATCAAACACAGATGAAGGCGCAGAGTTCAGGATAGAGATATGAGTCAAGGCCGCTGCCGGGCATACAATCCCTTTCCGTTTCACATCTGTCTTGCGTTCCTTGTTCTTCTGACAATCTCAGCCTGCAAGGGATCTTCCGAAACAATCCAGATAAGCCTTTGTCAGGATGGAACCATCGCTCCCCTTGTTCTTCTTGCCCAGGAAAAGGGCTATTTTTCAGATGAGGGGCTTGAAATGAGCTTCCATCCCATGGGAGATGGCAGACTTGCAATGGAAGGATTTGTCTCGGGAAAATGCAACGCGGCTGTTATTTCCGAACCATCAATAGTCATGGGAGCCGCTTCAAGGCCGGACTTTTCTATTATTGCAACAATCGGCTCATCTGACAGCGCCAGCAGGATTGTTGCTGACAGACGTAAAGGTATAACAAAGGCATCAGACCTGAAGGGCAAACGGATAGGTGTTCGCAAGGGAGAGATATCCCAGCTGTTTCTTGATATGTTTCTAAGAAAAAACAACCTTCGCCCTGAACAGGTATCCATAAAATTCATTGAGCCACAGTATCTTACCGAAGCCCTTATTAAAGGTCAGATTGACGCCTTTTCATCTACAGACATTTATCTTACTGAAGCTGTAAGAAGAGTTGCTGAAAATGCACTTGTGTTATCGGAACCGGGACTTTGTCTGAACTATTCATTCCTTATAACAGGCAAATCCGGAACAAATACCAATCCGGTCATTGCGACAAAACTTTTAAAAGCACTCCTGCTGGCTGAAAAACGGGCCGTCAGGGAACCAGCGGAGCTTGTATCCATTATTTCCAAAAGAAGAGAGCTTTCAGGGCAGGCCGCACAGGAACTGCTTTCATTTCAACGCCTTCACGTTTCATTGCAGCAGCCGGCATTGACAGGTCTTGACACCCATCTCGCCTTTCTTCTTGAACAGGGCCAGAAAGTGTCGGTAAAAGCTACAGATTTCATCTCAATTATTGATGAAAAACCACTGAAGTCCCTGGCTCCTGAGGCTGTAAACCTTTGATAGAGGAAAGTTAAACCATGCAGATCAGATACAGAATCATTCTTATAGCGCTGCTGCCTGTTATTCTGCTTACCGGCGCAGCATCGGTATATCTGAACTCTTCCAGGACAATCAGCAATGCCAATTCCGCCATTTCGTCAGCAGCAGTTCTGTTTGATTCTTTCAACGGCTTACAAATCCTTGCCCTTGAACATGCTGCCAGTCTTGAACAAAGGGGGGCCGAGCAGTGGGCTGCCTCATATAGCCGTACAGGCAAGGCCATCGAGTCTGCATTTCAAACCCTTGTCAACGCTAACGACAAGGCTGCTCTTGATCGCATATCAAAAGCATACACAAACATCGGCTATCTGTTTGATCAATACAGGCAACAACAGGGCAGTGCCCGATTCACCCAGCGGATAACAGTCCGGATCGTTCAGGAGCTTCAGCAGGCAGCATCTGATATTGAAACTGTAATTGCAAATAACCGTTCTGTTGCGATTGCCGCTGAAACTCAAAACAGCAGGCTGCTAATGGGATTCCTTGGTGCGACAGCACTTCTCGCCTTATTAACAGCCATTTATCTTAACAAGGGTATAAAAAGATCAATATCCGAAATGCAGGAGGGATTAAAGGCGCTTGCAAGAGGTGAGTCAGGTTACAGGATTAAACCGCTGCACAATGATGAATTCGGAATACTGGCCTCCGAATTCAACCGGATGGCGGATAGCAGACAGAAGAATGATTCATCCCTGAAGGACTCGGAGTTGCGGATCCGTGACACCTTCGAGAACCTGAACGCTCCTGCGGCTATTCTGGACAGTAACGGCGCTGTAGCTTTCTGCAACAGAAACCTGCTTGAGATAACCGGAAGGCAACGCTCCGAGGTAACCGGAAAAAACTGGTTTGACCTGTTCATGCCCGATGACACTGAAGCAAGACAGCGTTTTTTGCAGATGGTTTCAAAGGGAGACCCGATTGATAACAGCACTGCACAATTAAAGACAAAATCCGGCAGGAATCTTTCACTGATACTCACCTGTAGTCTGCAGCGAGAGATAACCGGGGGACCGGTAACCGGGGTTACCATTACCGGAAAGGATATAAGCCAGCAGATTGAGAAGGAAGAAACCCTTAAAACTTCAATGATGCTTCTGCAATCACTTATTGACGCGACCCCCGATTCGCTGCTTTTGATAAAGAATGACGGCACAATACTGGCATCAAACAGAAGCTCCGCTGCACTGTTCAACCGCCATGCTGACGAACTTGCAGGCCAGAATTATTACAAACTGATTTCTCCTGACCTTGCCGCAGAAAGAAAGAAAAAGATAGATCCTGTATTTGAATCCTCACTCCATATTGAATTCAGCGACATACAAAACCTGTCACATCTTGAGCACCATGTCTACCCTGTCCGCAAACCCGACGGTTCGGTTGAGCAGGCTGTAGTTTTCAGCTTTGATATAAGCTCCGAAAAGCTGGAAAATCAGGACATGAAACAGTTTCTGGATGAGCTTAAGAAAACAAGAGACGATCTGGCGGCCACTAATCAAAAGCTTAAGGCAGACGCCGATGAAGCATCAAGAAAGAACTCTGTCCTCGAAAAACAGGCAGAGGATAACAGGCTCGAACTTGCAAAACTTTCTGAAGCCCTTAAGCAGGGATCCGCTTCATCCGAATGGAACAGCATCTCCAGAACTGAATTTCTTGCAAATGTATGCCACGGGATCAGAACCCCGATGAGTGCAATACTTGGGCTCGCAGAACTTGCCCTTCAAACTTCCCTTACAAACAAGCAGAAGGAATACCTGACATCCATAAACCGCTCCGCCCGCTCGCTTCTGTTGATAATAAACGACATTAGCGACTTTTCAAAAATTGATTCAGGAACCATGCGACTTGAGCCTGTTCCATTCTCGCTTCGGGATTTAATGGAAAAAACAGAACAGACAGTCAGAATTCATTCAGCTGAAAAAGAAACCTCTGTTGCAATAACCATGCAGGAAGATCTGCCCGACAGCCTGACCGGAGACCCGGTTCGCCTTGAACAGATTATTTCAACCCTTCTTGGCTACAGGGTAAAGTTTGCCGAATCAGGAGATATAAAACTTGATGTCTGCGCTGTTAAAGAGCCTTATGAAACCGGCAGAATCAAACTTTCCTTCACCATTGAAGACAGCTCGACACCAATGACAGAAGAACAGATAGCAGGGATTTTCCTTCCGTTTTCAAAAGAAAGCAGATCAACAGCCGGAGGAGATGGAACCACGGGACTTGGCCTCTCTATATGCAGACGACTTGCTGAACAAATGGGTGGTTCCATAACTGCAGAACCGCTTGAAGGCTCAGGCAACCGCTTCAGATTTGCAGTCACCCTTGACCTGGGCCCCAAAACCCCGATCAAAAGAACCAAAAACAGGAAAGCCACTGCCAAAAGCATCTATCTGGCCCTGCAGGGGAAAAGAATCCTTGTTGCTGAGGACAACAGGATAAACATGCTCGTAGTAAAGGAGGTTCTGGAAAACTATGGCATGATAGTAGAAACTGCAAAAAATGGCAAAGAGGCAACCGAGCTTGTAAATGATCACGGGCAGCTGTTCTCTGCTGCTCTGATGGATATACAGATGCCCGTTATGGACGGGATTGAGGCAACAAGAATAATCAGGCAAAACTACAGCTTTGAACAGCTACCCGTCTTTGCGATGACCGCTCACAGTCTTGAGGAAGACAGGGGAGTCTGCATTGAAGCCGGAATGAATGCTTTCCTGTCCAAACCTGTTGCCACTCTTGATCTTTTTGATCTGATAACCGGACATGTGGCATTTTCAGACATCCCGGCCGCTGCCGGTGAAGATCTCATACAACCGGACAAACCGGATGATGATATTGATTTTCCGGAAACAGTTCCAGGTATCCATCTGGATGCAGCCCTTGAACGTCTGAACGGAAACAGGAGGCTGCTGGCTCGCCTGATTCGCCTGTTCGTCCAGGAACATGGGGGAATGGGCAGGGAGATAGGTCAACTTTTGCGGGAAGGGGACCTTGTCACGGCTGCAAGGCTTGCCCACAGCCTTAAAGGTGTTGCTACAAATCTTTCTGCAGAAGAGCTGAGACAGGCAACCGAAAATCTGGAGCAGGCCCTTAAAAAAGGGGATAATCAACACCTGGAGGATCTTTTCAAAAAATTTGAAAACGCCCTCGAAAAAGTATGCAAGACAGCGGAGCGACTTAGGGATATTTCCCAGATTGAAACAGATGACGGAGAACTTGCTTCTGTTTCAACCGTTGAGTGCCAGCAGCAGCTCAGGCTTGCACTGCAAACCAATAATCTGAAGGCCACAAAACTGTTTGCTGAATTACGGAAAAGGCTTGTTGCCTCAACAGACAGAAAACGCCTTGACCTCCTGAGCGAATCAATTGATCGTCTCGATTATAAGAAAGCGCTGGCAATTCTTGATGATATTCTCAAAGATCAACCTGTAGTCCCGATGGAGGTAATTCTGTGACTAAAAAACTTGACGCCCAGCTCATGGTTCTGCTTGTGGACGATTCCCCCACAAACATCCAGGTACTTAACGATGCCCTTAAGGATGATTACAGCGTATTCTTTTCCACCAGTGGCAAGGATGCCCTTAAAATCGCTTCCGAATCCATGCCCGATCTCATCCTTCTGGATGTCATAATGCCTGATATTGACGGCTATGAGGTCTGCCGAACAATAAAGGCGGATCCTATACTCAAGAACATCCCCATTATCTTCATTACAGCAATGAACCAGCAGGAAGACGAGGCAATCGGACTGGAACTTGGCGCTGTTGACTACATCTGCAAACCTTTTAACCCCGGAATAGTACGCTTAAGGGTCAGAAACCAGATAGAACTGAAAAGACAGAGGGATATTCTGGCCCATCTTTCCCACCTTGACGGTCTGACCGGCATTCCTAACCGCAGGGCTCTTGATGAGGCACTGGAGCGTGAGTGGAGGCGAGGTATACGGTCCGGCAAACCCCTCTCCCTCGTAATGGTTGATATTGATCATTTCAAGGCATACAACGATGACAACGGCCACATAGCAGGCGACGACTGTCTGCGTCATGTAAGCAAGGCGCTCTATGCATCAACTGAAAGGGCCGGCGACATGGTGGCACGTTACGGTGGAGAAGAGTTCATTGCTGTTCTTCCGGATACGGACGAGGCGGGGGCCAGACTTGTAGCATGCAGGATGCAGAGCGCCATAGCAGAACTTGCCCTGCCACATAAAACTTCACCAGTGGAGCCGAATATAACCATAAGCATAGGCATGGCCACCGTGGTGCCCACCAGGGAAAAAACAGTAAACTGGCTGGTTGAAACAACAGACAAGGCGCTTTACATGGCAAAGGAAGGCGGAAGGAACAGGCTGGAAATATCAGCGCCATGTAACAGCTGATGCCGAAAGAGTTTACACATTGGCGCATTGCCTGGGAAGCAGCCTTAAGCCTGCCAGCCGAATCAGATCTGCGGGCTATGATCCATTCCCATCAGGAGATCTTTCTGCTTGGCGCTGTGCTTCCGGATACATTGCTCTACTTTCTCACAGGCCCATCCCGATCAATAGCACTTGATCTTGCAGAGAAATTTCACTCTCCGCCAGGCAGCAGTTACCTGCCTCTTATCGAATATCTTCAAACCCTGTCATTTGAAAAGCTGCCACCCCCACTGCTGGCATCTCTTGCGGGAATCGCCTGTCATATTGAAAGTGACATCACATTTCACCCATTTGTATACGCACTGGCCGGCAAGGATATGGGGATTCACTACAGGATTGAAACCAAGCTTGACCTCTGGCTTCTTTACTGCGGCAAAACGCCCCCTGTCTTCTTTGTTTCAGAACTGCTTGCAGCTGATTCTCTTGCAACAT
>CAZXTZ010000155.1:0-7224 GCA_964643645.1 uncultured Geobacteraceae bacterium
AGCTCTTCGTTGGTGGACTGCATCTCTTCGTTGGATGCCTGCAGCTCCTCGTTTACCGACTGAAGTTCCTCGTTGGCCGTTTCCAGCTCTTCAATCACAGTCTGAAGGTGTTCGCGGCTGGCGGTCAGTTCCTGTTCCAGTTCTATTATGCGGGGTGAGATATCCTGGTCAGTCGCTGTCTCTTCAATAATCTGTGATGGAAGTACCCGTTCAAAACAGACCAGCATCAAGCCTGTGCGATCCCCTTCTGCCTCAACCGGTATGGCGGTTATCCGGACGAAGTTGTCTCTGCTTTTGGGGAGTGAGGCCAGCACCTTGCCGGAGACACGGCTGTTCTCCCGGGCGGCTTTGTGGATCAGTGCGCGCAGTTCAACCCGGATAGTGTCGGTGGCCATCCGCAGTATATTAAGGTTGGCCTCCCCAGGCACAAGCCTGAGCCAGGTAGAGATATCACCGTGCAGATGGAGCAGCTCCATCCGGTCATTGATCAATGCTGCGGGGGCTCCGAAGCTTTTTGCCATGGTTCGCAGCAGCAGGTCCTCCAGGGACAGCTCTTTCTGGCGCGGACGCTGCACCTGCATCGGTATGTTTTTCTTTTCATCAATCCTGGCGCTGAAGCTGGCCGGCGCAGCCTTCATGCAGCTTATCTTGCGGAATATCTTGTGCTTGCGGTCAATGGTAGTAAGGTAATCCCCCAGCTCTCCCACGCTTTCCGATTTGCCGAGAAAAAGTATTCCGCCTGTGTTAAGCACAAACTGGAAGAGTGATAATGCCCGCTTTTGCAATGGCTGGTTAAAGTAGATCAGCAGGTTGCGGCAGCTGATAAGATCCATGTGGGAAAAGGGGGGATCCTTGACCAGATCATGTTTTGCAAAGACAATCAGCTCTCTTATCGGTTTGATGACCTGGAAAACAGTCCCCTTTCGGATAAAGTATTTCTTTATGATCTCAGGTGGTACCTTTTCCAGGGCTGCCTCTGAGTAAAAGCCGCGCCGGGCAGCGCCTGCCACATCCCCGTCCAGATCGGTGCCGAAGATCTGGAGATTGTAGCGGTGCATTTCATCCCCCAGCAGTTCTGAAAACAGAATGGCTATGGTATAGACCTCTTCCCCGGTTGCGCAGCCCGGAATCCAGACCCTTATTGTATCTCCTTCCTGTTTGGTGCCCAGGAGTTTCCGGAGATGTTCCTGTAAAGATTTGAAGGCATCCGGTTCCCTGAAAAAACAGGTGACAGAGATCAGGATGTCCTTGAATAGCGCATCAAGCTCGCGACTGTTCTTTTCAAGCAGGGAAACGTAGAGCTCCAGTGTGCTTATCCGGTTGGCAAACATCCTGCGCTCGATCCTGCGCTGTATAGTGGAGGGCTTGTACTGTGAGAAGTCAGCGCCTGAGCGTTTAAGGAGCAGGTGGAACAGTTTGCCCATCACACCACCTGACCTGGCTTCTTCCTGAAACAGAGGCCGATCATTGGGAAATTTGAGTATACGGGCTATCTCCAGACCGATCCTGTCTGGTGGCAGGATGATATCCACACAGTCTGTTTCAATGGATGCGTGGGGCATGCCATTGTATTTGGCCGTGGATTCCTCCTGTACAATGGTCATGCCTCCGGCGGCCTTTATGGCCCTTATTCCATGGGAACCGTCCGAACCTGTGCCGGAGAGTATGATGCCGATGGCGTTTTCCCCGCAGTCTTCGGCCATGGAACTGTAGAGAATATCAACCGAAGGTTTGGGGCCTATGGCAAAGAACGGCTTGCGCAGGTTGATTATCCCTTTGGTTATTGTGACATCGCTGTTGGGGGGAGTGATGTAGATTCTGGATGCCTCAAGCGGCATGCCGTCGGCTGCTTCAATAACCGGCATGGTTGTGTCACGGGTAAGCAGCGATACAAGCATGCTGCGGTGGTTTGGGTCCAGATGCTGGGCAATAAGATAGGTAATGCGTGGATGTATCGGCAGATTAGGGAGCAACTGTTTCAGGGCCTCCAGGCCTCCGGCAGATGCGCCGATGCCGGCTACAATAAGGCCGTCAGACGATTCCGGTTCAGCAGTGATTTTTGCAGCGACTCTGGTTTTACGGGGAGGCTTGTCAGAGGTGTCAGGTTTTTTATGTGATTCCGCCATGTAGTCTCCGTCAGGTTGTTTGTGCTGCTTTGGTCTGTCAGGCCGGTTGCTTTCGTTTGCAGGAGGGGCAGATCCGGTAGGTGACCGGCAGTGGCTTGCCGGGTGACAGAAGCCCCAGAATTTCTGCATCTTCCGGCGACAGCCATGTGCCCTTTATCAGTAGTCTGGTACAGACACTGCATCGGGGCAGGGCTTTTGCCTGTGGATCAGGTTCATGGCGGTAAATTATCGGCTGCTCAAGGGGTTCGCATTTAAGCAGGGTGTGGTCAAGTTGTACCAGATTGTCATCTGCAGGAGTAATGGACATGGACATGAATCGTTTAAGGGCAGGTGAGTCGCAACGGTATGAGCGGCTGACGGAACGGTTCAAAAAACGGGCATGCTGGAGCAATGCCTCAAGATACATGCGGGTTTGGTCGCCCATAATGAAGTCAAAGACCCGGCGTCCCTTTATTTCGGATGACAGCAGCTGCTTTCCGCCTTCATTGGCAATGGCAAACTGGTCCCATGTTGGGTTCACCTTCACTATCCTGTCTTCCGTATCAAGCCAGTAGGTGACTACCTGGCCGATGGTCTCCTGCTGTCCGGCAGCTGTTATGGTGTCAGGCATGTATGGTCTCTTTCCGAGCGTACCCGTTCGATTTCGCTCAGTAGTGTCGGAATGGTTACAGGCTTGGTTACATAGCCATCCATACCGGCAGCAATAAGTCTTTCACGGTACCCCTGTATGGCATGGGCGGTGAGGGCTATGGCCGGTGTGCGTGGCAGCGCACTGTTTTCCTCTTCATCCCGCAGCATTCTGATGGCCTCAAGTCCGTCCATTACCGGCATCTGGATGTCAAGCAGTAACAGGTCAAACCGTTTCTGACGCCATGTGTCCAGAGCCTGTTTGCCGTTTTCCACTGCTGTTACCGTACAGCCCAGCTTGCCAAGCAGAACGGTCATGAAGCGGCGATTGATCTCTTCATCTTCAGCAAGCAGGGCAGTCAGTGGGGGCCCTTTCAATGTAACGGTCCGGGTTTCATGCAGAGCAGAGTCCCGCTCAGAATACTCTGCCTGTTCAAGAATCAGAGATACCTGAAAGAGGCTGCCCTTGCCCGGGGCGCTTTCTACCCTGATACTTCCGTTCATCAGTTCTGCCAGTTTGCGGCAGATAGGCAGGCCGAGGCCGGTGCCGCCAAACAGTCTGCTGGTGGAGGAGGTTGCCTGGGAGTAGTCCTGAAAGATTGCCTCGTGCTGATCAGCCGGTATGCCGATGCCGGTGTCCTCTACGGTTATGCCAAGAGTGATCTGGCTGTCAGCCTGCTGAGTGGCGCTGGCTGTCAGGGTTACTGAGCCGTGGGCAGTAAATTTGATGGCGTTGCTTGTCAGGTTGATGATGATCTGCTTGAGACGCAGCGGATCGCCACTGACATAGTGAGGCAGATTTGCGTCAAGGCTGGTTACAAGCTGCAACCCTTTTGCCTTTGCAGTGCATGACTGGGATTTGACCGCCTCTGCAATTACCGCAGGAAGCTGGAAGATCTCTTTTTCAAGGTGAATCTTGCCAGCCTCTATTTTGGAAAAATCAAGGATGTCATTGATAACTCCAAGTACATTGCTGGCCGAGGAACAGATCAGCTCGACATGTTCACGCTGCTGATCGTCCAGGTTTGTTTCATGCAGCAGATTTGAAAAACCGATTACACCGTTTAATGGATTACGTATCTCATGGCTCATTCTGTCCAGAAATTCGCTTTTTGCGCTGCTGGCTGCTTCAGCCCTTTCACGGGCGTCAATCAGCTCACGCATTGCACGATGTTGAAGTGTTACATCCCTGAAGATCCAGATGCGTCCTTCAATCCGTTCCTTCAGACGCAGTGGATAGGTGAAACGCTCAATTATGCGGCCATCCTTCATGCGCAGGGTGTCAAGGGCTTCGAGGTTGGCATGGGCATAGAGAAAGCTTATACGGCTCATAAACTGTTGTGCTGCGCCTTCTTCCAGCAGGGGGGCCATCTGCAGACATCGTGTTTCACGGTCGTGGTATTGTCGGGACTCAGGGGACAGTTGCCAGAGATCGCGGAAGGCACGGTTCTGGCTGATCGGGAACCCTGCGTTATCTACAACCAGAATCCCCTCCCTGCTTGCCTCAAGTGTGGCGTAGCTCATGGCCAGGGAATGCTGGCGTTCCTGTTCAGAACGGTAACGCTCCTCTTCGACCGCAATGGCGGTGGCAATGATGTTAAGGATGCTTTCGTCCTGGCAGGTGGGGGTTATCTCATTTATGTAGAGGGCGCAAAGTGAGCCAATATGTTTCTGGTCAAGGGAAACCGCTTTGCCGAAGTAGGTCTGTATCCCGTATTTGATAATGTTGGGGTCAGTTGATGCATAGTTGCTGTGCTGAAGATTTCCCAAAAGCCATATCCTGTTGTCAGTTTTGTTAATGACATCACAGCAGATATATCCATCCGGTGAATCTTCATGAGGGAGGTCAGGCGGAGCATTCCAGCTGCCGACTACAGTCAGTCTGTTGTCGGCAAGCCGGTTATACAGTGTGCAGTCTGCCTGCAGCAGTTCGCCGCAACATGCTGTCAGACGGTTGATGTTCTCAATGGCATCCGCCGTAAAATTAAGAAAGGTCTGGTTCAGTCGGGCCAGTCTCTGCTCGGCATGCATCCGTTCAAGGATGTCGTCTTTGGCTGGCTGGTTAATCTTGTCCGGTGCATCTTTAAGCTGGGCCTTCTTCTGCATTTGCTGTCTCTCCATACTCTGCGTGTCCGTTCAGTCCCCCGAGAATCATATTCTTACTGCCTGGGTGGTGAGAGAAGGGCGCAGGATATGATATGACTTAGTCAAAAAAATAAACTGAAAAAATTGCAGATGAATCTGGTGCCGATTGTGATGCTGCCTGAAATAGCTGTACAGATAATAAATGAGTATATTTTAATAGTTAGCTGATGGTTTTTTTGTGGGTGAGTGGTGTCTGGGTTATAGCAGGGGTATTTGTTTTTGTCTATGACGAATTTGTTTTTTACCGATCGAGGACTGTATTGTATGAAAAGACTGATTTCTCCATTATCAAGGGCCTGGGTAAAGCTTGAGTGGGCGTTTGTGAAGAGATGAGCGGGAGAGTCAGGGGCGGCTGTCAGTTCGAGTGGAGTTTTCGCCAGTCTGCCAGTGCTGCTGGAATCTGGCAGATGTCGGAGAAGAGGCAAATGCCATCGTGCAGGGGGCCAAGTTCATGTATCGAGCCTCCACCGGCCCAGATGCCTACAGCGGATGGAAGTTCTGCGCGCAGGGCCAGAAGTGTCTGCCGGGCACGTTTGGGTGGGAAGTAGCTGCTGAAGGAGAGGGCGACAATATCGGCGTTAAAATGTTCTGTGGCTGATTTGATCTCACTGTTGGGGAGCTGTGCGCCCAGGAGGATTGAGTCGGCCTTTGCCATGCCCAGAACAGCCCTGACCATCAGAAGCCCCAGACAGTGAAGTTCTCCGCTGGCGGTTGTCAGCAGAACCCGTGGAGGATTTCTTGTGTTATGCAGAAATGAGCTTGCCCGGACAAGAAGGGCTTCAACACGGGAGGCATAGCAGTGTTCGTGAAACACTCCTATCTCGCCGCGGAACCATGCCTCGCCTATCTCGTGATTCAGAGGTGCCACCAGCTCATTTACAAACCGTTCAAGACCCTGGCTTATCAGTGAGTTGGTGAGGAAATCCGAAAATTTTTCAACTTCATCATTCCGGAGCAGATCAAGGGCTTTTTTGACGGCGTTGTTGTTTGTCTCCTGCAGGTTTTGGGGGAGAGCTGAAGCCAAGAGATGGAGTTCATCGCCTGATAGCGGAACTATTTTTCTGGGTCTGAAGCCGTTGTCCAGGAGTTTTTTTATGGTTACAAGACGTTCAAGTTCGCCAGTGGTGTATTCGCGTTCGTCATATTCACTGCGCTGTGGTGTGGGGAAACCGTAACGACGCTCCCAGGTGCGAAGCAGATCTTTGGAAAGGCCGGTTATCCTTTCCACTTCACCGATTGTAATTTTGTCTTCATTCAGGTGCATGATGCAGAAACCCTAGCATAGCTTTCAGGAGTTTGCCAGACCATTGAACCATGGAAGGGAATTTCAGGCTCCCTTCCATCTTCAGTGGTCAGGGCCGGAGGATGAGGGGTTAACGTCGTTTTTGTAATCAAGCAGGTTACTGTGGTAGTCGCTACTGCCTGAAACAAAGGGGGCACCAGCCGATGCCGATGCCCGCTCTCCATTGAAATGTGAAACGGTCCTACTTTTTGAATACGCTGAAAAACTTGTCTGAAATAGACTTTTCCAGTTTTGACACCGTATCAAGCTCACCGGCGTCAAGCCACACTCCATCACATCCGGTACACTTGTCTATCTTGATATGTTGATAGTCAATCTCCACCAGTTGCATACCACACTTGGGACAGCACATATAATGCTGCTCCTGCAGCCGCTTTTTATCTTCCTCAGCCAGTTTCTTCTGTTTGTTCTGTTCGGCTTCCTGGAGCTTGCGGAACTCCTCGCGGGCAAAATAGGCATCTTCGTGAGTTGAGGGTTGAACAGGCATTACGTATCTCCTTTCCATTTCGTATCGTTTGTTGCCCGGCTGAAAACAGCCGGATTTTTCCGGCACACTGTATGTTAAAAGAAAAAAAATCAACTGAATTTGTAACGGTTCAGCATAATCCGCAGAGATTGCGAGAAAAGCCTGTCATCCCCGAGTGATTCTGTCGGGGAGGCCAGCAGTTAAGACATTGTGCTGAATAGTTGTGTTTCTTTTACTTGCCTCTTATCTGGCCAACTGTTTCAATACCTGCTCAAGCTTTTTCAACTCCTCACCATAGCCGGTCCAGTTGCCCTGACGCTGCATGTTAATTGCCCGTTCGTAGATGCTCATCGCTTCTTTGGCCAGCGTGGCCGGTGGAGCCTTGGTGCCAGGCTCTGTGCCTTGGGGTGCCGTGGCAGCAGCAGGACGCTTGCCGCCAAAGATCCGCTGCAGGGCCAGTTCCAGTGTCTCCTCCATTACCACTTCATCGCCAAAGGCAACAATAACCCTGCGCAGTTCCGGCAGGCCGGATTTGTCGGCAGCCAGGAACAGCGGCT
>CAZXTZ010000156.1:0-7223 GCA_964643645.1 uncultured Geobacteraceae bacterium
ACTGGTTGTCATTACGCAGCAGCCGGTAGGTTATGGTAACAGGTTCTTTTGCTGTAAAAGCAGCGCTATAGGTTGTCATTAAACGATCCAGGTCGTCCGGGTGTATTCCTGCGGCCCAGCCTCTGCCAAGCTCCTGCTCCATGCTACGTCCGGTAAAGGTAAGCCATGGCTCATTAAACCATGTACAGGAGCTGTCAGGCCCGGAAAGCCTTATCAGCGCCGACAGTGCATGGACAACATCGGCAAACATCTGCTGCATCTCTCTGGCGCTCTCCTGGGCCAGCTTCAGTGTGTTAATGTCAACAAAAGAAACTACCGTCCCGGAAAAGGTTCTTGGCCCGATGGAGTAGGGTACGATCCGCATCAGACGCCAGCGGCCATCCTGGGTTTTTACCTCCTGTTCCAGAGGTTTGGCGGTCAGTTGCACCTCACGGATCAAGGCAATCGGATCGCAGTTCTGCAGATGGTGGGTGATATGGGTGATCGGCCGTCCAATGTCGCTGTCCAGCAGTTTGAAGATGTCGCAGATCCTTTTTGAAAAACGGCGAACCTCCATGTTTTCGTCCAGCAGCAGATTGCCAATCTGGGTGGCTGAAAGAAGGTTGTCCAGATCATTGTGCAGTTCGGTCAGCTCAATGATCTTGTTCTGGAACTCGGCGTTTACGGTGAACAGCTCTTCATTGGTTGACTGCAGCTCTTCGTTTGTAGACTGCAACTCTTCATTGCTGGCCAGCAGTTCCTCATTGGTGGCCTGTAGCTCTTCGTTTGATGTCTCAAGTTCTTCAATGGTGGCCTGCAGGTTTTCTCTGGTAAACTGAAGCTCATGCTCCAGATCCCGCATCCGTTCCTCGGCCTCTTTGGATAGATCGTAGGTCTGCACCTGCATGCCGCTGTCCAGAGGGTCGCCACTCTTTTTCACTTCGTTCAAAAAGATGGCAACCAGACGCTCCTGCTCCTTCTTTCCGGGCATTGGCTTGATCCGCATATCAACCAGCCGGTTTCCATCATAATGGCTGATTCTGATATTTGAAAACCGCAGTTCCTGATTCTGGCGAAACACCTTCTGAACGCCGGTTGCCAGCGGAATGGCGAGCTCTTTTACCGCCATCTTGGATATATCATTTACCACCTTGCCGGATGGAAGCTTGAAATATCCGGCGGCATCACCAAAAATATGCTGCACCTCAAGCTGTTCGTTCACAACCAGCGCCAGTGGTATGTAATCGAGGCTGGCAGTCTCAATAAAACGTTCCATAACCCGCTCTTCGTCGGTGGCCCGCGCCGCACGGCGGGCAACGGCAAACTGCCCCTTCATTTCATGGAAACGGGTGTCGGTTACGGTGGGGATATGGGTGTCGGAGAGGGGCTTCAGGCGGCCCTTGGAACGGAAAATCTTCAGTTTGGAATCAAGCACCTCAAAGTAGGAGGCCATATCGCCGGTGGTTTCGCTGCTCCCCAGAAAGAGGGCGCCGTTGGCGGCAAGTGAAAAGTTGAAAAATTCAAAGACCTTGCGCTGCAGAATCGGTTGAAAGTAAATCAGCACGTTCCGGCAGCTGATAAGATCAATATTGGTAAACGGGGGGTCCTTGATCAGGTTGTGCTGGGCAAAGACCACCATTTCACGGATGGTGCGGGCGATCTGGAAGTTGTCATCCCGTTTGTGGAAGTACTTGGAGAGGATGCGGGGGGATAGGTCGGCGGCTATACTCTCCGGATAACTGCCTGCCGCAGCGTAATGGATTGCGTCCCGGTCAATATCGGTGGCAAAGATCTTTATGTCGTGGGAACTGCCCAGCTGTTCCAGACATTCACGGGCAAGAATGGCAAGAGAATATGCCTCTTCTCCGGTGGAGCAGGCCGCCACCCAGAATCGGATTTCACGGTTTGTGGCATTACGGAACAGGTCTGGCAGCACATTTGCCGCCAGATAGTCAAATGCTTCCTGATCCCGGAAGAAGCTGGTCACACCTATCAGCAGTTCACGGTAAAGCGTTGTCAGTTCCGCGGGGTTACTGAGGATATAGTTGACGTAGTCCTTGATATCCTCCACCTGATTGATGGACATCCGGCGTTCTATCCGGCGTACCACAGTGCTTGGCTTGTAGTAGGTAAAATCAACCTTGCACCGTTCGCGCAGCAGGGCAAAAATACGGATAAGGCCATCTTCGTTACTGAGCAGGCTGTCCGAGCGCTCTGTCTTGGTGACGTATGGATGTTTTATAAAGGCCTGCAACTGCCTTGGCATCTGATCCGGAGGAAGCACAAAATCAGCCAGACCGGTGGAAATGGCAGAGCGGGGCATGCCGTCAAACTTGGCCGACTCCTCGGACTGCACCATCACCATTCCGCCGTTCTCCTTGACGGCCCGCACCCCCCGCATTCCGTCGCTTCCTGTGCCTGAAAGGATTATGGCAACGGCCCGTTCCGCCTGGTCATCTGCAAGGGAGCGCAGAAACAGGTCAATGGGCAGGTTTATCCCCCGGCTGTGGTCCTGATCGGACAAGAGCAGTTTGCCGTGGAAGATTGTCAGGTTCTTCTTGGGGGGGATCAGATAGATATGGTTGGCCAGAACTTCCATTCCATCTTCTGCACGGTGCACAGGCATGGCAGTCTTTTTGGAGAGCAGCTCAACCATAAGGCTTTTGTAGTCAGGGGAGAGATGCTGCACCACAATAAAGGCCATGCCGCTGTCAGGCGGCATGTTGGTAAAGAAAGCCTCAATGGCTTCCAGGCCGCCAGCCGAGGCGCCAATGCCAACGTAATGCATGGATGTTGCCGGAATTGTTGCAGTCATTTGGTCGGGCTTTGGAGCGGTGGCGCTCTTTTTCATGCAGTACCTCACAGCTGTTAAAGGATGTATGAATTTTAACATAAATTGCAGGTTATGCAAGCAGGCTGCGGGTGGCTGATTTATTGGTGTCAGTCAGGAAAAAGGCAAGTGTTGTCAGGTTTATTTTTTGCATTTTGTCCCCCTCCTTTCTTTCAAGGAGGGGTTAGGGGTGGTTGCCTTTGATTTTCATCAATTTTAAGGACAAAAAAAGAAGTCAAAAGCCAAAACCTGACCACCCCCAGCCCCTCCTTAACTACAGGAGGGGGGCTAAAAACATACTTCTCATGGCTTGCAATTTTATAACTGGACAATGCTGGAAACATGCACGAATCTTGTTGGATTATCAGTCTGAATTTATTATAAACAATTGAATTCCTGTAAAAATGATGATTGATCAAGTGAGGCATCTGTGAATACTACTCACCGAACCGGAACCCCAACCCCAAAGGCGCTGCTTGTAATGTTGCTGTTTGCCCTTTTGGGCTATGCCGGCAACTACTTCAAGCTGCCGGTAAGCTACAATGTGGATCTGATCTTTGGAAGCATCTTCAGCATCATCGCCCTCAGGCTGCTGGGCTCCGCTCCCGGCATTGCCGTTGCACTTGTCGCCTCAAGCCATACCTACCTGCTCTGGAACCATCCCTACGCCATTATCATCTTTACGGCTGAAGCTGTCTGGATGGCCTTTGCTTTCCGCAAAGGGCGTAGCAACATACTGATTATTGACGCACTGTACTGGTTATGTCTCGGCATGCCTCTGGTTACCCTGTTCTATGGCGGCTTAATGCACCTTGGCCTTCAGTCAACACTGGTAATTGCGCTGAAGCAGGCGATAAACGGGATATTCAACGCCCTTATTGCCGCCATTATAGTTTCAAGCCTTCCGCTTGAACGCTGGCTCGGGCTTGGCAGTAAAAAAGAACCGGAACCGCTCTTCACCATAATCTTTCACACCATTGCCGCCACACTGATGCTCCCTACGCTTTTGTCCATGCTGCTCTTCCAGCAGGGTGTGCTTAAATCCCGGCACGCAGATGCAATAAGCACACTAAAGATAGAGACACATGATATCTCGGAACGTATCGCTTCATGGTTTGAAAACCATACAGGGGCTATCAGAAACATAGCCGAACTGGGCAGGGATGGGGCGATGCAGCCCCTTCCCTACCTTCAGAAGGAACTTACAGGGATTCGCACACTATTCCCGGATTTTCATGCTGTATATCTGGCTGACAGCAGGGCCACAACCTTTGCCTTCTCTCCTGCCCGGAATGAGAGAGGTGAGTCCACCCTGGGGCTTAACTTCAGTGACCGCCCTTACTTCAAGCGGTTACAGCAGACAGGAAAGCCGGTTGTGTCGGATGTATTCACCGGCAGAGCCAGTGTATTCGTGCCGATATTCACCATTTCCGTCCCGATTCTCAAAGATGGCAGGCTGGCAGGCTTTGGTCATGGCGCGGTCAATCTTGAAAGGCTGCAGCAACTGTTTGCCAAGGTAGCCAATCGGCATGATATGCAGTACACCATCGTTGACAGCGCGGGGAATGTTGTGGTCAGCACTGTTTCGGCCAGAAAACCGCTCCAGCAGATGGTTGCTCTTGAGAAGGGGGCCACCATCAGGAAGACTGACGGCGTCCTTCTGCGGATACCTGGAATGCACAGGAACATAAGTATTATGAATGTCTGGAAGGGGGCAAGCTATTATGCCAGGCAGCCTCTTGCAGATACCGGCTGGACACTGTTTGTGGAGTATCCTCTTTCTCCGCTGCAGAAGAGCGCCTATGGCGACACTACACAGCGCCTCTACTTTATCGCTCTGCTGTTTTCGTTTTCCATCCTTCTGGCATGGTGGTTAAGCCACCGTATTGCCGCAACGCCACAACTTCTGGCCAGCATCAGCAGGTCTCTGCCTGAAAAGGTTGCGCAGCATGAAAAGATCATCTGGCCTGAAAGCGACATAGCTGAATTTCACCTGCTTTCAAGTAACCTGAAGGAGTCCGCTGAAGCCCTGGCCGAAAAGATTGCAACGGTTGAAGAGAATAACCATCTTCTTGAACAGCGGGTTGCAGAACGGACGGCCCACCTGAGTACTCTGGTAAACACCATGCCCGATCTGGTCTGGCTAAAGGATGAAGACGGGGTCTTTCTGGCATGTAATCCACCTTTTGAAAAGTTGTATGGCGCCACTGAGGCAGAGATTCTGGGCAAGACGGACTATGACTTTGTAGATAAGGAGCTTGCGGATTTTTTCCGTGAACATGACCGTAAAGCCATGGAAGCTGGCGGTCCCAGCAGCAATGAAGAGTTGCTTACCTTTGCCGATGGCCATGCTGCGTTGTATGAAACCATCAAAACTCCGATGTTTGATCCCACAGGCAGGTTGATCGGCGTACTTGGAATAGCCAGGGATATTACCAGGCTTAAAGGGGTTGAGGAAGAAGCGAAACTTGCCAGAGAATCAGCAGAAGCCGCCAACCGTGCCAAGAGCGAATTTCTGGCCAACATGAGCCATGAGATCCGCACGCCGATGAACGGGGTGATCGGCATGACACAGCTTATGCGTTATACCGATCTGACGCCTGAACAGGAAGAATATCTGGGCAGTATCGAAATCGCATCAGATAACCTGCTGCATATCATCAACGATATTCTCGACCTGTCAAAAATTGAATCAGGCAGGATAGAGCTTGAATATGCCGAATTTTCCCTGCGCAAGGCGATTGAAGATGTGATCACCACCCAGAAATCCCGTATTTACGACAAACATCTGACCCTACAGAAAGATCTGCCATTTGATCTGCCTGAGGTGCTGCGCGGTGACCAGCTGCGGATCAAACAGATTCTGCTCAACCTTTTGGGCAACGCCATCAAGTTTACCGAACAGGGCTCCATAACCATTGCTGTCAGGCTGCTTGAGAGGGATGCAAGGAGAGCGCTGCTAAGGCTGACAGTAAGTGACACCGGAATAGGCATTTCGCCGGAAGCCATGGAGAAGATATTCAACCCGTTCGAGCAGGCCGATACCAGCACCACCCGCCGTTTTGGCGGCACAGGGCTGGGTCTTGCCATCTGTCGCAAGCTGGCAGACCTGATGGGTGGCTCCATTACTGTTGAAAGCACACCCGGCGTCGGCAGCAGCTTTCATCTTGAAATGCCGTTTGAACTGAGCGCTGTTTCAGTTTCCCGTCCGGCACAACAGGCAGGACTGCCTGAAAAGCCCACCCGATCACTCTCGATTCTGATTGCAGAAGACAATCTGATGAATCAGCGTACCCTTGAACTGCTGCTTCAGAAAATCGGACATGGCGCCATCTGCACCAACAACGGCAGAGAGGCGCTGGAGCGGTGGCGCAAGGGCGGGGTTGATCTGATCCTGATGGATCTCCAGATGCCGGTTATGAACGGTGTTGAGGCCCTTGAAGCGATTCGCGCCGAAGAGCAGGTGAATGGGGGTAATGTGCCTGTAATCGCCCTTACAGCCAATGCACTGTATGGCACGGAAGAGAAATTGTTGAAATCAGGGTTTAACGGGTATCTGACAAAACCGCTGAAAACAAAAGAACTGGTTGATGAGCTGGCGAGGGTGACTGCTGCCTGAGTTGATAACAAACCTCGTTCTTGCCGTTCTTGTCATCACCCGGTTCCTGTGCTAATTTTTTTGCATAAAAACAAGGAGGCTGATTATGCCACGTTCTGCTGCCGCCATGCTCGATCTCTCGGCGCTTCCCGCACCAAGGCAACGCGAGGTTCGTGATTTTGCCCAGTTTCTGTTGAGTCGTTGTGCCGGATCAAAAAAGACTGTCCGTACCAAGGCCCTGCCTGCGGCGTTTCAAACTCCGCTACAGGTTAAAGAGTACCTGAAGGTTTCACGGAATGAAATTTACGATGAAATCTGAATGTTTTATTGATACCAACATCTGGGTATACGCCTTGCTTGAAGCAAAAAACGGGGATGGAAAGCAACAGACCGTTCTTGAACTGTTGCGTAATCTGTCGGCAAAAGCTTCAATCATGGTTTCTGTTCAAGTAATAAACGAATTTCACTGGACATTGACACGAAAATACCGTCTGGCTGACGATGCTGTGCAGGATAAAGCTATAAACGGTATTGTTGCGCTTGCAACCGAGGTCATTCCCGTTGATCTGAGTACCTACACTACAGCGTCCGGGATCAGAAAAAAGTACCTTCTTTCCTACTGGGACAGTCTGATAGTCACCTCTGCGCTACAGGCCGGATGCGCAACCCTCTATAGTGAAGATATGAACCACAGCATGATCATTGAAAATCAGCTTCATATCATCAATCCGTTCCTCTAGCCTGCCCCTTTTGTCTTGAATTCTTACCATGTATTAATAAGTAAGAATAAGTAAGGAGCAACCAAGCCATGTCACT
>CAZXTZ010000157.1:0-7222 GCA_964643645.1 uncultured Geobacteraceae bacterium
CACCTTTCTCTCCAATACTGACAATGCTTCGGTGAGTTTGCGGAAACTGCTGCTGGAATCATGCAACCTGCATACGGTGCTGGATTGTCCCGGTGGTACGTTCCAAGGCGCAGGAGTCAAGACGGTAGTGCTGTTCTTCGAGAAGAGAGCACCTACCCGCAAGGTCTGGTACTACTCCCTTGATCCCGGTCGCAATCTGGGCAAGACCAACCCGCTCAATGATGCTGACATGGCAGAGTTCATTGAACTGCAAAAGACCTTTGCCGATTCCCCTAAAAGCTGGAGCCTGGATGTTACCGGCATTGATACCACCACCTATGACCTGTCAGTGAAGAACCCTGACGGCGGCGAGGTAATTACCCACCGCTCCCCGCAGGAGATCATGGATGAGATAGCCGCACTGGATGCCGAGAGTGCGGAAGTGCTGGCAAACATCAGGGCGTTGCTATGAAGGCGGGGTGGCAGATTAAGCGTCTTGGAGACGTAGTGACACGCCTAACAAATGGCTATGTTGGCCCAACTAGAGACATTTATTTGGAATCAGGGGTTCCATATCTCTTGGCACGACACGTCAAGAATAATCAGCTAACCTTTGACGGTAAGACGTTTATCTCTGATGAGTTTAATCATAAAAACAAAAAATCTATGCTGAAAGCTGGTGATGTGCTGCTTGTGCAAAGTGGTCACATAGGTCATTCAGCAGTAGTTTCGGATGAACATGAGGGGCATAACTGTCATGCAATGATTGTGATAACACCAATTAAGGATATGGTGTCAGGTCACTTTCTCTCTTTATTTTTCAACTCGCCTGAAATGCAGAGCGGTTTTGAGAATATACGATCAGGCTCAACAGTTCCTCACCTTACCTGTAAAGAAGTAAAAGAGATTGCTGTTCCTCTCCCTCCACTCTCCGAACAGCAACGCATCGTCGGCATCCTTGATGAAGCGTTTGAAGGTATCGCCATTGCCAAGGTCAACGCCGAGAAGAATCTCCAGAACGCCCGTGCGCTGTTTGAGAGTCACCTTCAATCTGTCTTTACAAAGCGTGGTGAAGGTTGGGTGGATAAGCCTTTGGAAAAAGCAGCGACAATAATCAATGGGTTCGCCTTCAAAAGCAAAGACTTCTCGCCGAAAGGCGTTGTAAAAAGTATTAAAATTACCAACGTTGGAGTTAGAGAGTTTGTTTGTGACTCAGACTGCTATCTTCCTGAGGGTTTCGACACAAAATATGGTGCAGTATCTGTGCAGGAGGGCAGCATCGTTATCGCCTTGACTCGTACCATTATATCAGGAGGACTCAAAGTTGCTGTTGTACCTGACATATATCATGGTGCGCTTATCAATCAGCGAGTCGCTGCAATAACTGCTTGCCCAGATATTCTGGCAGCACCATTTCTTTTTGCCTACCTCTCGACACAGGAAGTGGTCGATTATGTTAAAGAACGAGTTAATACTTTGATGCAACCGAATCTGTCTATTAACGACCTGAGGTCAATGCCAATACCTTTGCCAACGGTTCAAGAGCAGAACGTTATATCAACTCAGTTAGATGAACTTCGAGAGGAAACCCAACGTCTTGAATCCCTCTACCAACAGAAACTCGCAGCACTTGATGCTCTGAAGAAGTCGCTGCTGGATCAAGCCTTCACGGGGGGATTATGATAACCCTTGCCACCCTGCAACAATGGCTGACTGCACCAGCCGAAACCGAACATCTGGAGTTCAAAGAGGCCAAACACCAATTCGATACCACCAAGTTGATGCGTTACTGCGTGGCTCTGGCTAACGAACGGGGCGGACACCTTGTGCTTGGGGTTTCGGACAAGCTGCCTCGGCAGGTGGTTGGCTCTCAGGCTTTTTCCGCAACCACCGATCTTAACGACATCAAAGCCCGTATTGTCGAGAAACTGCATATCCGTGTTGATGAGGTGGAACTCATGCACCCCTTGGGGCGGGTGCTGGTGTTCGATATTCCTTCCCGTCCGGTGGGGCATCCACTGGACTTTGACGGCGCATACCTGATGCGGGCCGGTGAAGACCTTGTTGCCATGACTCCTGACCAGTTGCGCCGTATATTTGCCGAAGGTGAGCAGGACTGGTGCCTCAAACCGGCCATGACCGGTTGTGATGGCGACAGGGTGGTGCAACTTCTTGACACCCAGAGTTATTTTGATCTCTTGAATCTACCGTATCCAGCAACCCGTGAAGCGGTGCTTGAGCGTTTTTCAGGTGAACGCCTCATTGAACGGACAGGTGAAGGCTGGAACATTACCAATCTTGGTGCGCTACTGTTTGCCAAAAAGCTGGATCAGTTTGACAAACTGAACCGCAAGGCTCCTCGTGTCATCGTTTATGAAGGCACTAATAAACTGAAGACAAAGACGGATAAGCCAGGTAACAAGGGATACGCCGTAGGGTTTCAGGGACTGGTGGAGTACATCAATGGACTGGTCCCGTCAAATGAGATCATAGAGCAGACGTTGCGGCGTGAAGTGAAGATGTTTCCAGAAATTGCTGTTCGTGAACTGGTCGCTAATCCCCTTATTCATCAGGATTTATCGGAATCTGGCGCATCTGTGATGGTCGAACTGTATGATGATCGTATGGAGATTTCCAATCCTGGCAAACCGTTCATTCCGCCTGATCGCTTTATTGACGAATATCGTTCACGCAACGAGCGGTTGGCTGACCTTATGCGACGACTCGGCGTTTGCGAAGAAAAGGGAAGTGGTGTTGACAAGGTAATCCAGGCAGCGGAAGTTTATCAGCTACCTGCCCCTGATTTCCGTGTGGGAGAGGTTCAAATTGTCGGAGAAAAAATCAGAGTCGGTATCACGGGCTATTCGTGACTCTATTGAGGCAGGCAAGATCAAAGTATCAGCCCCCGATGCAACTTCCTTGCGCTACCGGAGTTATATTCCGTTTTGGGCCTGACTTTTATTTTGATGATGTTTGCTAAATCGAACACAAGTCTTAATAAGCAGTCTGTTTTATTGCATTTTTTTATTTAGACGCAAATCGCCACCGGCCATAGGATGAATTTCCATGAACGAAGCCGAAACCAGAGCCGAACATATTGACCCCGCCCTGAAAGCCGCTGGTTGAAGGTAGTCGCATACGGCGTGAGTATCCCATTACTCTTGGCCGTATCGAAGGCCACGGCAAGCGGGGCAAGGCTCTGACGGCTGACTATATGCTGGAATCCCGGAACACCAAGCTGGCGGTGGTAGAAGCAAAGGCATGGGATAAACCGCTGACGGAGGGTGTAGGACAGGCCAAGGATTATGCAGGTAAACTGGCTATCCGTTTTACCTACGCCACCAATGGACAGGGTATCTATGGCATTGACATGGAAACCGGTATTGAGGGGGAGTTGATACAGTACCCCACACCGGATGAACTCTGGAACCTCACCTTTGCCACCCGCAACGCATGGCGTGACCGCTTCGCCGCTGTACCGTTTGAAGATAGGGGCGGTTACTTTCAAGGGCGTTACTATCAGGACATTGCTATTGAGCGGGTGTTGGCGACAATTGTCGACGATAGAGAGCGTATCCTTCTTACGCTGGCAACCGGTACCGGCAAGACCTTTATCGGCTTTCAGATTGCATGGAAGCTGTTTCAGAGCCGCTGGAACCTGACTGACTGGAAGAAGGAGAGCGAACCGACCGCCGACCACGTATCCTGTTTCTGGCAGACCGGAACATTCTGGCAGATCAGGCATACAACGCTTTCTCAGCCTTCCCTGAAGATGCGCTGGTACGCATTGCACCGAATGAGATCAAGAAGAAGGGCAAGGTGCCCAAGAACGGCAGCATCTTCTTTACCATCTTCCAGACCTTCATGAGTGGGCCAGGGGACCCCCCGTATTTCGGTGAGTACCCCCCTGACTTCTTTGACTGCATCATCATTGATGAGTGTCACCGTGGTGGTGCCAACGATGAAAGCAACTGGCGGGGTATCATGGAATACTTAGAATGAAGATCATCAATTGTATCAATATCTTGCAAGGCATCAATCAGGGCTGTGGAGAGCCCTGCTGTTGCTGCCTTTTTCAAGGTCAGTTCCAAGACCATGTCTGTACTCCATGGAGTATCCTCAAAAAGCTCTGATTTGAACTGCTCCATGTTAAACCCAACAAGACAATAACCACCATCCAGGGCGGGCCCTATAACCATGTCATGAGTGTTGAGCTGATCAAAGGCCTTAACTAAATATCCTGAATCAAGGCCGACAATATCACTGCCAATGAGGACAACTTGTTCTATCCCCTCTGCGAACAATCTGGCAAATGCTTCAACCATCCGTTTGCCAAGGTTGTCACCGGTCTGTTTTTGACAGATTACAGAATCTTTGCGCCATGACTCGGGAAGTTTTGAGGAGTCTTCTCCATCAAAGAAAATGGCCATGGGAATTCCACTGGCCTTAATCTGATCAACAATACTGTCTGCCAGCCTGCGATATATCTTGCAGGCGGCCTTGTTGCCGATAGATCTGGCCAGGCGGGTCTTGACGTGGCCCGGTATTGGCGGTTTTACAAATATTGCTACGATTCGGAACAATGTGTGAATCCACCCTTCCAGCAAGTAACTTTTGGGTTATCCGTGTATTTCATCTATAAAACAAATTACGACGCCGACAATGGCACCTAATATGATCTGTAGAGTTTTTCAGGAGGTGTGCCGGTCAGATAACGCAGTAAAAGAAACCAGTTTTTCAACGTTCTTCGAACTACTCCTTCTTTTTTCCAGCGGCGGGCTGATGTTTTCACCCTTGCATGAAGCAGCTTAAAACTTAGACCTGACGCATTCAGCCTTCGACACAGTTCAACATCTTCCATAATCGGAAGTTCCGGGATGCCACCGATTCGTTCCAGCGCCTCTCTGGTTGCGAAGATCCCCTGATCTCCGTAGGGAAGACTGAAGAGTGTGCATCTGATATCTACACACCTCTCGATAATCCTGTAGGAAAAGCCGTCAAGATCAATTCCAAGTCTGAATGCCCCCCAGTCTGCACCGGCATTTACGGCAGAATTGATGGCTTGAAACCAGTTGTCCGGCAACCGGGTGTCGGCATGAAGCATCAGGATAATCTCGCCTTTTGCCATGGTGGCGCCTGCAGAAAGCTGATTTCCGCGGCCCTTTAAAGCAGTAATGCATGTTACATACCGATCAGATATGACAGATATGGTTGAACCTGCGGCATCACCATCCACCACGATGATTTCAAGTTCATCTGTCTCTTGCCACTTGCCACTTGCCACTTGACCCTTAAGCTGATCTATCAGCCCGTTGATCAGTTCCTGCTCATGGAGCACCGGTATTATGACTGAGATGGTCGGCACGCTCAGTTGAAAAATGCTGAAGTTCCGCTGCCAAGAACCTGCCAGTCAGCCTCATTGAATATGGCTTTGCAGGCTGCGACAGTGTGACCACGCCCCTCTTCAGTCTTTTCTTTCACATCACGGGGGTTGGCTCCTGTTTCTGCCCAGAAAAGATTGGCTCCGGCCAATGCACCGATACCGCATGGTTCATGGGTGCAGTTTCCCTTGACTGCGTGTGGCATGGCCAGACGTGTTACCGCCACAATCTGGGCCATTCGCAGTTCACTTATCATTCCCCGTTTTGCCAGTGATGTGCCTGGTATGCTTATGCGCCGGGCAGCGCCGCTGAAGGCTGGCTGCTGTGCTGCAGTGAACAGGATCAGGTCAGCCAGTTCCTCGTTGCTATGTTCCGGCCCGATTGGCTCAACACAGGTGCCCACGATCAAGCCCACTTCCTTGAAGGCGCTGATTGATTTAAAACGAAGATCAGGGGGTATTTCACTGTCACTTCCCTCCCGCAGACGCAGCGCGTGGTACACACCGTCAAAACCGGCATCCTTGAGGCGCTGTGCGCCAGCAATCTCCTGATCGCCAACATTGGCAATCAGCCTGCTTTCCGGCTTCAGCCTGCTGCGCACCTCTTTGCCATAGTCACAGAACTCTGAAATATCAAACGAGGCGGTTGCCATAAGGTAGATAGCGTTGGCGCCGTTCTGCTCAAAGGTGAGGGCAGTAGCAACAGCATCTTCCGGGGATAATTTTGAACTGCCTTTGAAGATGCCGTTTTTTACTGCAAAAGAACAGAACATGCAGTTTTTTGGGCATGGAGCAAGGTTGATGGCAAACTGGGCATGGACCTCGGCATGATTATCACACAACTTGGCAGACAGTTCGCGTGAGGCTGCAAACAGGCGGTAGGTGTCTGTAGAGGTTGGTTCGATGGAGAGTAAAGCAACAATATCCGAGTCAGTAAGTCGCTCATCGTTAAGTGTTTTTTTTATTATTTCTTCAATGTGCATCAATTCTGTTTCCTTTTGAGTTTATTTTAGAGGCATCAGCAGACTGTTTTCATACGCGCAAGCGCTTGTTGCAGCAGCTTCCGTGGACAACCGAAGTTCAACCGCAAAAAACCGGGCGCACCAAACGGTGCACCATCAGATAATCCAACCCCTGCCAGTTCAAAAAAACCGGCTGGATCATCTGACTGCAGTGATCGTGCATCAATCCAGGCCAGGTAGGTGGCCTCCACCGCCCAGGTTTTCAATCCAGGCATTTCAGCCAGTGATTCCAGCACCAGTGTCCTGTTCTCACGTAGATATGACAGCAGCGCCTGCCGCCACTGCTCGCCATCCCGGTAGGCAGCCAGGGCGGCGGTGTAGCCAAGCAGGTTCACATGGGGTACGATACCGGACATGACGCCACGGAATGCCGTGCGGAGCTGCTGATCAGGAATAATGGCAAAGGAACAGCCCAGACCGGGGATGTTATAGGTCTTGCTGGGGGCCTGCAGGGTAATGGTGCGACGGGCCAGTTCCGGTGCAAGGGTGGCAAACGGGATATGCTGTTTTTCAGCATCAAGCAACAGACCGCTATGGATCTCATCAGAACAGACAATCAGGTTATGCCGCTCAACCAGCTCAGCCAGGGCAAGCTGTTCTTTACGGCTCCAGATCCGGCCAACCGGATTGTGAGGGCTACAGAGCAGCAGTAGACGGGTACGAGGTGTGATGACCTGCTCCAGAGCATCCAGATCCATGACCCAGCGATCCTGCTGTTCAATCAGTGACGTCGTAACCAGTTCACGGCCTGACAGGCCCGGTGAGCTAAGAAAGGGCGGATAGACCGGAGTGAAGGTGACAACGGCATCCCCTGGCTGCCCCACTGCCCGGCAGGCCACGT
>CAZXTZ010000158.1:0-7125 GCA_964643645.1 uncultured Geobacteraceae bacterium
CAGGAGACCATAAAGCAAGGCTCCCACTGCTCCCGTAAACCAGACCTCCCTCTTCTTTTCAAAAAGAAATGCAGACTCAAGGCTTACAAGCAGATAGGCTGGCCAGAACCAGCTTACCACCCCGCCGCTCCAGTGTACAGCCGCTGTAACAAAAAGCAGATCCAGAACAAGTTGAAGGTGAATTACAAGTCTTGTTGCCTTTGAAAATATTCCGGCGATGGAAAGCAATGGATAAGCTATAGAAAAGAATACTGCGGCAACCGTCAGCGCAAAACTCCACTCGCCAAGGTCAAAAACAGGAAGATCAAAGCTTGATGCAAGAAGTGACTCGGCAAATAACGTATATGCAACAAGAAGTACAAGCAGAAACCATCTGGCCTTCAGCATGATTCTATTTCGTACAGACTGATCTGCCAGGCGGGCCCTGTCAGCCTTCCCCTCAACATCCTCACCAACAAGCCGGGATAGAGAGTCGAACCAGGTATTATCGTTTGTTTTTTCTGATGAAAATGAAAAAAGATCCATCCACTACACCTGATAGAAATTAAGCGACTCAACTACAGGCGCAAGTGATAATTCTGATGCCATTGAGTAATAGAGCAATAGCCCCTCTTTATGGGCATCATCCAGAGAATAGGTGATATGTCGCCAGTAATCGGCAAGATGTTCCTGCCCCATCCAGCTCTTCTCAGAAGCCTCTCTGGCCAGGTCATCCAGCCTTTGCCCCATCATGTCCCGCGCCATAGCCAGAAGTTCTGCCAGGGCTGACAGCTGTTCCGGCTTGTCAGATGCTGACTGCATATTAGCCTGCCAGAGTGCATAAACAAAAGGCAGACCAGTCATGGCCTTCCATGACTCTCCAAGATCATACAGATAAGGAAGCTTGCAGTTAATTGATGCCTTGAGGGCGGAATCTCCTATCAGCAGAACCGGCAGTCCTGATTCAATGGCCCCCTTCCAGTGAAAAGGTGAGGTTTCAAGCTTATATTCCGGAATTCCCCAATATTTCGACAAAAGGATTTGAAGCAAAATCACAGAAGTGGCAGACTCCGGTGTAACCAGAATCCGCTTGCCGGAAAGTTCCTCAACCGGGCATGGGGAAAAAAGGAGAACGCTCATTACGGGGCCGTCAGAACCTATGCAATGTCCCGGAAGAATACCGTAATCCTGCGAGTGAGTTGCATACTCTATGGAAGAGGATATGCATATATCTATCTCAGCGTTTGCAAGGGCATGATTCAGACGGGCAGGGACACCATGAACAAGCTCCAGACCTGCATCAGGAAGGAAGTCCCTGAGTTGCAGCAGGAGTGGGGTGCAGTTTGCGTAATCTATCCAGCCCACTTTCATCTTCATCATTTAATACTCTTGTACAAGTTGTCTGCATCATTACCTGTAAGCCTCACGTTTTCCTTTTCAAGCAGGGCTCCAGTGGACTTCCAAAGCGATGTCACGGCATTTGCATATCCAACAAGCGCTTTGATCTGGTTATTCTTTGCAGTTGCAAGATCATTTTCAACATCAAGAAGATCCTTATTTGTTGCAAGCCCGACTTCAACCTTCCGCGCAAAGGCCTTGAAGCGTTCTTCTGCAAAAAGTCTTCCCCTGTCAGCGACCTCGATCTGTTTGAAGCTTGAAGAGACAGCACGTACAGCTGATCTTACTTCATTTGCTATCAACTCTTCCTGATTCTTTAGCTGAAGCAGTGACTGGTCAATCTTGAGACGGCTTTTTCTGTAGTCATTTTCAGCGCTGCTGTTGCCTATCGGGTATGAAAAAACAAGTCCGACACCCCATGCAGGATAATCGAATGTAGCAAGCCTGTCCATATCCCCGCTGAATTTCCTGTCAAGCCCTGTGGATGATAGAGATGCTGTAAGCGCCAGATCCGGACGGGTCTTGTTTCCTGCAACCCGGGACTGTAGTTCCGCCATCTTAAGATTGTATTTCAACTCCTTAAGCTCAGGCCTCGTATCAATGGCACGCTTTATCTCATCCTTTTCCGAAATTTCATATTCTGATCTTGAAGGGGTTTCAAGAGTAATTATTTGCAATGACTGAGGCAGTTGAAGCAGTTGACGCACAACATCAATCTGGTCGTTTACAGACCTTTCAGAGTCAATCAACTCCTTCTCCCTTGATGCCACTCCGAACTCTGCATTAAGAATTTCCATTGAAGGCATTACACCTGCCTTCACACGAGCCCTGGTCTCTGCCAGAATCTTGAGTGCAAGTTCCAGAGAGACCTTCTTTACATCCCTTTCCTCACGAAGACTGAAGAGCTTGTAATATTCATTTCTGACCTGTGCCACGGTAGAAACAAGTTTCTGCTGAAAATGCTCAATTGCCACTTTCTTTCCAAGCCTTGAAACATCAATATTCAACTCGGTTGTTTCTCTACCGAAATTTTTCAGCAAAGGCTGGTTTATGTTTACTCCAAGGGCTGATTGCCAGTACGCTGCATAACCGCTTGTGCTGCTTGTCTTGTCATTTGAATAGTATGTGTTATTAAACGAAAGTGTAGCTGTGCCACCGGTAAAAAACAGCTGGCTCAAGCCTGCGTTAAACTGGGTTGTCTGGGACCCCAGCGGGTTGGGAGTGCCAAGGATTACGTTTGCTGTGGTAGAATTCAGATAGTCTGTCTGAGCTGAGAGAGTGGGGTCGTAAATGCCCATATTTTTGCGGATTTCAGCTTCCTGAATGGCAGGATTATAAAGCTCGGCCCTCACATCAAGGTTCTTCTCAACTGCCATTTTTACTGCCTCTGCAAGGGTCAACCCAATAGGTGGTGCATCAGATGCAGACGAAACTCCCGGAAGCATTATGATAAATAAAACGGCCAGAAACCTTCTCATGACATAAATAGACCTTTCACTATTTAACACAAACATTTTACCCAAAAAAAAAGGCAGGATCATATCCCGCCTTTCTAGCATATTTTTTCAACTGATCACAGTTCTTTGTTCTCAACATACTCTATATAATCCATCGCAGACATCAGGGACTTCAGCTCGTCATGGTCATTTATGGACAACTCAACAAGCCAGCCGCCATCATATGGATCATCATTAACAAGTGAAGGATTATCAACAGCTTCGGAATTCACCTCCAACACCGAACCGCTAAGTGGAGCGTATAATTCGGCCACCGTCTTTCGTGCCTCAATTGAGCCCATTGAGTCTTCCTGCTCGACATCATCTCCTTCTTCAGGAAGTTCTATGCAGGCAATATCACCAAGCTCATCCTGTGCAAAGTCAGTAATGCCTATAACAGCCTTGTTGCCTTCCACCCTTACCCACAAATGTTCTTTTGAGTATTTGAACTCTTCAGGAAATTCCATAACCTACTCCAGAACAATGCGCTCAAGGAAAGAGGTGTCAACATTACCCTCAATAAAATCCTTGTTTGTCATAATTCTCTTGTGGAAGAAAATTGTTGTCTTGATTCCCTCAATTATATACTCATCCAGAGCCCTTGCCATACGGCGAATGGCATCTTCCCTTGTTTCTGCATGAACAATCAGCTTGCCTATCATTGAATCGTAATGGGGTACAACAGTGTACTGGTCATAGACAAAGGAATCCACCCTTACCCCAAGACCTCCTGGCTGATGATAGGCGGTAATCTTACCGGGACACGGGGTAAACTTAAAAGGATCTTCAGCATTTATCCGACATTCGATTGCATGTCCGTTGATCTTGATATCCTTCTGTTTGTAACGCAACGGCAGACCTGCAGCGGATCTTATCTGCTCGCGGATAAGATCAACTCCTGTAATCATTTCCGTCACAGGATGCTCCACCTGAATACGGGTGTTCATCTCCATGAAGTAAAACTCACCGCTCTTGTCCAGAAGAAACTCAACTGTTCCTACGCTGCTGTAATTGACTGCCTTTGCAGCCTTTACTGCTGCGTCTCCCATCGCTGCCCTGGTTTCAGGCTTAAGCACCGGACAGGGGGCCTCTTCCAGCATCTTTTGATGACGGCGCTGGATAGAGCAATCGCGTTCGCCAAGATGGATGCAGTTTCCATGCTTGTCTGCCAGCACCTGAATTTCAACATGGCGTGGCTCAACGCAATATTTTTCGATATATACCTCGGGATTCCCAAACCCTGACTGTGCTTCGGCACGGGCGGTTGCGAATGCATTGGCCATTGTCGCCTGCGAATGGACGATCTTCATACCCCGCCCGCCACCGCCTGCAGTAGCTTTGATTATTACCGGAAAGCCGATCTTTTTGGCAATCTTTACAGCCTCATCAACACTTTTTACACTCTCTTTGGTTCCTGGAAGAATCGGCACTCCATGCTCAATTACGGCCTGACGGGCCGAGATCTTATCGCCCATAACCCGCATGCTCTCTGCAGATGGGCCAATAAAGGTAATTCCACACTGTTCGCAGACTTCTGCAAATTTGGCATTTTCCGAAAGAAAACCATAACCCGGGTGAATAGCTTCCGCATCAGTAAGTTCAGCGGCGCTTATGATAGCGTTAATATTCAGATAACTCTGGCTGCTTGGGGCGGGACCGATACAGACCGATTCGTCGGCAAGCTTTACATGCAGTGACTCGGAATCGGCTGTGGAATAGACCGCAACAGTCTTTATTCCCAATTCCTTGCAGGCCCGGATTACCCGGATGGCAATCTCACCACGGTTGGCGATAAGTACTTTATGGAACATGGCGACTCCTACAGTTTTTCAACGATAAACAATGGCTGGCCAAATTCAACCGGCTGGGCGTTTTCAACACAGATCTTCAGAATTTTGCACTTGAATTCAGCCTCTATCTCGTTGAACAGCTTCATTGCCTCGACAAGACAGATTACCTGACCCTTTTCAAGAACCTGACCCACTTCACAGAAAGGTGCAGCCTCAGGAGAAGCGGCACGGTAGAAAGTGCCTACAATCGGAGAGGTGATCTGCTCCCCTGACTCTTTTTGAGGTGCGGGAGCTGTGGCAGGAACGAGTGTTTGCTGTGGCTGCTGCTGTGAGACCGGTAGCTGTGGTGGAGCATAAGCCTGGGCTGCGGGGGCCATCTGGAAGAACTCAGGCTTTTGACCTCTCCTGATTACTATCTTTTCATCAGTATTATCCATCTCAAACTCGGTTATGTCCGTCTCGGTAACCATTTTTATCAACAGCTTTAGATCCTTGATCTCCATATATATCTCCTTTTAGTTAACATACCGGCTAATTGTATCACATCATAAACAGCACAAATCCTTTGGAAATCTTGTTAAGATACGACATCCTTCTTCAGTAACAGCAACAGTATCTTCTATCCTTATTCCACCCCAGCCGGGAATATATACGCCCGGTTCAACAGTCACAACCATTCCCTGCTCCAGTACGGCATCACTTCTGGGTGAAAGCACCGGCTTTTCGTGAACTTCAAGACCGACACCATGGCCTAGTCCATGTCCAAAATAGTCACCAAAACCTTTGGAAGAAATATAGTTCCTGGCCACAGAGTCTACGGCCCTGCATGAAATACCAGGTTTTATTGAATCAATTGCAAGATCATGGGCTGTCTTTACTATATCGTAAATTTCTCTCTGCCTGTCATCAGGCCTGCCAATAGATACCGTTATTGTCTCATCTGAGTGATATCCACCCAATATCAAACCATAATCAATAGTTACAAGTTCACCACGACTGATTTTTTTGGAACTTGCCCGACCGTGGGGCATGGCTCCCCTCTCGCCAGAGGCCACAATAAAATCAAAACCACGTCCTTCAGCTCCATTACGTCTCATCTCAAACTCAAGAGCAAGAGCAATGTCGGACTCAACAGCGCCTTCTTTCAACAAAGGCAGAATCTTTTCCATGGCCCCTGATGCCAGAGCAGCGGCCCTCTCCAGGGCTTCCAGTTCATCCTTGTCCTTGCGGTTGCGGATAAAATCCAGTTCCGCTCCCAAAGGAACAAATTCTACATTTGAAATAGCTGTAGACATCTCATTAAGAGCTGCAACAGTGGTATGAGCAGCCTCAAAACCAACATTTTTCCATTTAAAACGCGAATTCAGTTCTGCAATGGCCTCAAGCCTCTTGTGGGATTCAATCAGCTCAAGCCCTGAAACCTCACTTGCCGCCTGCAAGGTATACCTGGAGTCCGATATAAACCATCCAAGCTCAGCTGCAAGTACAAGAGAAGCCTCGGAACCAGTGAAACCAGAAAGATATCTTATATTGGAAATAGACCCGATTATTATGCAGTCAAGATTGTGCCGTTCAAAAAAAGGCTCAAGTCTTGAACGTCTGTGTTTTAGCATAACTAAAGATGAGTCCTCAATCTAATTCTTTATATTCTTTCAAAACAGCAATGATTCATGCAAATCAATTTTTAATGTGATTAAAAAGAGCTCGCAGACCCAACAGATAGCTGTCCAGACCAAAACCGCATATCTGCCCCAAAGCCAGAGGAGCAAGGAAACTGACATGCCTGAATGATTCCCGACTATGAATATTGGAAAGGTGTACCTCTACGAAAGGGAGCCCCACCGCTGCAAGCGCATCCCGTATTGCTATACTTGTGTGGGTGTAGGCGGCGGGGTTGATAAGAATGCCATCAAACCTGTCAATCCCGTCCTGTATGGCGTCAACAAGTCCACCTTCACTGTTTGACTGGACAAATGAAAGGCTGCATTCAAACTCTGAGGCCAGGGCATCAAGTGCAGAATTTATATCATCAAGCGACAGGGTTCCATATATACCTGGTTCCCTTCTTCCAAGCAGGTTCAGGTTGGGACCGTGAACGACAAGGATCTTCATAACTAATCTATTGCCTGCAAAAGTGCTGCGGCGTTGGCACGAAGTACATACCTGGCCTTTCCCAGGTTTCCGCTTTTGGGCATAACAAGGGCTGCAAACAGATCAGGGCTTACCATTCTGATAATCATGCATGATTCCTGGGTGGTTATGGTTATTTCTTCCATGGCTCCAGCGCCTATAACCTCTATTGATTTACGGATGTCCTTGATAACAGTGGCATACTCAATGGTCATCAACTGCACATCAAATCCAGGGTCTCCGTGATGTACCTCATCGATTGCAATACAGTCGTACCCCATAAGTATTGCGGCGAATGAACCTTCAACCTGGTCCAACATGGATTTAAGAAT
>CAZXTZ010000159.1:0-7101 GCA_964643645.1 uncultured Geobacteraceae bacterium
TGCCGAATAGAACACAATTCACGAACACCGGCGAAATCGCAGGTGCATTACAAAGAAGGTAGAAGGAGAAGTACGGTATGACAACAGGCAGGGTTAAGTGGTTCAATGACAGCAAGGGGTTCGGTTTTCTGGAGCAGGAGAATGGTGAGGATGTATTTGTTCATTTCTCCGCAATAAATGCAAACGGTTTCAAGTCCCTTGCTGAGGGGGATACTGTGCAGTTTGATGTAGTAAAGGGGCCTAAAGGTCTCCAAGCTGCCAATGTTTCAAGGGTTTAATCGTATTTAAGGTGAGCCTCTACAACTGAAAAGCCTCGGTGTAAGCCGGGGCTTTTTTTATTTCGTATTATTCGTAATACTCCACAGAAGATTTCATCATATCGGCAAATCTGCTGAACAGATCCGGATTGAAAGCTCCGATACACTCCGTAGACATTGTTTTCAATGCTTCAGCCTGACTCACAGCTTTTTTGTAAACTCTGTCAGATGTCAGTGCGCTAAAAACATCGCAAATAGCCAGAACTTGTGCAGTTCGGGATATTTTGTCTCCTTTGAGGCCAGATGGATATCCTTCTCCGTCAAAACGCTCATGGTGGTGCCTTACAGCAGATAGTGTAATTTCACTGAAATCACCAAGATCGCGCAGACACTCGTAGCCTTTCTGTGCGTGTTGTTTAACCTTGTAGTATTCCACATCATTTAACGGGTCGGGTTTATCCAGTATTTTGTTGGATATGAAAATCATGCCAAGATCATGTAATAGAGCCCCTACACCGACATCCTCCAACTCTGATTTTGTAAGATCATAAACAGTTGCATGCATGAGAAGAGTGAGTGCAGTGACTTGGACACTGTGAACAAATATGTAATAGTTGTGCGATATGAGTGACTGAAGGGCTGCAAGTGAGTTTGGATCATTACCAATGTGGCCCATAAGGTGCCGGAGTAGATTTTTGCATCGCTCAACATTAAGTGATTTTTCAGGTACCTCAAAAATGTCCATTGCATAGTTGATGGTTGTCTGGTAGAGGAGCTGACCCTTTGTGAAGCTGCTGATCTCCTTGTCATTCAACAGAGTGCCTATACCTGCTTCAATAAATTCGGATATCGCCTCCATGTCGCCTGTTCTTACATACAGGAATTCAACCTGGTTGCGTATCAGGCGAACCCGGTCATCCTCTGTAAAAGGGCGGTCGTGTGGCTTGTAGAGTACAAAATTTATACCGCTTTTCATATAAAGGGCAACATCCGGAAAAGTCATCGGAGTGATGCATGCTATGCTTATGGGGCGACAGTAGTTATCTCTCATTCTTTTATCCGTTGATCAATAATCAAAAAGATTTGCTGCTTATGGGCTTTCCTGTTCTTTTTCCCTGTTCATTGCAAGTGAATTTGTGTCTGGTTGCAGAAATCAACCCATCCTTTGCCAGCAGTTCCAGCTCCTCTTCATTTTCAGCGCCGTGGTCTCCGCACTGCCAGTCTATAACCTTTGCCGGCCCTGTAGCCTTTTTCAGGGCATCCCACTGATGGGCCTGTAGCATCAGGGGCCTGTCAGGGGAAAGTCTGCTTACAATGGGATGAAGTCGCGGATTTTTCCTGGATATGCCCACAGCGATATTCATCCTTTTACCGCATGGCATGGTGGCTATCTGGAGCAGGAATTCCGTTGACCTTCCGTCGTGGTCGTAATCTGCAAGGTTAATAATCCTGACAACAGGGCGGCTGCTCACCCTGGTTGCAAATTCCGGCTTTTCCTGGTTGTCCATGTCATTCTGAGCCGGTTTCCATCTCTGCAGAACCGCCTTGCCATCGCCTGACGATGCCGGAGCAAAATCGTTGATGGAGAAATACTGATCAAGCTGCAACCTTTCCTCCTTATGTCCGGGCCTTGAGCGGACAAGGGAGAGTGATCCGGTCTCGCCGAATGCAAATCCCATGCATGGGCAGGTGTACCAGTCAGGTTCATCCGGTGAGCATGCAGGGGTCGGCTTTTCTGCCCATTCAAGACGCCAGGTTTCTTCAACACCATCAACAATTAACTTCTGCTGTTCCCTTATAACAGGCTGATCTGCTGCAGAGTAGACAGCGGATACAGCAGAAAAGATAACAAGCAAAACCATTGCAGTTCGATGGATAAGCTGCCTTGAGACTTTCTGATGCATTCTGTTAGCGTACAATGCGGGTTGCACCGTGCAGGTCAAATCTTATAAGCACTACCGCCTTGCCAAGTTCATCGTTGTACTCGGTGCTTACAATTTTAAAGCCGGAGAGCCTGGGTTTTATCTGCGCTGTGAAGGTGTCAAACCTGATGGAGTCGTATTGACCGTTATTTGAGAGCATATCGGACAGATTCTTCTGAGCCACTACTTCTGCTGACCGCTGTGCAGTTAGCTTTCTCTGGCCTTTTCCGGAACTGTCCTGTTTTGGCAGGCCTTCACCATAAACCAGTATGTAACCCTGCCTGAATGCCTGCTCCATCGAGATGGGTTGACCTGGCAGGCCGTAGTTTATGACTGCATTTTGCTCAACGATCCATAGGTTTGTGCCGGAGAATATTGGATCCGGCTTTGTAACAACATCCGGTTTACACCCTGCAATAATAAGGAATGTAAAAAGTATGGCTGAAATAACTCCTGTAATATTGAGCTTTTTCATCTCTTCCTCCTGTACAGATTTCATAATCTGAAGTATACCAGCAAAAATGGGGAGCGCAACTGCACTCCCCGTCCCGTCCCGTCCCCCTTAATGGTATTACCTCAGGCAGAAATCGTTATTCCCCCACCAGAAGTACCAACCTTAAGTGTTCCCCCTTCCGCCACCTGTCCGCCAATTATTGCCCGTGCAACCTTTGTCTCAAGCTCTCTCTGTATGTATCGTTTAAGGGGACGTGCGCCGTATACCGGGTCATAACCGGCTTTTGCAATCTCTTTGAGGGCATCGTCGCTTATCTCCATTGTTATCCTGCGTTCTTTCAGGCGATCAACAAGCTGCTGTGCCAGCAGGCGTGCGATTTTGGTAACCTCATCCAGATGCAGGGGCTTGAACAGTACAATATCATCCACCCGGTTCAGGAACTCCGGTCTGAAGGCCCCTTTAAGCTCGTTCATTACGGAAATCCGCGCTGAGTCCAGGATATCGCCATCCGGTGTGATCCCCTCAAGCAGGTGTGGAGCGCCGATATTGCTGGTCATTATGATGACAGTATTCTTGAAGCTCACCGTCCTGCCGTGGCTGTCGGTTACCCGACCGTCGTCAAGTATCTGCAGCAGGATGTTGAACACATCCGGGTGCGCCTTTTCTATCTCGTCGAACAGCAGCACGCAGTACGGCTTGCGGCGAACCGCCTCGGTAAGCTGCCCCCCCTCCTCGTACCCCACATATCCGGGGGGGGCTCCGATCAGGCGGGATACGGCGAACTTCTCCATGTATTCAGACATGTCTATCCGCACCATGTTCTCTTCGGAATCGAACAGCGATTCTGCCAGTGTACGGGCAAGTTCTGTCTTTCCAACGCCGGTGGGGCCAAGGAAGATGAATGAGCCGATTGGGCGTTTCGGGTCTTTTATCCCGGCCCGCGCCCGCAGCACTGCATCAGCAACAAGCTGAACCGCTTCGTCCTGCCCGATCACCCTCTGGTGGAGTATCTCATCCAGCTTCAGCAGCTTGTCCCGCTCTGTCTCAACAAGTCTTGTCACAGGAATTCCGGTCCAGCGGGCAACAATCTCGGCTATCTCGTCCTCTGTAACCTCTTCGCGCAGCAGTTTCTGGCCACCCTGCTTGCTGTTAAGGCTTGCCTCTTCGTTTTTCAGGGCTGTTTCAAGCCCCGGCAGTTCTGAATATTTCAGTTTTGATGCGGTCTCAAGGTTGTAGGAACGTTCCGCCTGCTCAATCTCTCGGCGTGTCTTTTCAATCTGTTCCCTCAAGCCTTGCACACGCTGGATAGCCACCTTTTCGGTGTCGTACTGGGCGCGCATGGATGTTGCCTTTTCCCGCTCATCAACCAACTCCTTCCGAAGCGCCTCAAGACGCTCGCGGCTGGCCTGATCCTTCTCCTTCTTAAGGGCCTGCTCCTCTATCTCAAGCTGCATCACCCGGCGGCTGATGGTGTCAAGCTCGGAAGGGAGCGAATCTATTTCGGTGCGGAGCATGGCGCAGGCCTCGTCAATCAGGTCTATGGCCTTGTCAGGAAGAAAACGCTCGGTGATATAACGGTGGGAGAGGGTGGATGCCGCAACAAGGGCGTTGTCCTGGATCTTTACACCGTGGTGCACTTCGAAACGCTCTTTTAGACCGCGAAGAATGGAAACCGTGTCCTCCACAGTGGGCTGCTCCACCATCACCGGTTGGAACCTGCGCTCCAGAGCAGCATCCTTCTCTATATGCTGACGGTATTCATCAAGGGTTGTTGCCCCTATGCAGTGCAGCTCGCCACGAGCCAGCATCGGTTTGAGCATGTTGCCGGCATCCATTGATCCTTCTGCCTTGCCAGCCCCCACAATGGTGTGCAGCTCGTCAATGAAGAGGATGATTCGACCTTCAGCCTGCTTGATCTCGTTCAGCACCGCCTTCAGACGCTCTTCAAACTCCCCCCGGTATTTTGCCCCGGCAATGAGCGCCCCCATATCCAGGGCGAATACTGTTTTGTTTTTAAGCCCCTCAGGCACATCCCCCTTGACGATCCGCTGGGCAAGTCCCTCAACCACCGCTGTCTTCCCGACCCCTGGCTCGCCGATAAGCACCGGGTTGTTTTTGGTCTTGCGGGACAGGATCCGGATCACCCGACGGATCTCCTCGTCACGACCGATGACTGGGTCAAGCTTGTCTGTGCGGGCCATCTTCACCAGGTCGCGACCGTACTTCTCAAGGGCCTCGTAGGTCTCCTCCGGGTTGGCCGATGTTACCCGCTGATTGCCGCGAACCTCTGTAAGCGCAGCAAGAAGCCGTTCCTGTGTCACGTTGTGCTGCTTCAGCAGCTTGCCTGCGCCAGTGTTTTCACCTTCAGCCATAAGAGCCATAAGCAGATGTTCAACCGAGATATATTCATCCTTCAGCCGTTTTGCTTCAGCCTCGGCAGCGACCAGAAGCCTGGAAAAACGCTGAGAGACATGGATCTTGCCAGGTTCAGCGCCTGGGCCAGACACGCGCGCACGGCGATCCAGTTCTGCTTCTGTGGCTTTCAGCAGACCGGCCAGGTCAACATCCATCTTTGAAAGGATTCGAGGAACCAGTCCGCTTTCCTGATCAAGCAGCGCCCATAGCAGGTGCTCGCCATCCACCTCAACATGGCCGTATGATGTGGCCTTGGCCTGCGCGGCAGCCAACGCCTCCTGTGATTTTTGGGTAAGTCTGTTAATATCCATTATCTCTGCTTCCTTTCATCCGTGCATCCAGAACTTATCTTTGAGTTAAACACGGCTTGTGGATAAGTCAAGGCGGATGCAATAAAAAAGGGACGGTTTCCCGTCCCTGTGAAGTGGTAATGGTTTGATGTTTTAAAATCCGTCAAAGCCCCTGTATTTTTTCTTTGCGGTCTCAAGTTCGGCCATAAGATCGCTATTTAGGCTTGCTTTTACTTCCTGTCGCTTCTGGGTGAGTGACTTTTCTGATTCTGCCAGAAGTGCGGATAATTTATCATACGAATCCGGTGTAGAACTGGTTGCCTTCTGGAGTTTGTTGAACTCTTTCTGATATGCCAGTAATCTGGCGTTTGCCTGTTCAAACTTTCCAGGTACCTTGCTTTGGAGCTGCTGCATCAGCTTGGAAACCTCAGCATTTATCCTTGCATTTCTGGTTTCCAGGTCCATGTCAATATTTGGTATGAAGGCATTGCCGGATGAGATGGATTTCTGCCAGTCATTTGATGTTTTTGTCATTGAATTTATCAAGGAGCTGGAGGCTGTATGTATTGCGTAAGTAATTTTGATATAGTTGGTTACATATCTGTTCTCAGCCTGAATCTTAAAGTAGTAGAACACCGGCAGCGATAGAACAATAAGTAATAAAGCTGCAATTCCTGCAAGTTTCAAATATTTGTAGTTAAGGTTTGTTTTTTCTTTATATATGTAGTCAGTTGAAAATTCCTTGGCCTTGCTGGTAGAACTCCTTGAAAATGCTGATTTAATATTAGCAATGAACTGATTCAGACTGTCAGAACGGCTTTTTCTGGCTCTTCGCTGGGCTTCTGCCGGGTTTTCAAATATGTAGTAGTCAGGGCAGAAAAGACCGCATGCCGGACAGTGTGGGTGCTGATCAAGGGAGTGGCCGCAACGGCGGCAGTATATCTCTTTTGATTTCTGGGTGGCTCTATTTGCATTTGGTTGAATGATAATTCTTATCTTTGATGAACAGCCAGTACACTGTACGTTTAATTCGGTTTCTGTTGTCTCTTCGTGTTCAATTTCAACAGCAGCAGAACACTTAAGGCAGGTGAATGTCATTGTGTGATGTTTCTTGCCTGATATTGAAGGCTCAGTTTTTAGCACAGCGCTGTTTGTATCAATGCTGGTATGGGGCTCTTCATCACCAAAATCGAAACTTACAGATGGAGCGTCTGTTTGTTCCTTGTTGCCCGGCTTGCCCGGCTCCTCGAAAAACGAGAAATCAGAAGATAAAATGTCAGGAGAGGCTGAATCATTTTTTTGTGGTTTTACTTCATGAGATTCGTCAAAAAATGAAAAATCATGGCTTGAATCGGTTTTTTCCATTTCTTTTGAAGGAGAAAGAGTGTCAAAAAAAAGAGAGTCAAAAGCATTTGGTGCTGTAGAATTTGATTCAATTCCTGTTGAAGATACAGGTTTGTCTTTTTCTTGTGTCATAGCCCGTCCCTCAATCCGGCGAATCCGCCATTATTTGTGCGTACTATATCATCTTTGCTTGCAGGGTTAGCCCCTGAAGGATCACTTAAACCGTCAACCCCTTTGGAGTACAGGTCAAAATCTGTGTTAAGGAGAATTGGTAAAGAGTATTCAAGTGTAGGAGTAGTGTTATATTCATAAGGCCTCTGCCAAGGGTCCAGCTGGGTTATTCCAGCATCGGCCAGAGTGGCAGGCAGATATTGTTTGTCCAAGGCATAGGCCACGATAGCTTTTTCGTGAGATCGGAT
>CAZXTZ010000160.1:0-7098 GCA_964643645.1 uncultured Geobacteraceae bacterium
GCTTGTCCCCGGATCAGGCAGATCACCATTCCAGTCAGGGTTTGAAACAGCTGTACGATCCATAACCCTTATTACGCCTTCGACAATATCATCCACATATGTAAAATCACGCATCATCTTTCCATAGTTAAAGACATCAATCGGTTTACCATCGATAATCGCCTTGGTGAACAGGAACAACGCCATATCAGGTCTGCCCCAGGGGCCATAGACTGTAAAGAATCGCAACCCGGTAGTTGGAAGCCCGTACATGGCAGAATAGGTGTGAGCCATCAATTCATTGGCTTTTTTGGTTGCAGCATAGAGAGAGAGAGGGTGATCAACATTGTTGTGTATCGAAAACGGCATGGCTGTATTTGCGCCATAAACAGAGCTTGATGAGGCATAGACCAGATGCTTTACTTCGTTATGGCGGCAGCCTTCAAGGATGTTTATGAATCCGACAAGGTTGCTGTCTATGTAGGCATGGGGATTGGTGATTGAGTATCTTACACCTGCCTGGGCTGCAAGATTTATTACAAGATCGAAGCTGCCTTCAGCGAACAAGTTTCCAACTGAAAGTCTGTCAGCCAAGTCTCCCCTGACAAAGCAAAAACCGTCTCGTTCTGTCAGACGTGAAAGACGGGCCTCCTTGAGAGAGACATCGTAATAGTCATTCAGATTGTCAAAGCCTGTAACATGATCTCCACGATCAAGAAGACGATGGCTCAGATGTGAACCTATGAACCCGGCTGCACCGGTTACAAGTATCTTGTGCATATTCCCTACATGTGAAAAAATATTTGTCTTAATTAGCACAATTTGAGTCTCTCTGCAAACCAATTGGTGCTAATCTCTCAACCTCCTCCAATACAGACTCCACCATAATATTTCCCATACAGGCCATAAAATGCTCATTAGCGCAGCTTCGTTTTCTGCATGGAACACAAACAACTTTTTCAGCCTGTAGGACTACATTAGATTTTCCTATAGGGCCTGTACGTTGCGGGTCTGCAGCGCCAAAAAGGGCTACCACAGGGGTCCCTACTGCTGTTGCAAGATGCATTGGCCCGGTATCACCGCTGACAAGGAGGTCACATCTTTTCAGTACTGCGCCTGTAGTCTCTATATCTGTCAAGCCTACAAGATCAACTACAGGATTTTTTGCATGGCCTGCAATATCATCAGCCAAAGCCCTGTCAGCTGCACCACCAACAAGAATAACGCGACTATTGCTTTCTTCATGGATCAAATCAGATAGCTCGGCAAACTGCCTTGTACTCCAGCGATTTACGGCATGGCTTGCGCCGGGATTCAAGGCTATCACCCTGTAGCCATTCAGTCTATGAATTTCAAATATTTCTTCTGATCTTTTTTCAGCATCAACGCCTGGGAAAAAATCAAGCCTTAGAGGGATGTCATCAGGCTTTATCCCCAAAGTCACAAGAGTTTCAAGATGATTGACAACGGCATGAACAGTTCGGTTTTTAGCCTTTTTATATATAAGATATTTAGCAGGCATGGCTGCAAGCAGCAACATCCATCCCCTGATATTGCTTCTCTGGAAGTTTATTACAATATCAAACTTCCGTTTATGTACCTCAAGGAACAGGTTGGCGAAATTTATGACTGAAGAATGTTCACCCTTACGGTCATAAACCAGAACTTCGTGGACACCCGGGTTATTGCTAAAAATCGGTACTGCAGCTTTATTTCCAACCATCACAGAAACAAGAGATTCAGGATAACGGTTGTGCAATGCTTTTATTACAGGGGTAATCTGAAGCAAATCACCAATTGCACCAGGCTTGAAAAGCAGTATACGTTTCATGCCAGAGGTACATCCGGCAAGATTCTTCTGTAGCCGGTCAACCATTTGCCTGCCAGTTTGGAAATAATTTTATAAAACGGCAGAAGTAACAAAAACAGAGGAAGCTGTAAGCGATATTCGGCCGGAGAAATGACACCCGACACACTTGCCTCTGTTGCCTCCTGCGTAAACAGACCATCTCTTTTGTTCAGGTTGAAAATTCTATAGCACTCATACATGAGTACGTATCTATCAAAAGGCGCTAAAATATAAGGATAGGCAAATCGGACATTCTGCTTGATTAGCGACAGGTACTCCCACAGATGTACAAGGTCTCTGGTGTTTACGACTGTTTGTTGCGCCTCATGACGTCTGAATGCTATCAGAGGATCGGCAATATATGAAAAATCCCCCTGCCTTAACAGATAGAACCACATCTCAAGATCAACAAACTGACGGTAGTCAGGATTAAATCCACGCATGGCCTGAGAACGCCTGAACATGACCGCCGATGGTTCTCCTATCAGATTCTTTACACATCCGAATTTAAGCTTGCCATCTTTTATATAGTAAAGTTCCAGGCATGCCTGCACAACTTCTTGTGCAGTCTGAAATTCAAGATGCCTGAAGCCCTGCCAGAGCTCAAGTTTCTCGCCTTTAGCGTTAACTGTCAGACGGGTTGATGACACAAGACTGACTTGAGGATATTTTTCAAGAACATCAATCTGTCTGGCAAACGTATTATGGTCAATCAGGTAATCGTCACCAAAAAGGTATCGGATGTACTTCCCCCTTGAAAGCTCAAGACAGTAGTTCCAATTTGCCACCATCCCCCTGTTCTGATCATTCCTTATGAGGCTTATACGGCTATCTTTTTGTGCAAAAGCTGCTGCTATTTCATAACTGCCATCTGTTGAGCAGTCATCAACTATCAGGAGTTCAAAATCGGTGAATGACTGTGCAAGTACAGATTCAACAGCCTGTGCAAGATAGGAGGCAGAATTGTAAACAGGCATGCAGACGGTTAAGGTTAATGGCACCGGATACCCTATCTTCCCAATGAATTTTCAGGTACGGCATGGGTATTTGTTGATTGCAGGCTAGCAGTTATACGAGGTGATATCGCCGCATCATGAAAAAAGATGGTATTGCTTTCTTTATCAAGTATCAGCTCGTCCATATTTCGAGGTGAAGTAAATTGAAGTGTTCCATCAGACATAACTCTTGCAAGCTGAATTTGAGTGGGGTCGAAGCGTTTAAGCAAAACTCCGTCAAGAGAAATAAGCTCAGCGCTTTGTATCTTGAATTTGACAGGCTTCAGGCTCCTCATGGTCAGCGATGCAAGCTTTATGTCGCCTGCAGGAATTCTGTATTCATACTGTAGTGGCGCATCGGAAGGGAGAAGGCTATAGCGGCCACGCCCCGTGAATAAACCTTTACCTAAGCTTGTGGCAAATACAAGCGAAGCGCTTGCGTCTGATTTGGCTGTAAGTCTGAGTACACCTACAGTCTTAGGAAGCGCGTAGTAAGCATTCCAAAGGGCAAGGACAGAGGCAATCAAAACAGTAAGCATTCCGATTGTCACAATAAAGCCTGGCATAAAAGACAGCTTGGGATTGAACACAGGCAGACTGATCGCAAGTAAGGCAAACGGGATAAATGGAATATAGTAGCGGCCTGCACCTCCAATAAAAAAATCAGCACCTACAGGGGTGTTAGCCAAGTACAATCCGAGAGGAATTGCTATTGACATTAAGACAAAAACTGACAATGCCATAATTCTGAAGCGAACTCCAACGGTCTCTTGTTTGTTGATAAGTATTGATAATATAAGAAGTAATGTAGCCAGCTGCATTATTAAATTGGGCATTTTCACATGAAGCCACCCAAGATCGCCTATTGTACCACGCAGCATGTCCTGACCAAACAACTTGTAGCCATTCCAGATAACATTAAACAGCTTTGAAGGCTCGTGCAACAGCAGTGCTACCTGCGCCTTGTGGTTAACACGTTTGATAAAGTCTGGCTCTGATGTCATATCCGTAACATTTACAAGTGATTGTCCATCTATGGTGGGTAAAAGCTGCACAACATTTTGAGATGTAACCAGATAAGCGGTAAGCATGCTGTAAACTTTAACTCCAGCAAGAATTGCGATAATGGCAAAAACCACACATATTATTGCTGCATACTTTCTATTAGCAAAAGGTATCGCCAGCAACATCGGCAACAGAAAAACATACATCGGTTTGGCAAAAAGAAGTAGCAATGAGGTAAAAATAAGTAGGGGAAGCTTTTTGATACAGTAATCACTGTCGTGGTTAATAACCAAATAAACAACCAGGGCAATAAATAACGAAACTATTGAGGTAGTAATAGAATCCGGTGAAATGGAAGACATCTGATAAAGACGCATAGGCATCAGGGCTGATGCCAACAAAATCCATTTTCCCGTTGGAATCAGCCTTATTGCATACCAGGTAATCAACAAACTCACTACGAATGTTACAAGTCTTCCAAAATACAAATAAACAGCAAGTGGTGGTGAAAAAGCAGAAAGCAGTTTTATAATGAATGCAGATGGCAGGTAAGGGACCGGAGGATAGCCAGAAGAAAATTCGTAGTCCAATTTATCTGAACCAGATTCCTTGATAAATTCAAGTAGTTCTTCATTCATATGTGAGGGTATGTTCATAACCCCAACCAAATCACAAATATGACAATATCTATCCAGGGATGGGACTTCAACCGTAGCAGTGACAAACAAATGCCCTTGTGCAACCCTGAAAGATCTCAGCAGATGCACAGGCTCATCTGGAGTGGCGCAAGGAGGGTTCAAAAAAACAAACAGCAGGCCAAAAAATGAGCCTAAAACCAGAAACACAAGATCTGGCCTGAGGGGTTTGGCATGCTTAAAAAAGCTTTTCAGCAATTCGATAGTCAATCTTTATAATCCTTAATACTGTTTGCAGGCGACAAATCCAACCGACCTGATTCACTGACATAATTCAAGATTTTTCCTCAAGAAAACAAGTTGCCTCTCAAGATTATCCCTATTGATGAGAATCCCGAAATCGCCTGGCAACTCTTTCTCCATTACTTGCATACGATTCATTATCATCGTCCCGACTTCAGGGTAAAAATGATTTGCATCCATAAAATTTGCACGGTCATCTGCCACTGAATGTATATATTCAAAATGATGCAGGCTGCCAAAGACATCAACCATATCTGTTATCCACTCTTCGTAAGCCGTTGCAAGACCGGCTTTCTTAACCAGGCAATGCATTTGGGTGGTTACCGGAAGGGAAAAGGCAACAAAACGTACCGTTGGGTTAGCTGCAACTATCTTATTTAATCTTGACCTGAAGTCATCACGGTCATAGCGAAAAACATTTGTATATATATTGTCATACGCATTAATATCCTTAATGAAAATGTAATCCTGCCCAGACTTTTCAAAAGGTATTATATAGGCGACATTATTACGATCATAGTGAACCCCTTTTTTCGGTTTATACAAATTTTCTTTCAGGGTACGTAATGAATATCTGAACATGTTAAGACTCATCAACATGCTTAACCTGTAGAAAGTATCCTGTGACTTGGAAATATAATAGTCCGGCGTCTTTTCAATATTTTTTTGAACCTCAATATTTGCCGAAGCAAAACTGCTTGAGATGTATACAGTTTTAATTTTACCTCCTGATCGCTTCAAGGCAAATGCAATATAATCTTCATATTCGCTGGTGGCAATAGCGCTGACTGAATAGTTGAAAGCCTTCTTACCATTGAGATCATTCTGGTTTATCAATGTTGCCCGACTGTTGCCGATTATAAGGGTATCATAATCAGCCCCGCCATAAGCCAGATAGTTGGTCTTCTGTGCACGCTCATTTATAGGTAGCTGAATCTTGTTTAAAAGATTTGTATGTGAAAAAAGCCAAAGGGGATCTACCAAAAAATTAACGAGTACTACAGTTCCAAATACGATGGTGATTATCACTGTAAAAGCGACAACCATCGTGCGGTAAGCTCTGGTTTTACCACCACTACCCACTGTATTTATCTCCGCAAAATCATTACACCGCAGTTAAACAGCAGTAACATCTCTAAAAAGCAAACGAGCCACTTTCCAGTTGCCTTTAAGCACAGCTGCCAGCCACATCGCAAACAACTCACTACGTCGGCAACCATTGAATCTTTCCCTGATACTGGTTTTGAACATAGTTTCACTGTCCAGTGCATCCGAGGACTGCCTTCGCTGAATCTCAGCCCAGATGCAGTCAAGGGGCTCTATTGTATTCAGACAGCCATCATATAATAATGACCTTGGGGAGTGGGCCGTCGGCAGGGCTTGAACAAGCTGTTCCCAAAGATGAAGCCAGCCTGAACCTGTATGTTTCCTGAATACGTCAGCCTTCTGTAGCTCGCCAGTAGAACGACGCAGCACCGGATTACTGATAAGGGCAGCCACCTGTTCCAGATACGAGCCAGCATCAGATGCCGGGGCAGGCATGCCTTCATAGCAACCAAGCGCCAGTATGGGCGGTGTTCCCTTGGGCGCCCTGACCACCGGTACCCCCTGCAACATAGCATCAAGGGTGGAGGTGAGCGACCCCATCGGAAAACTTTCCAGACAGATATCTGCAGCCGCATAGTATAAATCAATTTCTGTCTGAATACCGAGCAGATGCAGACGCCCACCGGCCATATCCAATGCCGCTTCCCATCCGGGTTCAGAATCTGACGGTCCAATCACAAGCAGCATGGCGTCAGTATGGCGCTTCAGAATGTTGGCCACAAATGAAGGAAAATCAAGCATGCCGTAAGGAGCAAACTTGTAACCAGAAGCGATTGCCAGAAGCAGGGTGGTAGCATCGCTTATTCCAAGACGTTTACGGGCTTCCTTACGGGTAATACAGCCAGAGACCGGATCCAGGGGGATGGGAAGCAGGGAGGATTGCAAACCACCTCGACGCAGCATGGTCAACTGTTGGCCTTCCGGCCTTATATCAGCAATCAGGTCGGCACAACCGGCTCCAAGCCAGAAAACGTGGTCTGCATGGTTAATAAACACTACCGGTGGACCACCCTGTATTGCAAAGGCAAGCGATGCAACCGGATCATTGGGGTGGATGTGGAGTAGTACCGTATCAGCCCACTCCCGGGCTATCCGGCGCAGCATCAGGGCTCGATCAGCAAACCCTGCATCGCCGGGCAGAACAATAAGCTCACCTCTGGTTTTCTCGGCAGCCTCCCTAAGCCACAGAGGTATTTCCAGATTGCCTTGCGCAGTAATTACAATG
>CAZXTZ010000161.1:0-2564 GCA_964643645.1 uncultured Geobacteraceae bacterium
TGACCATGATCAGGTATCTGCTGCTATCAAGGCTGGTATAGCGGAGACCGGCAAGCCATCACTGATAATCGCCACTACACATATTGCCTACGGCGCACCCAACAAACAGGATTCTTCAGGTTCACACGGTTCACCTCTTGGCAAGGACGAGATAGAGGCTACCCGTGCCAACCTTGGATGGAGCGAAAAACCATTTACTGTTCCTGCTGATGTCACTGCCAGCTGCGCTGCCCGAGTAGCAGAGCTTAAGGCCGAATACGATGCATGGCAGAAAGGTTTTGCAGCTTGGCGCACAGCCAACCCCGAAAAGGCGGCGCTATGGGATGCCATGTGGCAGAAGCAGGTGCCGGAAAATCTGGCAGAAGAGCTTCTTGCATCCGTTGCCGGCAAGGACGGTGCAACCCGTTCGCTTTCCGGCGCTGTGCTACAGAAAGCAGCCAGCCTTTTGCCTGCACTGGCAGGTGGTTCCGCTGACCTTGCACCATCAAACAACAGCGATATCAAGGGTGGAGGATCGGTTCAGCCGGATGCTTTTGGCGGTCGTAACCTGCACTTTGGTATCCGTGAGCATGCCATGGGGGCTATCTGTAACGCCATGTCTCTCTACGGCTGCTTTATCCCGTACGGTGCTACCTTCCTGGTTTTCTCTGACTACTGCCGTCCTGCAGTGCGCCTTTCCGCGCTCATGAAGCAGCAGGTTTTGTACATCTTTACCCATGATTCATACGCTGTTGGCGAGGATGGTCCGACCCATCAGCCGATCGAGCATACAGCCAGCTTGAGGATGATCCCGGGCGTTCAGGTTATCCGTCCTGCTGATGCGGTTGAAACTGCACTTGCATGGTATGCGGCAATCAAGTATCACAACGGCCCTACAGCCCTTATCCTGACCCGTCAGAAACTGCCGCTCTTGCCACGTATGGAAGGTGCAGATCAGAGCCTGCCGCTCATGGGTGGCTATGTTCTGGCTGATGTTGCCAATCCGGCAGTAGTGATTATGGCATCAGGCTCAGAGGTTTCACTCGCCATGGACGCTTCAAAGCTGCTTTCTGAAAAAGGGATTGCCGCCCGCGTTGTCTCCGTACCGGATGTCACCACATTCATGGCCCAGTCTGCTGAATACCGCGCTTCGGTACTCCCAAAAGGGGTCAAGCGTGTTGCCATTGAGGCTGGTCGCGGTGAGTCCTTTGGCAGGTTGCTTGGCGAGGAAGGCCTGTTTATCGGCTGGGAGCAGTTTGGAGCATCGGCACCTGCAGAGGTTCTTGCTGAGGAGTTCGGCCTTACACCGGCCAAGGTGGCTGATAAGGTGGCAGGGTTTACGAAATAATATGGAACTGGTTCCGTTGCTTAAAAACTCTCTTTTGTTCTCAGGTCTTAACGAAGCTGATCTGGCGTCACTGGCAGCCATTACGGTGCGCCGTAGTTTTGGCAAAGGCGAAACACTGTTTACCGAAGGTGAAAAGGCTCCCGGCTTTTATCTGCTTGTAAGCGGTCATATAAAGATGTGCCGTGTCTCTTCAGATGGCCGTGAAAAGGTGCTTCATTTTGTTCGACCAGGTGAAACATTTGCCGAAGCTGCCTTCTTCGGCGATGGCACCTATCCGGCTGACGCCTGCCCTCTTGAAGCAGGGGAAGCGCTTTTTATTCCAAAGCATGGTTTTATGGATCTGATGGCATCAAAACCACAGTTCGGACTTAATCTGGTTGTGTCACTATCCATGGCCCTTCGCCGTTTTGTCCGTCAGATTGAGGAACTTACCTTTGCCGATGTTTCAACCCGACTGGCATCTTTTCTCGTCAAACGAGCGTCAGAAAAATCCACAACTTTTGAAGGTCTGACCTATCTGGAGCTTGGCATAAAAAAAGGGGAACTTGCAGCCCAACTGGGCACCGCAGGTGAAACTGTATCCCGAACCTTCCGGAAACTAAAGGAAGATGGAGTCATAGAACTTGATGGCCGCAAGGTAACAATCCTTGACATGCCACGACTTAAACAGCTGGCAAACAGACAGCAGTAATACATCTCTTTTAAAACAACCTTAAAGGGGTATTTATGTTGATAGTAATGAGTCACAACGCCACTCAGGCGGACATTGACAGGGTAATCTCCACTGTCGCTGAAATGGGTTATACCGCTGCCCCCATTCCAGGCAGCGAACGCACTGCAATAGGGGTTCTGGGCAACAAAGGTTATGTGGATGACACAAAAATCAGGGACCTGGCTGGAGTCCAGCAGGCAATTCATGTATCCAAACCATACAAGCTTGTATCCCGTGATTTTCATCCGGAAAACACTATTGTTGATGTAGCAGGGGTAAAGATCGGCGAGGGGCAGCGCCATGTTGTGGTGGGAGGCCCATGCGCCGTCGAGTCAGAAGAGCAGATTCTTAAGACAGCCCGCTTTGTGAAACAGGCCGGGGCAGACCTGCTGCGTGGCGGGGCCTTCAAACCACGCACCGGTCCACACACATTTCAGGGGATGAAGGAAGAGGGTCTTAAGCTCCTGGCCAAAGCCCGTGAAGCCACAGGTCTTCCGATCGTAACGGAGGTAATGAGTCCGGACA
>CAZXTZ010000161.1:2574-7095 GCA_964643645.1 uncultured Geobacteraceae bacterium
CCTGGTGGCCCAATATGCCGACCTTCTGCAGATAGGCGCCCGCAACATGCAGAACTTTGATCTGTTGCGTGAAGTTGGCAAGATCAACAAACCTGTACTTTTAAAGCGTGGCATGTCTGCAACAATAGAAGAGTTTCTTGCAGCTGCTGAATATATACTGGACGAAGGCAACGATCAGGTGATCCTGTGCGAAAGAGGCATACGCACCTTTGAGACAGCAACCCGCAATACTCTTGATCTCGCAATGGTGCCGCTTGTAAAGGAGATGACCCACCTGCCGGTCATGGTTGACCCTTCACATGCAACAGGAAAGCGCTCGCTTGTCACACCGATGTCCAAGGCAGCTCTGGTTGCAGGAGCCCACGGTGTGCTGGTAGAAGTTCATCCGGAACCGGAGAAGGCCCTTTCCGACGGCCCACAATCACTTACATTCGCCGGTTTTGAGGCTTTAATGACCGACATGAAAAAACTTCAAAACTGCCTGGGGCAGTGCGCTGCATAAAAGTGCTGAATAAAAGCATAATCCTCTTGAAAAATTTGCGCTACAGTACTACGATGAAACCGTAAACACTATGCTCTCTGCCCTGCCCGTATCGGCCTGTAGCGCCCGGGCGGAATACTTGTTGAACAGGGAATCGCTCCCTGCCGCAGTTGTGCTGCCCGAGAGTTGTGCGGGATTTGCCTGAAGCGGCATATTGAGACCCAACTATGGAGGAACTCGCCAGAGGACCTTTGGGGTCGAACGTCAGGGCGGAGAGTATTTAAACCAAAGGGGATGCGGATTTTTGAGCATCCTCTTTTTGATTTATGGAGGCTTCAAGCTGTCCAGAGGTATTTCATCAGATCAGTATGTTGAGAAGGGGTTCCTCTATCTCCTTCTGTTCTCCCTTGTTCTTCATATTGCCGGATTTTTTATCTGGTATAAATGGCCAAAGGAACAGCAGAAGGCTCCGGAAGCTACTTTCATAGACCTGCAGGATATGCAGGAATTGAAACCCCAGCAGCAACCACGGAAAGAACCGGAAAAAGCAATAGCTTCTGACCGACGTCAGCGTGTTGCAAAACAAAAGGCTCCAAAGGGTGACATGATGCTGTCCCGTCGTTCTGCATCAAAGCCTGAGACAAAAACCTCCAGACCGGCTCCCCGTGTTTCAAGGCCTTCCCCTTCTGCTCCGAAATCACCGACAACAGCCTCGGCACAACAATCTACATCTCAGACAAAAACCGCCCAGGCCCCTCAAACATCCGAACCGGCTGAATCTTCCTCAAGTGAGCTTTTACGCCGTTCCAAACCACAACCTCAGGCCCAGTCAGGTCAGGGGGGGACAGGAACATCCCTGCATCCTGCTCTCATGCCCAGCGCCACAAAGATGGCAAAGCTGGAAGAAAACTACAGACGGCGTTTTGCCGATGATATTGCAGAGGGTGACACCCGTTTCCTGAACACGAATGATGTGCTTTTCGGCTCATTTCTCAGACGTTTTGAAACCGCCATATACGGTGTCTGGCGATATCCCAGGGAAGCCATGCTAAAGGGTGAGGAGGGGGTTACTCCTGTCAAAATAGTATTCAACAGGGATGGAACCATAAATTTTTCAAAAACACGGGTTCTGGACACATCAGGCAGCAGGGCACTTGACGCCGAGGTAATGAGAACTCTCCGTGCTGTAGGGCCGATGGGTAATTTTCCAAAAGATTACAAGAAAGAGGAATTCAATCTGATTGCCTTTTTCCAGTATGGCAATGCCCGCAGCCGTTTGAGGTAAAACTGTGAAAAGCTTTATAGACAAGCCCCAGGCTTTTCTGTGGAGATCTGCCTCTGTCGTACAGATTGTGTTGATGCAGGTTCTCAGATCCTTTTGACCGGTTTCAGGGATAATTTGATCAGAGACTCCCTGCCATCGCTGTTTATAAAGCTGTAAATACTATCTTTTCGTGAAACGAGACGGAATGATATCCCCATAGCGCTGGTTACAGAATGCACAAGATGTTCTATACTGTCATCCCCTGAAACGGAAATAACTCCGACACCCTGCATTTCAAGCAGCCTTCTGACAGTGTACTCTTCCGCCCTTGGCAAGCCGCAGAAAAGCACAGCAGACACACCTGCATGAATGGCTCCTGCACTGGCAGCAGCAAGATTTGCCCCATCATTTAATAGTTCATCAACAGTAGTAAGTTCCGAAATACCATCCAGCAATTTACAGGTAAGGTTACAGATTGAATCCGCCTCAATAATCACTGGATTCTCTATTTTCTTTTCCGGATGTTCTTTTTTAAGCGATTCTGACGGTGTAACCGGCTTTGGCGCTACCTTTTGAATCGGTACCTTGAGCTCAGTAACAGGAACTTTTTCAGGTGTAATGGTTTTGGGCTCCAGGGAAACAGGGGGTAGAGCGACTGCCACTTCTCTTAAAGTGCCGGGTATCGGGCCAAACTTACTGAATTCTGGCTCAAACGGCATGATAAAATAGTAGTAAAGACGATCTCTTTCCGGAAGAACTGATGGTAGTTTTTCTGTAGTTACCGACTTTTTAACAGGCTCCTGATTGACTGGAGACTTGCTGGGTACAACAGCATCATGCTCCACCTTCTTTTCAACATTGGCTGATGGTTTTTTAGCAACCTTTTGTACCGGCCTGGTTTTTTTTGACTTCACATTCGTATCCGGGCCAGGTGGTTGTTTTTCTTCTTTTCTTGCTGGCAGTGGTTTTTTAACCACAGAATTGCTTGTAACATGCGGTTTTTTAAGCTCTTTAAGATCAAGATCAAAAGATGGAGGGGCTGCTGATACCTGAAATGACAGGATTATAACCATTGTAACGGCTAAAGACACTGCCAGAAGCCGTGTTAGCAACTTGCTGTTATTTTTGACAGGGCACGGTTTCAACGATTAAAGCTCCAGAACGTCATTCAGGAATTTCAGACTCTGCAAATGTCTCTGCGTATGTAAGGCAATGGCAGGATCAATAATCCTTCCGGCATCTATCAGTTCTTGTCTGCTGAATCTTATTTTTCCGAATTTACCAGTACGAAGACACTCTTTCAAGATATCTGGCTTAAGATTGCAGCTCTCCGGACGGTAGCCGAGTATATTCAACATGTTGATCTCGAAAAATCTTTGGTCTGACCTGGTGCCGTCCTGCTGGTCAAGGTAGAGAATAAATGAGGCAAGAAGCCTGAAAAGGCGTGGCACAGGATGCCCTTCAGGGGCAAGTATTTCAACAAGTTCACATGCATACATAGCAAGCGCCAAAGACTCAAGCCTCTCCCTGATTGATGAATTACATGACGAAAGTTCAGCGGAATCAAGCCGGCCAAGTCCGTCATTTCTTATAACAACTACGGCCTCCAGACAGTTTGTACTCTCCAGTGATGCCCCGAACCTTTTCACGCTCTTCTTTGCAGCACGGGCAAAAACCTTCAATTTCCCATGTTCCAGAGTAAACAGGGAGAGAACTTTGTCCGTGTCAGCATAGTCAAAGCATGAAAGTACTATGGCATGAACTTTTTCAGAATGCATGATGAGCTAATGATTAACAGACAAAAAGAATACTGTCCAGCAGGGTAATAATTTCATGCCCCGTGTAATATTTCATCTTTGTGATATACTTTATATACAGAGAATTTTACACCAGTCATTATCAACCCGAAAAGAGGAGGAAGCTATGGAAAAATTGGCCAAGATGCTGCTACTGTTTGTCATTCTGATTCTGTCATCAACATCTTTATTGGCACAGGAGCAGATAGACTGGTCCAAGCAGGCAAAGCAACTGAGAGGGCAAAACGGCCTGAGGGTTGACTACTTCTGTCCGCCGGGCGCTCCAGCTGGCAGAGTATGGGGCACAGGGCTTTATACAGACGATTCATCAATATGTTCCGCTGCTGTTCATGCAGGCTTGATAAGGCCTGATTCCGGAGGTTCAGTAACCATTGAGATAAGCCCTGGAGCAGCCTCCTATCAGGGTAGCAGCCGTTACGGAGTAACAAGTAACAATTATGGCGGTTGGCATGGAAGCTTCAGGTTTGTCTCCTCAAGTCACAGAGGTCAGGGGAGGAATCATCAGCAGCAAAATTATGTACCGCCGAATCCGGTTGACAGGGGACAGGGATTCGGCCCTCCTCCTCCAGATGCTGGCCGTCATCCCGGTAGACAAAATATGCATGGAAAGCAGATAACATGGGCAACGCAGGCTGATTCCATGCGAGGGAGAAATGGAAGCCAGGCGGCCTACTACTGTCCTTCAGGGGGCTCCTACAGTGGCAGACTATGGGGCAGTGGAACCTACACCGATGACTCATCCATCTGTCTTGCGGCTGTGCATGCAGGAGTCATAAGGCCCGAATCCGGTGGACCGGTAACCATAGAAATAAGGCCTGGCGCCCCTTCATATCAGGGAAGCACTCGTAATGGCGTAACAAGCAATGGCTATGGCGGATGGCACGGGAGTTTTGTAATCGTTAGATAGTTTCCATCCGGAAACCTCAAGTTTGACGTTTTAAGATAGATTGACAGGGGAT
>CAZXTZ010000162.1:0-942 GCA_964643645.1 uncultured Geobacteraceae bacterium
TGCAGATGCGATGATTTTGTGATGATGCTGGCAGGTGACGTGCTCCGGGTGGCTCTAGTCACAATACATGAGGCGATTGCCAATGTGCCTGGGTTGATTACAAAAGAAAGCGTACTTAAAACAATAAGGGTGACCGCCTCCGGAGTAGCTCCGCTCTGCGGCAGCCGCTCTCCTCGCATAGCTGCGCTGGCACTTAACCCACACTGTGGAGAAGCAGGCAAATTTGGACACGAGGAAACAACAGCCATCATCCCTGCGATAAATGCTGCAAAATCTGAAGGCTACGACATCCACGGCCCCTTTTCCGCCGATACTTTCTTCCATTTTGCCGTTCAGGAACCCCCACCTTACGATGCCGTAATCGCCATGTACCATGATCAGGGTCTTATCCCGCTGAAGATGCGTCACTTTGACGACGGCATCAATATCACTCTGGGCCTGCCGATCATTCGGACCTCGGTAGACCATGGAACAGCCTACGACCTTGCAGGAACCGGCAAGGCCTCTGCCACCAGCATGAAAGCCGCAATCCTCACAGCTGCCGGACTGGCAGAAGGCAGGCAACAGGTGCCCTGAATTGACAGAACACTGGCTAACAGCTGAATATTAGGTGTTGTTGACTTTTTGTTTATAGAGTATATAAATTGATTACCCAATATGCAGATTTGTATTAATAAAAGCAGGCTATACGAAGCTATCAACAAAAGAAAAAGGGGCGAGCCCTCAGGCTAACCCCTGTAATTATTGGTCGGGATGACACGATTTGAACGTGCGGCCCCCTGCTCCCGAAGCAGGTGCGCTACCAGACTGCGCTACATCCCGAAAGAGTTCTGCTTATAACTTTTTATTTCTGTTTTTGTCAACTCCCAACTGCCCCGGAGGGGATATGTCAAACACTGATATTCGTACTGATATCCGGCACCTGCTTAAAGAACGTAATGC
>CAZXTZ010000162.1:952-7051 GCA_964643645.1 uncultured Geobacteraceae bacterium
ACTATATGCGCGATGAAGTTCAGGCCATTGCCGATATTACCGGCGACTCGTTACAGCTTTCAATGGAGGCGGCTAAGACCGGTGCAGATGTGATCGTATTCTGCGGGGTGCATTTCATGGCTGAATCGGCTGCCATACTGTCGCCGCAAAAGAAGGTTTTACTCCCCCGTGCCGATGCCGGTTGCCCAATGGCCGACATGGTTGCCGCTGACAGCCTTAAGGCACTTAAGGATCAACACCCTGGTGTGCCGGTTGTGACATATGTGAACTCTACGGCAGCAGTCAAGGCCGAGTCCGATATCTGCTGCACTTCTGCAAATGCGGTTTCGGTCGTAAGGTCACTTAAAGATAAAAAACTTATATTCGCGCCTGATCGGAATCTTGGGCAATGGGTTGCAAAGGCGCTGCCAGAGAAGGATTTCATTTTCTGGGACGGCTACTGCCCCACGCACGAACGTCTGACTGCAGCAAAGGTGGAGCAGTTAAAGGAAGAGCATCCTGATGCGCTGTTTGTCTGTCACCCTGAATGCCCTCCTTTAGTCTCGGCCCTTGCCGACCATGTCTGTTCCACCAGCGGTATGTATATCTACTGCGGGGAAAACCCTGCAAAAAAGTTTATTATAGGCACAGAAGCAGGAATTCTTTTCAAACTGCGGCATGATAATCCGGATAAAGAGTTTATTCTTGCCTCTCCGGCCCTTATGTGCCCCAACATGAAGTTGACCTCTCTGGAGGATATACTGCTTGCCCTGGAGACAATGGGACCTGTTGTTACCGTTGATGATGACGTAAGGCTGAAGGCAAGGGCAGCGCTGGACAAGATGCTTGCAGTACCGAGGGATTAAAATGAAAGATTATCTAGGCGCACATATGTCCATATCCGGCGGCCTGCACAAGGCCATAGACCGGGCGGTTGCCGCTGGATGCGGCACACTGCAGATCTTTACCCGCTCTTCCAACCAGTGGAAAGGAAAACCTGTAAGCGATAAAGATTCTGAACTGTTCCGTCAAAAATTTGCAGATTCCGGACTTCATGAAGTTATATCCCATGATATATACCTGATAAATCTGGCAGCGGCTCCGGGGGATACCCGCGACAAGAGCCTGGCTGCCTTTGCCGATGAAATGTCCACCTGCGCCCAGCTGGGTATTAAAAAGATAGTAATGCACCCCGGTTCTCACACGACCGATACCCAGCAGGCCGGGCTTGAGCGTGTTATTTCTGCTTTTGACCAGCTATTTGCCCTGGTGCCGCAGTATGAAGGGCTTATCCTGCTTGAGACAACAGCCGGACAGGGGACAAATCTGGGCCGCACTTTTGAAGAATTGCAAATCATTATTAAAGGATCAAAATATCCTGACCGTTTCGGGATATGCTTTGACACCTGCCATACCTTTGCAGCAGGTTACAATATTGCTACTCCTGAAGGTTACACCGACGTAATGGAACAGTTTGACTCCCTTCTGGGGGTGGATCGCCTGCATTGTTTCCATTTCAATGACTCAAAGAAAGGCCTTGGCAGCCGTGTTGACCGCCACGAACATATTGGTAAAGGCACCCTGGGACTGGAGCCGTTCCGCTTTATAATGAATGACCAGCGCTTTGTGAAGATTCCTAAAATCCTTGAAACCCCCAAGGGGGACAGCGATGATATGGACAGGGTAAATATGGAATTATTAAGGGGGCTTTCAGCCGTCTGACCAGATCAGAACCCGTTGCATTGACATGCATCGTATAAACAAGTTGTCCAGCACAGAAATGATATTTATGATCCGGAGAGGCCAGCATGACAATTACCTGCCCACACTGCGGCGCCACAGGCGAACTTGATGATTCCAAAAGACCTGTTGGCGTAACTTCAATCAAATGCCCAAGATGTTCCCAGGGGTTTCCTCTCCCCCCTGCCGTAAAACCTCCTCCCACTGAGCCACCACCGCTTCGGGCCTGTCCGTCTTGCGGGGGAGTTATTGAAAATGACGGCCAGCTCTGCAATGCCTGTGCTAAAGCCAGAGAACGACAGTCTGAAACAGCAATGACACCTCCTCCTCTGCCTGATGCTCAGAAAGAGAACTTCTCAGCCTGTACTGTCTGCAAGGGGCAGTTCTCTCTTAACGAGATGGTCCGGTTCGGTGACAAGCTTGTATGTGCTTCCTGCAAGCCAACATACATGCAGATGCTTTCAATGGGGATTTCAGACAGAGGAAGTTATGGAGATGGCACACTGAGCCCTGAGGAACTGGCGGCAAGGGAGTACGCCGTTGACATAGGGGGTTGCCTCAATGCTGGATGGGAAATGTTCAAAGCCAATATGGGAATTGTGATAGGCGCATCAATACTTGTCTATCTTTCAATGGGCATAGCAAACGCAATACCTATTCTCGGCTATATCTCCGCTCTGGTTCTTACTGGCCCCTTCATGGGAGGGCTCTGGATCTTCTACATTAAAAAGATGAGGGGTGAGGACGCCACAATCAATGACGCCTTCAGCGGATTCAACAAGAATTTTATCCAGTTAATGCTTGTTGGAGCTGTAAGCATGCTGATTTCCTATGCTGCCATAATTGCAAGCCTTATCCCATTGTTCGTAGCCATAGGCACGATGGGGCTTTTTCGTAACGGCAGCTATGTTCAAGGCGCGGCCTCAACAGCCATAATCATTCCTGTAGTACTGTTCTTTCTTGTTGGCATCGCTGCTTTCAGCTATCTGACGGTCTGCTGGGTTTTTGCGATACCACTGGTAATTGACAAAAACATGCAATTCTGGCCTGCCATGCAGTTAAGCCGTAAAATGGTAGGCAAGCAATGGTGGATGACATTCCTCTTTCTTACCGTGGTCAGTCTGGTGGGATCGTTGGGTATCATCGCCCTTGTAATAGGAATAATTTTCACCGGCCCAATTGCATTCGCGGCCATAGTAGCCCATTACCGTAATGTTTTCGATGATCTGCGTCCGGAATAGAAAGGTCTGGCCTGAATCTGGCTTATCACTAAATGCCACCCGAAATTTCCCAGATATTCCAGCTACAGTGCAGCTCCTGCCGCACCCCTTTGGGGGCGGATCTATGCAATAGCCCTGAACCTGTAAGGTGCCCTGCCTGTAATGTGCTTCTGCGTGCAGAGATTTTCCCTGCGATTCTAAAGACAAAAGAACAATCAGGCGGCGTAGGCAAAGATATATCTGATGGAGATGCCAGCTGTTTCTATCATCCTGAAAAACAGGCCGTAAAGGTATGCAGCAGTTGTGGACGTTTTCTATGTTCCCTTTGTGAAATTGAGCTTGCAGGACGCTGCATTTGCCCTGTATGCCTTGAAGAAGGGCGTCAGAAAGAAGAAATTGCCGAGCTTATCCCCAAGCGCACTCTCCATGACAGCATTGCTTTAGGTATTGCGGCGCTGCCTGTTTTATTCTTTCCTGTAACGATTTTAACTGCGCCAGTAGCTCTTTTCCTTTCCATTAACGGCTGGAAGAAACCTTCCAGCATACTGCCCAGAACAAGGTTCAGGCTGTTTGCAGCCCTTGTGTTATCCGGGTTGCAGATCGCAGGGTGGATAACTCTTGCGTTCTCTGTTTTCAGGTAGGGCAGATGAAGGATAAACCTCTCAAAAGCAAGTACCGCCGTATATCACGATCAACGCTGGCTCTGATGTTGTTTTATTCGCTATGGGTTGCTGACGACCATCTTCTTCTAGTAAAATCAAGTGGTTATGTGGAAGAGTATACAAGAATTTACCTGAAAGAGATTAAAGGGATAGTTTCTCACAGAACAAAAGGCTGGATGCTTGCCAACATAATTCTCGGATCAATACTTCTCCTTTCCGGTATGGGTATAATTTCCTCCGATGACATCCTTTCCGCCGGATCAATGGCCATTGCAATTTTTTCAACACCTGTTCTCATAGCCTTTACAGTAAACCTCATACTTGGCCCAACCTGCAGGACAGAGATACTGACACCCCTTGGGCCTCTCCATATACCTTCCTTAAGTCGTTCCCGCAATATTGACAAACTTTTGCTGGAGATCAGGCCGGCAATAGCCTCATGCCAGGGTTCCATGCCCAGAAGCAGACTTTTATCCGGTTATGAAGAAATCTCCACTGGCGTATCTTCTTCAGAAGCAGGCGTTTCGTGAGCAATCTCAAGGCCCAGCGCTGTTTCAACCATGCAGGCCGGGAGGCCGTGGCCCGCTGTATCGTATGCAACAGATTTTTCTGCCGTGAATGCGTTACCGAGCACGCAGGGAAGATGACCTGTGGCCGCTGCCTGTCAGCGGAGGCTAAAAAGGGGGAACACAAATCAGTTGCAGCCCGTTTGCTTGTCGTCGGATTTATTGCATCGGGAACAGTTATCTTATGGCTGGCTTTTTTTCTGGCAGGGCAAGGGCTCCTTTCCATACCGTCATCTGTACATGAAGGCACAATATGGCATAAAACAGGGGGGCGGAGATGAGCAGGAAAAACCGTACCACTGAAAAAGCAGTTAACGCCGTGGATATAATAGAGCAGGCAACTTCACTCTTGAGAAGCGCCCCCCTTGAAACAATTGCTGTTTACTATATCGGCACAATACCATTCATTACTGCGCTTGTCTGGTTCTGGGCAGATATGAGCAGAAGCCCCGATGCCGCAGAACGTCTTGCCGGGAGCTCTCTTGGGCTTGCGCTGCTTTTTGTCTGGATGAAGGTTTTTCATGCCCGTTTTTCCATGAGACTCCTTGCCATGCTTGGTGGACACCAGTCCCTTCCCCCCTTGCGTCAGACCATTTTGATCCAGTGGTCAATACAGCCATGGTCAATCATTGTACTACCCCTTGCAGCCATTCTGACAATTCCATTCGGCTGGTGTTACGCGTTTTTTCACAATATTTCCTCCATAACCGAACCCAGCCTCCGGTCGGCCACTTCCAGGGCCAAAAATCTTGCCATGCTCTGGCCTATGCAAAACCATATCCTCATATCTCTTCTTACCCTGCTTGGCTTTGTAATATTCATAAACATAGCAACTGCGACCCTGTTTCTTCCAGGGATCATTAAATCGCTTATGGGGTTTGATATAATGCTGACAAGGGGTGGGCAGTTCTTTCTTACATCCACATTCTGGTTTGCTGTTGCCGCAGTTACCCATCTATGCATAGACCCGGTCGTAAAGGCATCTTATCTGATCCGCTGCCATTACGGCGAAGCGCTGGCAACAGGCGCCGATCTGCGGGCGCTGCTCAAGGGGGCAGAAGGTTTTACCAAGAGCTTCGTTATCGTACTCTTTGCCTCACTGATATTTTCTCTGCTTATGCCTCTTAACGCCGTTGCTTCTTCTGCTCCGGACAAGGGGAAACAGATATCAGTCGTAAATCTTGACAGGGCAATTGATAAAACCCTTAAAGATCCGGTTTTTTCCTGGAGGACACCGCGTAAATCATCAAATATCAAGCAGAAAGAACTGCCTGGTTTCATGCAGTCAACCATAAACTGGTGCCGGGATGCCCTGAAGACCGTTGGGTCGTGGTTTGAACGGTTGCTGAAATGGATCTTTGAGAGCCTCACAAGGGCCAAGCCAGCTCCAGAAAAAGGCAGCCAGTGGGGAAAAGGATTTTCTGATATAGCAATGCCATTGCTTTATCTGCTGATGGCCATTCTGATCTGCACCGGTGCTGTCTATGCGTGGAGGCATCTGCGATACCGGCCCGAGGGGAAAGATGACCCGACCCTGCATCTGGTGACAACTGTTACGCCTGATATTGCCGATGAGGCTGTAACAGCGGATGAACTCCCTGAAAGCGGCTGGACTGCCATTGCCCGCGACCTTTTGTCAAAGGGCGAGATTCGCCTTGGGCTCAGGGCCTTGTATCTGGCAACCCTTGCCTCCCTTGCTGAGGCGAGTCTTATAGGTATAGCGCGATTCAAGACCAACCATGATTACGAGAGGGAAGTCTGCCGTTTTTCCCACACCATGCCGGAGCTGGCAGATGCCTTCTCTGCTAATCTGATGATATTCGAGCAGACCTGGTACGGTATGCATCTGCCTGACCAGACAACCATAAACCGCTTTATCGAAAACCACAGGAAAATGACCAGCGGTACCGTTTAGTAGCAGACTTGCCATAT
>CAZXTZ010000163.1:0-3750 GCA_964643645.1 uncultured Geobacteraceae bacterium
GCCTCAAGTTTTCCAGCCCTGCGGCCAGAGGCGCCGGTAAATGCCCCCTTTTCATGTCCGAACAGTTCTGATTCAAAAAGGGTTTCCGGGATGGCAGCGCAGTTTATTCTGACGAACGGTTTTTCCCTGCGGGGACTTAAGGCGTAGATAGCATCGGCTGCCAGCTCCTTGCCGGTGCCGGTTTCGCCGAGGATAAGTACCGGAGCGTCCGTGCAGGCCACTGCACGGATCCTGTCACACAGACTTTTTACCACCGGACTATCCCCGGCAATATTCTGCAGAAAACGCTTTCCGTGAAGCTCTTCCCGTAACTGGCGGTTTTCTTCTTCCAGCAGGATCTGATCCGTAAACTTTTCAATGACAACCTGAAGTTCTTCAGGTTCAAACGGTTTGGTGATGTAGTCAAAGGCCCCCAGCCGCATCGCCTCTACAGCGGTCTTGACATTGCCAAAGGCGGTCATGACGATAACGCAGTTCTTTTTACTGAGCCCCTTCACTTCAGCAACAACATCCATCCCCCCCTTGCCCCCCGGCATAACCAGATCGGTAATCACCAGATCATGCTGTCCTTTTTTGTACAGGGCTATGCCGTCAACAGCGTTACCGGCTGAATCAACGCTATGGCCCATGCCCTTCAGTGCAGTGCAGAGTCCAAGCCGGACCGATGGTTCATCTTCTATCACCAGGATTTTCATGGATTTTTTCATGGTACATTACCTGCCTGTTTTGGCGTTAAGTGGAAGACGGATCTGAAAGCTGCTCCCTTTGCCGGGATCACTCGTTGCAGTTATTGTTCCGCCGTGAGCCTCCACGATGTTTTTACAGATGGAAAGCCCCAGGCCTGTACCTTTTGCAGAAGGTCTGGTGCTGAAAAACGGCTCGAATATCTTTGGCATAATATCCGGATGCATGCCGACACCTGTGTCAGTTATTGAAAGATCACACCACTGGCCGCTGCGGACGGCCCGGATAGTCAGCACACCCCCCTCAGGCATCGCATGCTGGGCGTTCAGCAACAGGTTTATCAGCGCCTGCCCTATCTTCGTCTCATCAAGGGGCAAGGGAGGAATAGATTCATCCACCTGCACAATTACCTCAACCTGCCCTTTTTCCAGCTGATAGCGACATAAGGTCAAGACATTGTCTAGCATGGCACGAAGATCCACCGGCTTGATTTCAGTGGCGGACATCCGTGAAAAAGTGAGGAGCTGGGCAACTGTCTCCTTGATTTTTGTCAACCCGGCCTTGACTGCTGCAATCAACTCATCCCGCTGGGGATCATCTGCAGGCAGAGAGATAATCCCGTTAAAACAGAGTATAACACCGGCCAGCGGATTGTTTACCTCATGGGCAACACCGGCCGCCATCTCACCAATCAGCGCCCTTCCCTCAGCCCGGATCATCGCAGTTTCCGCCAGATCCTTCTCCCGCATGATGTCGCTAATCCGCTCGGCAAGGGCGCGGGAAAGCAACACTACCTCAAACAGCGATCCCACCATCATCCCGTACCACGAAATAAAATTGTAGCTGTGAACGGTCATATTGTTTACAGCAAAGATGAAGAGACTTGTATAGAAGCAGATCCGAGCCGCAAGATAGTAACGGGCAGGTTTGAACCCACGCATATAGCAGACGATTCCGGCTGCCAGCGCCAGGAAAGCGGCAACGAGCGTATGGGTATTGAGGATTTTGAGGACAGGCAGGACAGGCAGGAACGGCACAACAAAAAGCAGCAGTATGTCAATAACGATGAGCCCCAGCAGCAAGCGATCCATAACCGGAGCGTTCATTTTTGAATTCAGAAACCGGCGAGAGAAAAGCAGAGAGGTGATGGCGGGGGCGAGAATGAGAAATCGGAGCACCTGGTTGTCAAGATCCGGCCAGATCGGAAAAAGGTACTGTCTCAGAAAACCGTGGAGTGACATCTGTAGCAGGGAAAACAGGATTATGAAGGCAACGAAATAGAGATACACCCGATCTTTGAATAGAAGATACAGGTACAGGTTATAGAGCGCCATGGTCAGCATGACGCCGAAGTAGAGGCCGTAACAGAGCAGGGCGAGCCCGTTCTGACTGAAAAATGTATCACGCGCCTTGATAACGAGGGGAAAGGTCAGGATACTCCCCACCGAGGCCCGTATGTAAAATGTCGCAGGCTTGTTGGCGGTCGGCAGGGTGAAAAAGGGATTCCGGTGCGGGAGGGGTGCCCAGGGGACATCAGGGCTGTAAAAGTATCGTTGCGTCCGGTATGATCCGTTCGGTGCTGGAATATACAGGTCAAAGCTCTTCATCAGAGGGAACGGCTGTTCTATCAGCCATTCCCCCAAAGCCGGGTTCATGTCGGCTACGCGGAATCGCAGCCAGTAGACCGTGTTGCCAAGCCCGAAGTTGGGTGCGTCCCTGTTGGATCGAACAAACCTGTCTGTATAAGCGGAGGAGATGACATCAGCAATAGTCAGCTTTCCGGACGGGTCTTCCAGAAACTCGATATCCCGTCCGATAGAGCGCGACTCTTCGCCGATATGCAGGAATACCGTCTCTGCAAACACCGGCATTGCAAGAAGCAGCATGACTATGAAAAGCAAAAAAACGCGCATGGATGAAGTTATTTCCTGTGCAGATGCGATTAGCATCAGAACATCTTGATCACCTGTTACTGGCACACCCCGCGATTGAGTGACCAGACTTTCTCCTTCATTGCGCAGCTGCCGGTGTCAGCATACCGCCAATATGGTCAAGGTGTGTGCCCCTTGTGAGCGGCAGCTCAGAACCCGGTTCCAGGGTGGTCAACACCGTTCTGCCAACATAGAATTTTTCTTCCTGGCCTCCCTTGTTCTTGAATCTGATTGCCCAGGCGGTATGCAGAATTACAGGCTTGCCGTTGTAAACTCCCGCGTACAGCATTACATGGCCTTTCCTGTGAATGATGGTCTGAAATGGTATTCCACCCTGGATTACAAGTTTTTCCTTGTCCTGTTTTGAAAGGTTGTCCAGCGGGACAAATGGCCCGGAATGGAGCTGCTCCAGCGAGTTTCGTGGCAGCCAGACACCAAACGGCATAAAGAAATCCCTGGTGGTGGCGGAGCAGTCCCGGTTACGGAACAGTTCTCCCCATCCGTATGGAGTCTTTAACAGCTTATTGCCGATATCAGTGGCTGTTTCGGAATTAAACGGTATTGGAAAACGTCGCGCATCCTTCTTTTGAATTATGGCCCTCTTCAAAACAGCCTGGTCACCTTCCCCGGCCGCAGCAAGCTCAACAACCCAGAAATCAGGCTCTTCCTTAAGCAGCGGATAAAGGACGCCGATCCTGGGTTGGGGCATTGCCCTTCCCATGTCATCCCTGATTACCGCAAAATCAGATGTAATTACAAGCAGTTCAGAAGTGGTAAAGCGCTTCTGCAAAGTTTTGTCCACAATCCGCACAGCGTCCGACTCCACCCAGCCAAAGCCGTAAGATGTTTCTACGAATCTCCAGGCCCCTGTGGCTGACTCATGCAGTATCCGAACCGGCTCGTTCTGCTTCACTTCGCTGTATTGGAGCTGATCAAACGGGAAGTCATCCGATGCTTCGTACAACGGTTTCAGGCTGGGCAACCCCCTCAAAAAAACGGGCGCTATGGCAATTCCTGACCGGTTCATTGATGGAATCCTGTCCGGCAATGCGTCATCCAGAATCATCCGGATCTGATCCGGAGATACTTTAAGGCGGTTTTCCCCGTACCATGTTGATTTAGGAGTATCCCACAT
>CAZXTZ010000163.1:3760-7048 GCA_964643645.1 uncultured Geobacteraceae bacterium
TCGAGTCCTTTATGTTGTGGAGCGGTTCAGGTGATTCCCAGGGAGAAAAGTGTTGCTGACGAAACTTCCGCAGCATGCGTCCCTGTGTTTCATCTGACATTGCCGTTATCTGGCTGGCGAATGGGCGAACATCCTGAGGTATCCTCCGGATGTCATCTATCTCGTCCGGCAGTTCCTGTGGGGGGTAGCGGCAAGTTTCGCCAGCCGCAGTCTGCGGCAGTGGTTGTGCTGTGGGGCGATTGTTTGAAGGGGGTACGCATCCGGCTGCAACTGCGATGAATATAATCGCGGAATATGATGTTTTTCGCAGGATATGTTTCAAATCACTTCTCCTGTTTGCCTGGATGTTTACTCAATCCTCAGACGTTTCAGTTTCTTGCGTAATCCCTCGCGGCTCAGTCCCAGGCGTTCCGCTGCGTGGGTCTTGTTGCCACTGGTTTCACTCAAAGCCTGTTCGATCAGAGCTTTTTCCGAGGATGCAAGTCGGGTGGAAGCTGCTGACACGGGTTGTAATGCCTGAAATTGCAGTACAGATTCGGATAGGTCGGAAATGGTTACAGTATTTGTATATGCCAGGGCCACGGCCCGCTCTATTTCGTTATCAAGCTCGCGCACGTTACCGGGCCAGGGGTAAGCTTTAAATATGTCTGCTATCTCTTGAGGTAAACGCATTGCCGGCCTGCCGCAGCTGCGACACCATTTGTCCAGAAAATGGTGCGCCAGCAGGATGATGTCATCCTTGCGCTCCCGCAGTGGCGGAATGCGAAGTTCTACACCGTTAAGGCGATAAAACAGATCCTCCCGGAAGGTTCCGGCAGCAATCTCTTTCTTCAGATCCCGGTTGGTGGCCGCAATAAGGCGCAGATCAACCGGTATGGAAGCGCGGCCTCCCACACGTTCCAGGGTACGCTCTTCAAGCAGACGCAACAGCTTTACCTGCAACTTCAAAGGCATCTCACCAATCTCATCCAGAAACAGGGTGCCTTCCTTGGCCTGCTCTATTTTGCCAATCCGCGCCTCTACTCCGGTGGCAACTCCTTTTTCTATTCCAAACATCTCGCTTTCAAAAATGGATTCCGGAATGGCTGAGCAGTTGACCGCAACAAAGGGCTTTGCACTGCGCGGGCTGTTGAAGTGAATTGCCTTGGCAAACAGCTCCTTACCTGTGCCGGTTTCGCCTGTAATAAGTACTGAAATACGGGAATCGGCTATACGTTGCGCCTTTGAAATCAGTTCCCGTACAGGTGCGCTGGCGCCGAGTATGGATGAAAAGGGAAAGGTGCGCTTCAGTGTCTTCTTGAGTGAACTGTTCTCGCGGGCCAGTTGCTCTCTGGCTGCCAGCAACTGAGCCTCAGTGTTACGCAGTTCTTCAATAATCTTTTCAAGTTGGAACTCCCGCCCCTCTATCTTTACTGCCATCATACCGAAGGATTCGGCCAGACGGGCAACCAGTGGCGGATACTGACCGCTCTTGGTCAGTTCAAACAGATCATCGTACTGGCCAAAGCGCCCTTGTGAAAGTTCTTCGGCAACGGCAATCAACCGGTAAAACAGCTGGTCGGAGGTGGTTTTTCCCATTGGATGCTCCTGAAAAAGTGATTCATGAAATATGACCTTGGTAGTTTAGCAAAAATAACTTGGACACATACCGTTCGCCCTGAGCTTGTCGAAGGGCATCCGTTCATGGTTCTACAAGCTCACCGCGAACGGATAAGTTCAAATAATTATTGCAAGGTTCCTTAGCCATGCGCTTGCTCATGAGCCTGGCGCTTTACCTCATCCCATGAAAAAATGTCTGAACTACCGTTTACGGTGCTTTCCTTCGGGCATTTTCAAATAACTTTACTCAGCAGAGAGGCGGCAATGATACAGAGATCGTTCCGGCTTCGCTACTCCGGTGCCAGTATAAAACTATCCCGGTGTCTGGGCTTGATGAGAGAAAAGTGTCTGCGGTCGGTGGTCAGAATGGTAGTAGCCTTCAAGCGCTCGGCAACGACGACCACCGAGGCATCAACCAGACCGATATTGGCGTCACGGTAAGTTGCAAGCAATTCAAGGGCGCGTAACAGATCCGCATCAGTTAGCTGTTCCAGCCGTAACTCACCTGTAGCCAGTGAGCGGACAAAGGCCACCTCAGCCTCTGGAAACAGGTGGGTATTCAGCAGATAACAGGCCTCCGGAACCACAGTAACCGGCACCACCAGCCTGCCTTTGAAGCTCTTGAACCAGGCCACCGCCCGTTCATGCCAGGCATCCCTCCGGTCGGCCAGGGCGTAGATAATACCGGTATCCATCACCACCGGTGCAATGGAAATTACTTTTGCCACAACAACTCCTCATGACGTTCGGAAATCTCCGGGTCAGTGCCTTCACCAATGCCGATAAACGAAAGCGAGGCATCCGGGGACGGGCGGTTATCAGCCAGATAGCGTTCAAGCGCCTCCCGTACCACCTCGGCAACACTGCTGTTTTTCTGCCGGGCAAGATTTTTTACATCCTCAAGCAGGTATTCATCTGCAAAAATGGTTGTACGTTTCATAGCACACCTCCATATATGATGTATGCTATATGACACAGATTGTAATGTCAAGTCAGACCCTCTCAAAGGTCTCAAACAGTTTACCCTGAAAATGGCAGTTCATATCCACGAAGAGCACGAAGTTTCACGAAGATTCAATACTTTGCAAGAAACAGATGATTCACCAGAAAGGTTGTTGCTGTTTTGGCTTGCAGAATTTGTTTTTTTTGGTGTTTCTTCGTGTACAACTGTTTTTTCTAGGCTTGCTCAAGAGATGTGGAGTTATGAAAGGGGGTGCTGTTATATTGAAACAACGCCCGCAAAATGATCTTCCCGCTTCAACTTCTCCAGTAACAGGCTGAATACAGATAAACTGCAGCTTATTGCAAGCAAGTTGTCAGTACCTGTTTCTGCCTTTTTTGAAGATCAACCAATAGAGTCATTGCCATTTTCAGATCAAGAACGCGCCTTAATCGAATCCTATCGCTCCATCAATGATGAAAAAATAAAGCAATGCATTTTGAATTTTGCTTGGTTTGCTGGAGATAAGTAAGGCCAGACTGCAACATATTAAAATACTTTTTCTTTGAGGTGACGCTGGAGCGTCACCACCTGCATTCCCACGCTGGAGCGTGGGAACGATCCAAAAAAATTAACTTTGGGTGTTAAAGATGGGGTAACAGGGCAATTTCATGGACAATCCCCCCCACCCTAGCCCCCGCCAGGGGGGAGGGGACTTGTTTTGTTCAAGTATTAAGATTTACAGGGTA
>CAZXTZ010000164.1:0-7044 GCA_964643645.1 uncultured Geobacteraceae bacterium
CAGGAGGATACAAAACCGTACTGCAAGACAATCCAGCTTTAACATAGCCACCAATTTGACCTATCATCACCATCAAACAACTTCAGATGATATTATTAAAGAATACAATTTAATGAAATCAGCGCCTGTTGTAATTAAAAACAGGCATTGCAGCCAGCCTAAAAAACTTAAGTATAATAACTTGTTTGAACATATTTTGTCCGAGGTGTCTTTTAGTGAAAACTATAGTGCAAATAGTTATATAGATGGAATAAATCATCTGTTACAACCCTATGAATTACCAGAGTGGTATCCATTGGTTCAGCCACATAAAGCAAATGAGTCCCTCGCTGAAGAAATCTTCCTGTTAGCATCTGAATATTATAAAAATGGGGAACGCGACAAGGCAATTGCTGTTTTGCAGAAAGCTTTGGATCGTTATCCAGACAATCTGCACTATAAATTGTATTTACTTGTCTGGCAGAGAGCACAACGTCCCTACTGAAAAGGTGTTTGGGATACTCAGCACGTTATCATGCTCATAATAGCACAGCAGAGGTCTCTTTCCGCGAAAGCATTGCTTTACCGAAACACATTTGCCGTTTACGATTCTCTTCCAGATCACCTGATTAAAGTGTCGCTCTAACAGGAATTTACAAGTTGAATATCCAACTGATCACATTCTGGTATAACGAAGCCTTTCTGGCTCCATTCTTCCTCAATCACTACAACTGGGTTGATCGAATCCACATTATTCTTGATGATGATACAGATGATGACACAGAGACGATAGCTCTCCGTTATCCCAATGTCTCTCTTGAACGGTTCAGGTTTCCGGACAAGATGGACGACATCATCAAGTCTGCGGTTATCAGTAATAAATACCAAACGCTGACCGATGCCGATTATGTAGTGGTGGTTGATTCCGATGAGTTTATTTTTTGCTGGGAACCGACTGATCCGGTTCGCCTTCATCTGCAAAAGACCGGCCTTGATATCTATTTTGTTAATCTCTGGCAGATCTACCAGCATGAAACCGATCAACCCCTTGATCCGGCACTGCCGGTCTGGCAGCAAAGGTGCCATGGCGACCCGGATATGGAGAGTGTAGCCAATACCGCCTATCTGAAGCCGATTGTGGTGGGGGGCGGCCTCGATCTGTTCTGGGGTATCGGCAACCATTATGTGGTTCATAACGGGATTAAGCTGGAATGGAGCAGCAGGGAGTTGAAAGACCGTCTGCCCTACAGTGTGGCCTGTGAACGCAGCCTGATGCTTCAGGGTGCGCACTGGCGGTTACCAGACCTTGAGCAAAGTATCACTCGCAGGATATTGCATCGAAAACAGCGACAGTCACAGGTTAATCTTGATCGCGGTTTAACTGCCCATCACCACGAGGTAACCGAGGAAAGTATCAGACAGGAGTTTAATGCTCACAAGCAGGACCCTGTTGTTTTTACCTCTTGTACAGGGATAGCAATACAGCATGAACAGCTTTCACTGCCACTGTTGCAACTGGCAAGGCAGTATCTGGCTGAGGCTGGCAGGCTGGCAGCAGAATGCGAGTACGACCCGGCAATTATCCTATATCAGCGTTGCCTGCATCTGGTGCCCCAACTGCCGGAGGCACAACAGGGGCTTGCCTTTTGTCTGGGCGCTTCAGGACAGTACCGGGAGGCAGTTGATATACTGCTTCCGCTTGTTAAGGCACACCCAAAATTGTTAACTGCAGCGCTGCTGCTGGGTAAGGCCTGGCTGAAGCTGGGCGATGGCAGGCAGGCGCTTGAGCAGTTTGACAGTTTGCTGAATAATGGCGCGGATTCCTTTGAAGTTCACAGGTGCAAGGCTGAGGCGTTGTACCGCCTGCAGCGCTATGACCAGGCCCGAAACCTTGCAGAACAGTTACTGCAGCAGATGCCGGATGACTATGCCTGCCAGCTCCTCTTGGCAGGCATAGAACGAACCGAGTCACCGGAACGCTCGCTTCAGCTTTACCAGCTTCTGGTTGAGCGCTATCCGGAACGCGATGACCTGCAGTTGTACCGGGCAACCCTGCTGCTCTCCCTGGGGCATTTTGACAACGGCTGGGCTGCATTTGAACAGCGTATTCCCTCCTTGAAGATGTCTGCTGATATTCTGGCACTCCCCCGCTGGCATAGCCATCAGCCGCTGATCGGCAGATCCATCGTGGTGGTTGCGGAACAGGGGCACGGCGATGCTATCCAGTTTAGCCGCTATCTGCCGTTGCTTGCCGCTCAAGGGGCAAGAGTGATGCTGCTATGCCACAACGACCAGATCAGGCCGCTACTGACAACAGTGGCCGGTGTTGCCGCTGCGGTGATCCCCAATGAGCCGCTGCCGTTCATGCCTGACTGCCACTGTCCACTGCTCTCCCTGCCGTTTGAGTTTGGAACCGGACTTGACAACATTCCAGCTCCATCGGGCTACCTACAGCCAGACAGAGCGAAACAGGAGATCTGGAAGCGACGTCTGTCCGGGCTTGCCGGGTTGAAGGTGGGGGTGGTATGGGCAGGCAACCCTGCCCAGGCCGACAACCGGTATCGTTCAGTGCCGTTTGAGAAGCTTAAGGAGTTGCTGAAACTGCCTGGAATCAGTTTTATTTCTTTGCAGGTTGGCCCTGACGCCCTGAAACACCAACCGGACTCTGGAGATCTGCCACTTTATGACTTTACAGATGATCTGCAGGATTTTACCGATACCGCTGCCCTGGTGGCCTCACTTGATCTGGTTATCTCCATCTGCTCATCTGTTACCCATCTGGCCGGCGCTCTGAATGTTCCAGTCTGGGTGATGCTGCAGTACGATGCTGACTGGCGCTGGCTGCGGGGGCGTGATGACAGCCCCTGGTACTGCTCGGTACGCCTTTTCCGTCAGAAAAGAGCAGGGGATTGGGGTGGAGTGCTGGAACAGATAACAGTGGCCATTTCTCAACTTTCGGGCCAGAAATTGCCTCAGCAACGGCAACAAGAGAGCAATAACATCTATGCGCTTGCTGTGAGCTTCTTTGAGCAGGGCTGCCTTGACAGGGCTGAACAGCAGTTTCATTTGCTGCTAGGTGGAAATGATCTTCACAGTGAGGCGTTAAACGGCCTTGCAACCATTGCGGATCAACGTGGCTTGACAGAAAAGGCCGCAGAGTTGTATCAGCAATCGCTGACTGCCAATCCCATAAATCTTGTTGCCCTGTTCAATCTGGCCAATGTCAAGCGCAAGGAGGGCAGGCTTCAAGAGGCTGAACAACTGTATGGCCAGCTACTGAAACAGGATGAAAACTTTACTCCTGCATGGGCTGGGCTTGGTAATCTGCTTTTGTCCCTTGATCGTACTGCAGAGGCCAGGCACTGTCTTGACCAGGCCTTGATGCACCAGCCGGACTATCCGGATGCGCTCTGCGATATGGCAATTCTGCACCTTCAGCAGGGTGATGCTGCTGCTGCAGAGGCCAGTCTGAGAAAAGCTGTTGCAGCCGATCCGGCCCATCTGGCTGCCCTGAATCAGCTGGGGATGCTGCTGATGCGAGCCAATCGCCTGCGAGAGGCAGAGGAAGTACTGCTACAGGCGCTTCAACAACGACCCGATTACTGGAAGGCCCTTAACAACCTGGGGGTACTCTACCACTGGAGCGGCAGGCTGCAGGAGGCCGAAGCCTGCCAACGCCGCTTTATTGCAGCCTGCCCTGAAAATGGCACACCACATTACAACCTGGCTCTGACGCTGCTGTCGCAAGGGCGTTTTCTTGAAGGATGGCAGGAATACGAGTGGCGTTTCTCCAAGGATGATCCGGTTCCGCGACGTCACCAGCAGTTATTGCGCTGGAATGGTTCTTCTCTGTCCGGGCAGCGGATTCTGATCCATGCCGAACAGGGCTATGGCGATACTATCCAGTTCGTCCGCTATCTGCCTTTGCTGGCACAGATGGGGGCCAGGATTGTGCTGGAGTGCCAGGACAGGATCATTGCACCGCTGTTCAGCCAGATGCCATGTATTGAACAGGTGATCAGCCGTGATGAACCGCAGCCGGAGCTGATTCTTGAGTGTCCACTGCTCAGTCTGCCTGCAATGCTGGGGCAGGCTGCCGCCTTTGAGCCGGTTGCCGTCAACTACCTTGAGCCAGACCCGCTGCTGGTTCAGCAGTGGCAAAGGCGTCTGGCCGGACTTGGCGGATATCGGGTCGGTCTGGTCTGGTCTGGTCGCAGAGGGCAGGATAATAACCACAACCGGATGATACCGCCTGAGCTTATTGCACGGCTTGGGAAGGTCAACGGGGTCTCATTTGTCAACCTGCTGGTGGGAATTGATGATCCGGTTGCAGATTTGGCGCTGACGCCACTGCGGATGTTTGATGCCCGTCCATTCTTGAAGGACTTTGCCGAAAGCGCCGCCTTGATTACCTGCCTTGATCTGCTGATCTCGGTTGATACCGCCACTGCCCATCTGGCCGGGGCTCTGGGCAGGGAAGCCTGGGTGATGATACCTTACAATGCCGACTGGCGCTGGACGTTTGGATTGCCCGACTGTCCGCTTTATCCTTCATTGTCTCTCTACCGCCAGGAACAGCCGTTTGCCTGGGAACCGGTGGTTGCCAGGGTTTGTGAAGATCTCTATTCCAGGGTTTATAACAGGTTATGAATGTTGTCATGCCTCTTTTTTGTTATGAAATATGGGGGGCTGTATTTTGATTGAAGCCTTTGAATCAAACCATGATGAATTTACAGCGCGTAAAGCTTTTGAGTTTTTTCGCAATGGCGAATATGAGACTGCGGAATTAATATGTAAACAGGTCATAAGAATAAACCCCCATGATTTTAACGCGCTGCATCTTATCGGAATTCTTTGCCTTATCAGCATGAGATTTGAAGAGTCCGTATCTTTTTTTGAGTCTGCCTTAAAAGAGAATCCCCTTGATCCGCCATGCAATAATAACCTGGGAGAAGCATATCGCTCAGTTGGGAGATTGAATGAGGCAGAGGCCCGCTACAGGGATGCAATTGCCCTTGACCAGACATATACTGATGCATACTGCAATCTAGGCCTTTTACTTGGTGTTATGGAAAGGCTGGCAGAGTCTGAATTCGTTCTAAGGCAGGCATTGCAATTAAATCCCAACCATGTGGCCACACTCGGAAATCTTGGGCTTATATACATGCGTGACAAAAAACGTCACGATGCAGAAGAGGCTTTCAAGCGAGCCGTTTCTTTTGACCTTCACAACATCGAACTGCATCTCCATCTGATTAACTGCCAAACAGCCTTGGGAAATATAGGCGAAGCAGAACAGAGCTGTCGCCAGGCTCTTCTTGTCCATAATAACTCGGAGATTCTTCAAAATAGACTCGGGCTGCTTTTAAAGGAGCTTGGCAGATATGAGGAAGCCAGACAGGCTTTTGAATCTGCTATACATATTAACCCTCAATATCCTGTTGCTTACACAAATATGGGGGTTCTCATGCATTCCCTGGGGCACCTTGAAAGTGCAGAAGAGGCCTTTCGTAAAAGCCTCGAGTTTCGGCAAGATTGCGTAGAGGCATATTGTAATCTGGGTGTTGTGCTGAAGGAGCAAGGCTTTTTGCAAGAAGCTGAAGAAGCCATACTGCATGCTCTTGTTTTGAATTCGACTTCCCATGAAGCACACAACCATCTGGCAGGGGTTTTTCATGTTAAAGGCCAAAGTGACAAGGCAGAAAATTCATATCGGCAGTCACTACACCTTAAGCCGGACTATCTGGAGGCCATGAGTAATCTTGCTTCATTGTTGATAAGCAATAACAGGCATGAAGAAGCGGAAGAATTGCTCTCCGAGATTGTCAGACAACAGCCTTCAAACATGATGGCTATCCATGTCCTTATGGCATTGAAAGGCGAAGCTCCGAGCCGGGCGCCTGAAAGTTATGTTTCAGCACTTTTTGATGGTTATGCAAATGGTTTTGATAACCACTTAGTGAAATCACTGGGTTACTGCACGCCCGCGAAGCTGTACAATTTGCTGTTGGCTCACATTGCAGACAATACGGAGATGGATATTCTGGATCTTGGCTGCGGGACAGGGCTTATAGGAGAGCTCGTATGCTGCCACGCTAAAAATCTGGTTGGAGTTGACCTTTCGTCTAAAATGCTTGAAAAAGCCAGGGGAAAGTCAATATACAACAGGCTTGTTGGGTCTGACTTATTGACTATGATGAAGAATGAGAGGGCAGAGAGTTTTGATCTGATTTTAGCTGCAGATGTTTTCATATATTTGGGGTTGTTGGACGACATTGTGCTGGAAGCCAGGCGGATACTCAGGTCAGAAGGCCTACTTGCTTTTTCAGTAGAAAACCTTGATGCTATTGATAATTTAGTGGAATCAGTCGAATTGCCCAATTTCAAGCTGATGCCCACCGTTCGGTACTGTCATTCAAGGCACTATATTTTTGAGCTGGCAGAAAAAGCTGGATTAACTGTTGAACATATAGAAATGGTTGATGACCGTTTTGAATCTGGCCGTGCAGTAAAATTCTTATTGGTAATTATGAGTATTTCAGCAGGTAATAGCAATCCACTTGAGGCAGCCAGAATTGCCCGTGACAGAAACGACTGGGATACAGCTATAACCGCTTACCTCTCTCGTCTGCAGGCAGTACCTGCTGATAAAGAGGCACTGATTGGGGTTGGGGCTTGTTTGCAGATGCAGAACCGGCATGATGCGGCAGCAGAGTGGTATGACAGAGCTCTTCAACTCGTCCCTTCTGATTCTGTTCTGCACTGTAATCGCGCCTTGTCATTGTTAACCCTTGGACAATACCAGGAAGGATGGCAGGAACTGCAATGGCGCAAACAACTGATCACAGAATCTCTGCCACCGTTTCCGTTCCTGACGCCGGAACTCATGGGAAGCCTGGCAGGCAAGCGCCTCCTGCTGCATACAGAACAGGGATTTGGTGATACGATTCAGATGCTTCGTTATCTGCCGTTATTGGCTGAAAAAGGCGCTGAGATAGTAATAACTGCTCCGCCACCATTGGTCCGGCTGATTGCAGCGCAACCATCAGTTCATCAGGTCATAAC
>CAZXTZ010000165.1:0-7040 GCA_964643645.1 uncultured Geobacteraceae bacterium
CTGCGCACCCTTGAGCGCTTTGGCTTACTGTGGGATGGGGTGATAACAAGGCAGAGCGAAAATTCCTCCGCCTATGAAGATGCCTTTGACAGACTGAAACGGCAAGGCGCTGTTTATCCATGCGCCTGTTCAAGGGCTGAAATAGCCCGCATAGCCTCGGCACCTCATTCGGGGGAGGAGCTGGTCTATCCCGGAACCTGCAGTAACGGGCTGTCGGCAGGTAGAGAGCCGAGGGCATGGAGACTGCGGGCTTCAGGGGTGTCCGTATCCTTTGATGATTTGAGACACGGTCTTATTACTGTAGGCCTGGAAAAAGCAGGTGATTTTATCGTAAAGCGGGTTGAAGGCTATTTTGCCTACCAGCTTGCAGTTGTTGTGGATGATTTTCTTACCGGTGTAAATCAGGTGGTTCGCGGGGATGACCTTCTGGATTCAACTCCCCGTCAGGTGTATATCCATCAGCTCCTTGGCCTACCCCTGCCGGTCTACTGCCACCTCACCCTTGTGACAGCCCCTGACGGTACAAAACTCAGCAAGAGGGATAACACGGTCTCCATTGCTGACGGAACTGTTCCGGGAAGGGAACATGAACTTCTTGCCTGGGCACTCAAGTTTCTTGGGCTGGAATTACCTGTAGACCTTAAGAGAGCTTCCTGCACTGACGTCCTTGACTGGGCTGCCATCAATTATGGTGAGGTGAACCGATGAAAACTGCCATTCTCAATTTTCTGCTCATTTTGCTCTTTCTGACAATCGTTGACGGCCATTGCTCAAATTTTGAGGACTCAATCACAGGCACACACCCGCTTACGCTCCAGTGGCTTGACAACTTCAACCGTGGAAATACAGGCAAAATCAGGATTTTCAGAAAGGAAGGTCAGCTGTTTGCCGAGGGAACCCAGGAGGAAGAGTATGAGGGGGAACGTAACTGGATGAACCTGTACGGCCTAATAACAGTCATAAATCCGCGGGAGATTGAGCTGGACGGGGTAATAACCACAAGGGTCAGCTTCATCAACAACGGAAAGGCCCATGAAAGGAAAGGGGTCTTCTGTTTCAAGGCCTGGGGCAAACGCCCGTACTGGAGGATGCAGAACAACCGCCTGCAGCCTGACAATGGTTTTGAGGTCACAGATTACATCGATATACACTTAAAAAAACTTGGGGACAGCATATCTAATTCAAAGGATTAGATATGCTGTCCGTACGCAGTAACAACTGTTTGATCTTACAGGTTAAAGTCCTGTCCGGGGAGTTGTCCGATTCGCCCCGGTAGTTCACGGGAGCGGCGTTCTGGTAACAGAGGGTCGTAAGTTCCCAATTGGCAAAGCAGCAGGCCGTAACGCAAGTGAACCCGTATGTAGCCTCGTAAAATTACGTGAAGATGCCGACCCCGTGGACAGAGGGGGAAGGCCGTTGTGTTCTGGCTCTGATAACGGAAACGGCCAGTACGATCTTCCGGGGTAGAAGGGTCGGCATGGTGTGGAAGACAAACAGTCCAGTGCTGGAGACCCGTTATGGTGATGTCTTAAGGAACATCAACCGGCGCGTATAAGGAAACGAAATCGCGTTGGGCTGTAACGGGAGTCGGAGGGGTTCATAGTACCGTTTGAGGGCATGGGACAACATAACCCTGCCCGAGGGAAGGAACCCTACTTTGTTCACGCAACCAACGAGCGGAGGAGATGGGGATTGCAACCATGCTAACAACCCCGGAAACAATCAGAACGCTACAGAGGAAGCTCTACCGCAAGGCCAAGCAAGAGCCGGCTTGCCGCTTCCACGCCTTGTACGACAAGGTATATCGGGCCGACATCCTTGAGTTTGCCTACCGCCTTGTCCGAGCCAACAAAGGGAGCGCCGGTATTGACGGTGTCACCTTCGAGGTCATCGAGGAAAACGAAGGGGCACCCGCATTCATTGGGGAGCTGAAAGAAGCACTGAGAAACAAGACGTATAAGCCTGATCCGGTCAAACGGGTCATGATACCAAAGCGCGACGGTAGCCAACGTCCTCTTGGTATCCCGACCATCCGTGACCGGGTGGCTCAAATGGCTGCAAAACTGGTCATAGAGCCAATCTTTGAGGCTGACTTCTGCGAAACCTCATACGGATTCAGACCCAAGAAATCGGCCCACGCCGCAGTAGATGACATAGCTGATGCCATGTACGCTGGGCACACCGAAATCATTGACGCCGATCTTTCCAAATATTTCGACACCATTCCCCATGCCAACCTCATGGCAATAGTGGCTGAACGGATCTGTGACGGCGAGATACTGCGCCTGATTCAGATGTGGCTCAAAGCCCCGGTCATGGAAATGGACAAGGATGGCACGAAACGGAACATTGGCGGCGGCAAGGGCAACCGCACCGGCACACCGCAAGGCGGGGTCATTTCACCGCTGTTATCCAACCTCTACCTGCACATACTGGACAGGATATGGGAGCGGAATAACCTGACACAGCGACTGGGAGCCCGTATCGTCAGATACGCTGATGATATTGTTTTGCTCTGCAAACGTGGTAAATCAGGCAGAGTCATGACCGTCTTCCGGCAGATACTGGAGCGGCTGAAGCTAACCCTCAACGAGGCAAAGACCAAAGTAGTCAATGCATTCCGCGAGCGGTTCAACTTTCTTGGATTCTCAATCCACATGGGAGAAAGCAGAAGGACTGGGCATCTGTACCCCCATGTCCAGCCATCGGAGAAATCACTGCAAGACATCAAAGACCGTATAACCGGCCTCACCAGGCGAGACCGGACAATTATGCCCCTTGAGTGGATAGTGAATGAAGTCAACGCCACCGTAAGAGGCTGGGTTGGTTACTTTCACTACCGCAACTGCAGCAGGACGTTACAAAAGGTAAGAAATCACCTTGAACAGCGTCTGATAACCCATCTGCGGAAGAGGCATAAGGTCAGAGACAGAAAAGCAGGCTACGTCAGGTTTCCCAACAGGTCGCTGTATGAGTGTTATGGCCTGTACAAAGTGCCGACCACAGCAGGTTGGAAGAAAGCGCATGCCTTACCGTGAAGAACATCGGAAAGCCGTGTGCGGGAAAACCGCACGCACGGTTTGATGAGGGAGGGCAGGGTAAGACCTGCTCTCTACTCTACCCGGAACTGGGAAACTGGCCTTATCTTAGTACATCGAAGAGTTGTCCTGCAGGCTGACCATAAGATACCACTTGTGTGTGTCAACGTATCTTCTGCGCTTTAACCCGGTAAGTTTGCCGGAGAAAGTCACAGAATCTCCTCTTTTCAAGCCGCTTGAAGCACGTGGTGAACTTGTAGGTACCTCCACAAGTACGTTGTTTCCACAATCAACCACAACAGCAAATTTTGAAGCCAGGCCGCCTCCCTTTACGTCTCTTACCGTGCCTGAGCCATCGAAGGTTCTGAGATCATTCTTCTCGGCAAACTTGTCCAGCTGCACGGTTGTGTCATTGACCAGCGCGCCTGCGGAACTACAGATGTTGTCTGCAGCAAGTGCCTGACCTGTACATGTCAGTGCAATCAAGAGTGTAATATAACAGCGCTTCATACTGTGTGTGCTCCTTAATTAAAGTTTGTTTGTCCATGGACTGCTTCGTCTCTACCTCTATTGCAGGTCTCTGTCAACAGACATGTTTTACCCGCATACTCTTTCCAGTTCATCTGCTGCAAGGCTGTAATCCTCAAGACTTATTCTGGCCTCCGGTTCCCACTTTCTTACACGGTAGTAAAGCTTGTCGTAATAGTGCTCTATCAACCCCTGTGCAATACCTGAAATATCCCAAGATGCGAGCTTCTTATGCAGCTCTTCGTATTGATTTCCACCCAGTTTTTTTCTGATTCTTTCAAGCGCTTCGAACATGGGCTGACGGTAGTCATCTCTGGCGTATTCAGCAGAAAGCCTTTTAACTCTTGTCTCAATCGAGACATCGCACCAGACCTTTGTGCTTTCAGCCATGAATTCGTAGAGATTTCCCGGCAGGGTGAGGCGTCCTATCCGTTTGCTTTCACCCTCAAGCACGATGGGCCTGTCCGCAGGTGCCTTTCTGAAGGCATCCCAGAGCATTGTCTCGAATCTCTTCTGGGTAGGCTGTTCGCCAAGCCCCAAGGAGCCGAAGGCGGATCCCCGATGTCTTGCCAGGCCTTCCAGATCGATGGTTGTGAATTTCTCTTCCGACAGCTGGTTGAGGAATTCAGTCTTGCCGCTGCCTGTCATGCCATGCAACACAAGAAGCTGAACAGGCAGGCTCACTGATTTGAAAAAATCTGTAACCACCGTCCGGAATGTCTTGTAGCCACCGCCGAGTTTTTTTACAGGAGTTCCTGACATCTCCATAAGAATGGCAACAGACTCGCTCCTCAGTCCGCCTCTCCAGCAGTAAATCAGGACAGGCCTCTCTGCAGCAGCCTCCCTGATAGTTGAAGTGATGGATGGAAAACGGTGGCATGTAAGTTCCAAGGCCCTGATTCTTGCGGTTTCAGGCCCTCTCTGCTTATACAGGGTGCCTATCTCTACCCGCTCCGGATTAGTAAGTATCGGAACATTTATGGCCCCTGGCAGATGGTCTTCGGTAAATTCAAGGGGGGTTCTTGCGTCAATTATGCAGTGGGTGTCCAGCAGGGACGGTTCAAAAGGGACAGTTATGGGCATCTGGTGTACAGGGCTCCGTTAAGGTTTTTTTATGGCATGCACTTGCTATGCATGGTGTTCAGTGGTACATATAAACACTGTTTGTCAAGGTTTTGCAATACGGGGAGACCTGACCCATCATTATTCCTTTAAAGGAGATTGCCATGGAAAAGAAAAGTGTACATTACAGCGAACTGGGGCTTGCCAACACAAAGGAGATGTTTGCCAAGGCTATGGCCGGCAAATATGCCATTCCGGCTTATAACTTCAACAACCTTGAGCAGCTTCAGGCGATTGTCACCGGTTGCGTTGAGACCAGTTCACCTGTGATCATCCAGGTTTCAAAGGGTGCCCGCAGCTATGCAAATGAAACCATGCTTCGCTATATGGCCATGGGCGCCGTCCAGATGGCCCGTGAAGCCGGCTCCAATATTCCTATATGTCTTCATCTTGATCACGGCGATTCCTTTGAACTATGTAAATCCTGTGTGGACAGCGGTTTTTCATCAGTAATGATTGACGGTTCCCATTTGCCATATGAGGAAAACGTGGCCCTTTGCAAAAAGGTGGTTGAGTATGCCCATCAGTTTGATGTGACGGTTGAGGGTGAGCTTGGTGTGCTTGCAGGTATCGAAGATGAGGTTTCCGCCGAACATTCAACCTATACAAAGCCTGAAGAGGTTGAGGATTTTGTCAAAAAGACAGGGGTGGACTCTCTTGCAATATCTATCGGCACAAGCCATGGCGCCTACAAGTTCAAGCCGGGGCAGCCTGTGCCACCGCTCCGTTTTGATATTCTGGCCGAGTGCGAGAAGCGTCTTCCCGGTTTCCCTATCGTATTGCACGGCGCTTCTTCGGTGGTTCAGGAATATGTTACTCTTATCAATCAGAACGGCGGAAAGATGGAAGGCGCAGTGGGAGTTCCGGAGGAGCAGCTTCGCCAGGCAGCAGCTTCTGCTGTCTGCAAGATAAACATTGATTCTGACGGGCGTCTGGCCGTTACCGCCAAGGTAAGGGAGTACTTTGCAAAGGATCCAAAGGAATTTGATCCGCGCAAATATCTTGGTGAGGCAAGAAAAGAGCTGGTAAAGCTGATCAAGCATAAAAACGAGGCCGTGCTTGGTTCTGCTGGCAAGGCTTGATATTCTTTCACTTCAGAGAGGTTTGCCATGAGTATGCGGAAATTTTCACGTGTATCGTTTCAGGTTCTGGCCACCGTAACATCAGGGGGGCGGAGTTTTCAGGGCAAAGTGGGTAACCTTTCAATGAACGGTGTTTTTCTTGAAACCACCGAAAGGCTTCCAATGGACGAACAGGTGGATATAAACATATCTCTTGAAGGCACTGAACCTGAAATTTCGGTTTCGTTCGCAGGACGGGTGAGCAGGATTCAGGAAACAGGGCTGGGTTTTCATTTCGAAAAGATTGATCTGGATTCCTATACGCACCTGAAGAACATAATCGCCTATAATATCGCGGATCCGGACAAGGTAATGGAAGAGATCTTCAGCGATATTGAGGAAAAGCTGGCCTCTGAAAAATGATCTTCACGGAGGGTTCATGAATCGTTTCAGCCATTCCCAAGTATATGCCCTGCTGGGTATCTGTCTGGGGGTTTGCGCCCCGGTGGGCTGGATGTTGCTGCGTCTTATTCTGTTCCTTGATTCTTCTTCCTCTGTATGGGAACAACTGATTTCAAACATAACCGGTACGCCTGAAAACCGTATAATGTACATATATATGGGGTTCGGCACATCATTTGTTCTGGGGGTGGTGGGCTTTCTCATAGGCAGGAATGGAGATGAACTACAGAACAGGGCACAGGAACTTGATGAACTTCACAAGGGAGTTGAAGCTCAGAAAGAGATTTTTGAAAACCGTTACAAGGTGCTGGATACCAACATAAAGAATTTTCACCAGATAGGAAGCAGAATACAGACCTCGCTTAATCTGGATGAGGTTCTGCATCTTTGCGCTGAAGGTCTGCATGATGTAATGGGTTATGAGCGGGTCAATATACTTATGGTGGCACATAATCGTACCAAAATGCGTTTTGTGACTGCAACCGGAAGCAATGCCGGTTCCACTTTTATATGGCTAGTTAATCAAAATTGGTCGATGTAGCGACATTAGCGGGTAGCCAGAAGTAATGACAGGACGATGATCTCGATTTGCCGCATTTCATGTTCATGGCGCTGTTCTTCCAACGACTGACGGTGGCGCCATTCCCGCTCGTTTTCGTGCGACAGCCGGCGCATTGCCTGTTCATAGCGCTGATGTTCCCACCACTGGCGGCGACGCATTTCTTCCCGTTGATGTTGCAGGCGTTGCTCTTCCAACCACTGGCGATGCCGCCACGCCCGCTCGTTCTCCCTTTCGTGTCGTCGAAAGGCCTGCTCGCGCCGCTGTTCT
>CAZXTZ010000166.1:0-7036 GCA_964643645.1 uncultured Geobacteraceae bacterium
CAGCAAAATCCGAAGATTATCGTCAGGACAAATGTTTACACAAATGTAACAGAAGCCAGCCTGTCACACGCTCCGGCCATGCTCCGCAATCAGCAGGGTAAGGTGATATTGTTCTTTATGAACGCCTCCACATCCCTCCTTATCTCCTCCCTTATCTCCCTGACGGCGGCAAGCTTCTCCTCCCATGTCCCTTCAACTGCGGCGGGATCCTTTATATCCCAGTGCAGTCTGGTGACTATTCCCGGAAATATCGGGCATTTTTCTGCACTGGCTCCGTCGCAGACCGATATGACATAGCTGAACATTTCGCCAGCCTTGAAGCGGTCGAGAAGATCCCTGTGCCTGTCATGGACGCTGGTACAGGAGTTGTCCGAGATATCAATACCTATCTCCTGCATTGTGGCAACCGCCAGAGGGTTCAGCTCCCCGGGTTCCAGCCCGGCGCTTTCAGCCTCAAACAGATCTCCCCCCAGCTGGTTAAGAAATGCCTCGGCAATCTGGCTGCGGGCCGAGTTGTGTACGCATATAAACAACACTCTGTCTTTTTTCATGCTTTCAAAACTCCTTTTCTGGATTCGGCCTTATAAATTAAATTAGTTACAAGATGTAACTGCAGAATTGGATAATTTTATACGGCTTTCGTTACATCAGTGACACAGAGTCGTTACATTTTGACGCTGCAGAAGAAGTTGTCTGAAGCAGGATGTAACCATTCTGCAACAAACTGTTCAGGATAACGTTGCAATGGTGATGGCGGGAAAGATGCTATAGGGGAGGCGCAGAGAAACTCCATACTCCTCAGCCGGATATTTTGAACAAGGCCATATATGGGCAGAGCCCTGTTTCTACTTTTCATCACCGCCTTTATTCTGTTCTCCGCTACAGTTTCATCCGGGGCAGAAGCTGTATCAATAAGCATTACAGCCCCGCAATCACTGCTTGCCTCAAACATCTCAAGCCTTGCCATATCAGACACTGTAGCGCTTCTTTCAAAAGCTACCGGAAGCAATGTCCGGATAAACAGCCCCGGCGCAAGGGTGAAAATAATACTGCCGGATATCCGTAACCCTGCTGCCAAAGAGCCGAAATGCGCTGGCCATTCAGATTATCACTGCATCCCTGTGCCCGATGACTCATTTTCCTGGCAGGCAATTCCGGCAGGGGCAAACAGGGTTCTCAGGCTGAAAGCCAGCACACCGATAGGAGTCTCCAACGGCCTGTATGCCCTTTTGCAGGAAAAACTGGGCTTTCGCTTTTATCACCCCAGAGAATCAATAATACCTGAACTGAAGAGCTGGCCACTTCCCGCCAGATTTTCCTTCAGCGGCACCCCCCGTTTCGAGAAACGGGGATTTCATCTGCACACCCTTCACCCGATCGAACTGACAGAGCAGCTACATAACCCGGGCTGGCCGAACGCCTTTGAAGATATCAGGGAATACCTGGACTGGCTTGCCAGAAACGGTCAGAACAGTTTCCAGTTTTTCCTGCTGAGGGGGATAGACAGAAAAAAGTGGCCCCCCCACGCAAAAAGGATAGTGGATTATGCCCATAAACGGGGGATTCTCTGCGGGGTAGAAATATCCCTTTCCATGCTGCAGCAGCAGGCTTTCCAAGCCATAACCATGCTCCGCCCCTTCCCCTCATACACACGACAGGTGGACAGCGCCCTGGAATGGCTGTTCATCGTCCCCTGGGATTTCATAACCCTTGAGGCCACAATGGGGGAGCATCTCCCGTTTCTGGACAGGCTTCTGCCGGATATCCAGAGTCACATCGAGCATGAAGTGGCTGCCAGATACGGGGCAAAGCTGATGTATGCCACACATGTCATCTGCCCCGGAAAAGGTGAGAAGGTAAGGCGCCCGAGGCTGAAAGGGAGTGGAATACTGGTGCACACTGTCATGTGCTACTCCGCAACAGAGGAGAGGGCGCCGGTCTATGGCAACAGAAACCAGAACTTCATGTTCGAGGCCGCTAAAGCAGAGAAGCAGAGGAGAGAGACCTGGTACTGGCCCGAATCCTCCTACTGGGTCGGCTTTGACACCTCTGTCCCGCTGCTGCTGCTGCCATACCTGGAGACCCGCTGGCAGGATATTGCAACCATGTCTGAAACAGGTCTCAGCGGGCATCTTACCTTCAGCTCCGGCTGGGAGTGGGGATACTGGCTGGTGGACTGGAGCATCGCCCGATGGTCATGGGATTACAGGGATAACCGGCGCAGAATCGCAACATCACCGTTATCAGGGGCGGGTGCTATTCTGGGGGATGCAGTATTGACAGATCTCCTTGCAGAAGCGCTCAGGATCCAGAACCTCTATCTGAAGGAGAAGGAGCTGATCCGATATCTTGCGGCCATGACCCCGTTCTCCGAGCTGCCTGACCCGTTTCGCCGCCCTTTCCAGCCGGAACCAGCTTTCCGCTATGACTGGCTACTGGCAAAGGCAAACGATGGAGAGGTGGCCTCTATCCTTGAGGGGCCTGTGAGTGAGATGGATCTGTACAGCAAAAGCATGGGTAGCCTGTGCGAGCGATTCCGGAAAAGGCTTCTGCTTCTTGAAAAGAGACAGGTCATAAATCCACAACGGGCGGTACTGGCAAGGGAACTGATTACTGCCCTGGAAGTGAGCGCGCTGAGGGGAAGGCACAGGGCGCTCACCATAAGGGGACTGGTGGCAAAGCGCAGAGATGGCGGATTGCCCGCAGCAGTTGAAAAATCTTCAAGTCAGTATCTGGAGCTTGCACACAACACAAGGGAAGAGGCGCAGAAGCTGGTGAGCGGGCAGGCCGGACAGTTCAGGTATCCTGCGGAGCTTATTAACTCAAGGCGTGAAGGTATGACAGCATACCCGTTTGGATACCTCTATCCTGCTACAACCCTGCACTTCTGGGAGAGGGAGGAGCAGCAGGTGCGTCACCGGCGATTTGATCCGCTGTTCATGAATATCTGGGATATCAGGCGAACCTTGGGGATTGAAAGCCTGTTTCTGAAATACTGAGTAAAGGTAGAGAGATTTATCTGCTGATAGAAGCAATATATTGACACGCATTCATCAGGTAGCATATTGACAGCAGCAAACTATATGGCTATCATTTGGCAGTGAATAACAGATGGAAGCTATATGGAGTATTTCTATGCAGGAGCTTGTCTCCAGTCAGCAAGAGGTTCTGAATTTTGTTACCAGCTACCTTTGGTAAACCTGTCCGAATAGCTGTGGTGTTTGAACCGGGTAAGAAAGCACGGCCTGTCTGGTTTGAACTGAACCGGAAGCAGCACAAGGTTACTGAGACTACCTACCACTGGCAAGATGCAATCGGTTCCACCACACTGTTGCACTATGCCGTTACCGACGGTGAAGCACTTTACGAGTTGATCTTTAATCTTTCCGACCAGTCCTGGACTATCCAGCTCCAACAAACAGAGTAGTCCATGATGCCTGCCCGGATTATTCTCCATATCGATCAAAATGCATTCTTTGCATCGGTGGAACAACAGGCCAACCCTGAACTTCAGGGCAAACCGATTGCCGTAGTCGGGGCCAACCACCGCACTGTCATCACCACCGCCTCCTATGAGGCCCGCAAGTTTGGCGTAAAGACCGGTATGGCCATCTGGGAGGGTAAACGTGCCTGCCCGGATCTGATCATTGTCCGGGGTGATAATAGAAAGTATACCTACACTTCTGGCGAGATCGCCAAGATGATGCTGGAATACACTCCCTTGGTGGAGCCGTTTTCTATTGATGAAGCCTTCCTTGATGTAACTCACTCTCTTTCACTGTTTGGATCTGCAGTAACCATAGCTCATCAGCTGAAAGCCAGAATCAGGCACCGTTTTGGCATTACCTGCTCGGTCGGCATAGCGCCCAACAAGCTGCTGGCCAAGCTGGCATCTGACATGGTTAAGCCTGACGGTTTGACCCTCATCCCGTCAGACAGGGTACAGGAAATCATTGAAAATATCCCGGCAGGAGACTTGTGTGGAGTAGGTAAAAAGCTGCAGAGACAGCTGGCCCTCTACTTCAACGTGCATACCTGCGGCGAATTGGGGCGTGCAGATGAAGAACGCCTGGTCAGAAAATTTGGTGTCATCGGACGACAGTTGAAGTTGATGGGGCAGGGGATTGACGACAGCCCGGTCGTGCCGATGGAAGAGGAAGAACAGGTCAAGAGTGTCGGCCACTCCATGACTCTGCCCAAAGATATTGAAAATCGTGACGACATCCTGAAACGACTGCTACAGCTCTCGGAGATGGTGGGCAGGCGTGCCCGGAAGTATGGGCTGGCTGGTAAAACCATCAGCGTCTATGTAAGACTGGGTGACTTCTACAGCAACTTTCAGAAACAGACCACGCTCTCAACGCCGGTCAACCTAAGTGACGACATCTATCAGGCCACAGTCAGAGTATTTGATACCATGGGAATTGATCGGCCGATCCGCCTTTTGGGAATCAGTCTGTCGAATCTCTACGAGCAGGCAGGTCAGCAGTTCTCCCTGTTCGATTCAGACAGGAAAAAGGAACAGCTGACCCAGGCAATGGATGCGGTGAACAACAAGCTGGGGGATTTCAAGGTCACATTTGGCAGTTTACTGGACTCAGAAGAAAAGGGCTCCCATGTCATATCACCTGCATGGAGGCCGGAAGGGATAAGGAATGTGGAGGTGCGGTAGCAATCCCCTTGATTTTGTGGTCTGATGCTGTATTCATTGGAAGAAATGGATTAAAACTGGCCAAAGGATCTGCTGAATGTTGAACGGGAAGAGCACAACAGTATTCTGTGCAGAGAAAGAAACCAAATGAGAAGACCAACCATAACAACTGAAGACGGCAGGTATTACCTTACCGACCTGATAAGGGAGGAGGTCAATTTCCACCTGACACCCCAGAATCAGGGTGAGCAACCGCCACCTGTGCAGAAGGCTGTGCCGGAGGATTCTGTCATAATAAGACTTCCCGAACAGGGCAGCTGGAATATCCCGCCATGCGATCTGATGAGGGCCATTGCCAAACGGAAGAGCCACCGCGGATTCACACCGGATTTCCTTTCAATGGAAGAACTTGCCTTCCTGCTCTGGGCAACCCAGGGGGTAAGGGAGAAGCTCCACCCAGCGGCAGTCTTGAGAACAGTCCCCTCTGCCGGTTGCCGCCACCCTTTTGAGACATACCTTGCCATACAGAGAGTGACCGGGATTGATCCTGGCATCTACAGATACCTGCCTCTGGACAATTCACTTGTATTCATAAGGAATATCAGCAAGCTGGAAAAGTATCTCAAAGCCGCAACACATAATCAGGCATTCAGTGGCCAGTCAGCTGTCTGCTTTATCTGGACGGTCATTCCATCCCGCACTGAATGGCGTTACGCCGAGGCTTCATACAAGGTGATAGCCATTGATGCCGGGCACGTCTGCCAGAATCTATATCTTGCCTGCGAGGCAGTCGGGGCTGGCACCTGCGCCATTGCCGCTTACAACCAGCCCGTTGCAGATGAGCTGCTGGGGCTGGACAGCAGTGAAGAGTTTGTCATATACATTGCGCCGGTGGGGAAAATTTCAGAAACTGGAAAAAATTTTTAAATGACTGCAGGTGAGTCAGAAAACAAAACCAGTGACGTTTTTTTTGGGGGGGCCTTATCTGATGCCGGATGGGCGCTGGAGGCTGATACCGACGGCGGAATATCCAGTTGAATGATCTGTTCTGAAAGGCCTATGGGGTTAAAGAGCAATCTCTTGCTACAGGAGGTTGAAGCAGGAAGAAAAAACGAGGTTGAAATGTTGCCTGTAAATGGTGATGTTGTTCGTTATTGACAGCTGAACATTCCAAGGATTATTTTGAAATGTAGAAATGTTCAGGGCTGCCCCGGTATTTTACTGCGCCAAGTGAGTCTTTTGATTGTGTTTATAAAATAATTTACTGAAAGGGAGGCAATCCAAATGAAAAAGAATATTTTTATGTCTTTGTTATTAGTAGCATGTTTCGTATTACTGGGCTCGACAATAGTACTCGCATATCCAAATGTGGCCGGTGAATGGAGTTGTCCATGGATGAACGGGGTAATAAGAGCAACTCAGACAGGGGCGGATTTTTCAGCGACTGGCCATAAGCTCAAACTGTCTGGTAAGTTTGTTAACCGTAATACCGTTGTCGGCCGCTGGGAGAGTCTTGATATTCCATATACGAACGAATTCAAGTTTGTTTTCTCAGATAATGGAAATTATATTGTGGACGGTTACTGGGATCGTGGAAAACAAAATACCTACAGCCGTTCAAAGATCAAAGGATATCGCCGCGGCCTGCCTCCTAATTGAACCTGTAACGCAGTTGCGTAACTCAGAAAAAAGTGCGTTACACAAATTAAAAAATGTCCCGGACATGTCCGGGACATTTTGCTTGGTGTTGCCCTCTTCATCCCATCCCCTTGCAATTCCAGAACCTTTATTTTATTTCAAGGACGGTAAACCAGTGCCGTTGTCATCTGGGAAGGCACCGGAGTTCAGTACTCATGGCCTGCTACGCGGGCCGGTCAAGCTGCGAGTAGAGTGCTCTGGCTGAAATGCCTCGCTCCGTTTAGCTGTATGGCTTCGGCTCCGCTCAGTCTGGCTGATACAGTCAGCCATGGTGTCTGATTTTCCCTTGAAAAACCATCCGCTTGCCGTTAGTATTTAAAAAGATCAATATTGTCCTTAATTATTGGAGCAGCTTTATGAATATTGAACAGATGAAGGTTGTTGTTAAGGAAATAGTCACAAAGACCGACCTTACGCCTTGCGTTGTAGGGCATCGCGGGGTAGGGAAGAGTGCGGGGATTATTCAGGCCTGCCGTGAGATTGATCGCAAGTATGTATCACTTCGTCTTGGACAGATGGAGGTTGGCGATCTGGTTGGCATTCCGTTTCGTGAAGGCGATGTGATGCATTGGTCCCGTCCGTCATGGTGGCCTTCAGATGATGATGCCCCGACCGTGATCCATTGCGACGAGCTTAACCGTGCCCAGCAGGAGGATACCCTGCAGGCCATTTTCCAGTTTGTTGAGC
>CAZXTZ010000167.1:0-5139 GCA_964643645.1 uncultured Geobacteraceae bacterium
CATCTACAACCGGGAATCCTGCCATAACACCATTATCAGTGGCCTCTAGCACACCCTTACCAACAGCTGGTATATATTCGCGTGGTACAACTCCGCCTTTGATAGCATCAATAAACTCAAAACCTTTACCTGCTTCTTGCGGCTCAATCTCAAGCCAGACATGACCATATTGACCACGACCACCAGACTGACGAACAAACTTTCCTTCAACCTTTACTTTTTTCGATATGGTCTCGCGATAAGCAACCTGAGGTTTACCGACATTTGCTTCAACCTTGAACTCACGCATCAATCTATCAACGATTATCTCAAGGTGAAGCTCGCCCATACCAGATATTATTGTCTGTCCAGTTTCTTCATCAGTCTTCACACGGAATGACGGATCCTCACTGGCAAGTTTTTGAAGTCCAAAACCAAGTTTTTCCTGTTCTGCCTTTGTCTTTGGCTCAATAGCAATGGAAATTACCGGCTCAGGGAATTCAATTGATTCGAGCACTACCAGCTTATCCTCATTACAAAGTGTATCGCCGGTAGTTGTATATTTAAGACCTACTGCAGCTGCTATATCACCTGCATAGACTTCTTTGATCTCTTCACGCTTGTTTGCATGCATTTTGAGAAGACGGCCTATGCGCTCTTTTTTACCTTTAGTCGCATTATAAACGTAAGAACCTGACTGAAGAACACCTGAATAAACTCGAACAAAAGTCAACTGGCCAACAAATGGATCCGTCATGATCTTGAATCCGAGAGCAGAAAACGGCTCACTATCATCAGCCCTTCGCTCAATCTCATTACCATCTTCATCAAGACCTTTTATTGCCGGGATATCCAGAGGAGAAGGCATATAATCAACGACTGCATCAAGAAGGTTCTGCACGCCTTTGTTCTTGAAAGCCGAGCCACATACAACCGGTATTATCTGTATGTTGATAGTACATGTTCTGATAGCTGCCATTATCTCTGACTCAGTCAGTTCTTCTCCGCCAAGATATTTTTCCATAAGAAGATCATCATGACTGGAAACTTCCTCAATGAGCTTTTCACGCCATTCTTGAGCCTCTTCGAGGAGGTCTGAAGGAATATCTGATTCGCGAAACTTAGCGCCAAGAGATTCTTCATCCCAGATTATGGACTTCATCCGGACAAGATCTATAATTCCCTTGTAGTTTTCCTCTTTTCCCACTGGAATCTGTATCGGAACAGGATTTGCTTTAAGTCTGTCTTTAATCATCTGGACACCGCGATAAAAATCGGCGCCAACGCGATCCATCTTATTTATGAATGCTATACGAGGAACACAATACTTGTCAGCTTGTCGCCAGACTGTTTCTGATTGCGGCTCCACACCGCCAACCGAGCAGAAAACAGCAACAGCACCATCAAGCACGCGAAGCGAGCGTTCAACTTCAATGGTAAAATCTACGTGACCAGGAGTATCAATAATATTAATTCTATGATCATTCCATTCACAAGTGGTAGCGGCAGAAGTAATAGTAATACCACGTTCCTGCTCCTGCTCCATCCAGTCCATGGTTGCAGTGCCTTCATGAACTTCACCAATCTTGTGAGATACACCAGTATAATAAAGGATACGCTCAGTAGTTGTGGTTTTACCGGCATCAATATGGGCCATGATGCCTATATTACGATATTTATCAAGCGGTGACAAACGCGGCACGTACTATTCCTCCAACGGTTTTAAGCTTACCAGCGATAATGGGCAAAGGCACGGTTTGCCTCGGCCATCTTGTGAACATCTTCACGCTTCTTAACCGCAGCACCACGATTATTAAAAGCATCCATAATTTCACCAGCGAGTTTTTCGGTCATTGTTTTTTCTGAACGAGCGCCCGAATACTTTATCAGCCAGCGCATTGCCAATGAAACCCTACGGTCTGCACGCACTTCAATTGGCACTTGATAGGTGGATCCACCAACCCTGCGGGATTTAACCTCAAGGGTCGGCTTAATATTATCAAGACATTTTTTAAGTGCCTTGGCCCCCTCTTCCCCCGTCTTGTTGGCAACTATTTCAAGCGCCTTGTAAAGAATAGACTCTGCCACACTCTTCTTGCCACCAAGCATCATTATATTGATAAGCTTGGCAACAGTCTTGTCGTTATATTTTGGATCCGGCAGGATGACCCGCTTGGGGACTTCACGTCTCCTCGGCATATGCTACCTCTCTCAATTAGAGTAAAGCTTAATTTTATTTAGGACGCTTTGCGCCATATTTGGAACGGGCCTGCTTACGGTCTTTTACGCCAACCGAGTCAAGTGTACCACGAACAATATGGTAACGAACACCCGGCAAGTCCTTAACTCTGCCTCCACGAATCAGAACAACTGAGTGCTCCTGAAGGTTATGACCAACCCCTGGAATATAAGAAGTAACCTCAATTCCGTTTGTAAGACGGACACGGGCAACCTTCCTTAATGCAGAGTTTGGCTTTTTGGGAGTTGTTGTATAAACCCTTGTACAGACACCACGTTTTTGCGGACAGCTTTTAAGTGCTGGCGCTGTAGACTTGTCTCTCTTCTTTTCCCTACCCATACGAATTAGCTGATTGATCGTCGGCATATACTTACCTGTCTCCCTGCTTTAAATCCTCGCATCAAAAAAACGCGAATATTTATAATGACAGATTCACATTAATCCTGTCAATAAGAAAATATATTGTGTAAAAAATTATAAGACAACCATCTAATTAATCAACTTTTGATCAGGACATCCTAAGCAGGCTCAAGAATTCAAGCGGAGAGGGATGGAATAGGTCTGGGGCCGGAATTAAGCCGGCATCTCCATCCACGTTGTATTGGCATGACATGCATACCAATCCTGCTAGTCCTTAAAATGAGAAGGATAATATAATTAATTTAAATCTTATTGTCAATCTATTTTTATATGTTTTATTATAAAAAAGTGCAGGCACCAGAAAAAGCATGCCTGCATAAAATAAATTTGTAATTATATCAAGCAGCTTCACGGCCATCCAACAATATGTCATCCGACATCTTGCTGGATGCTGTGACTGGGTCTGCATGGGAAGAATCCATATTCTCAACATGCATTTTAAGGTGACGGTAACGGGAAAGCCCTGTACCAGCAGGAATTAAACGGCCCATTATTACATTTTCCTTCAATCCCCTTAAATAATCAACCTTCCCCTCAATTGCTGCCTGTGTAAGCACCTTGGTTGTTTCCTGGAAAGAGGCCGCTGAAATGAAGGACTCAGTAGAGAGTGATGCCTTGGTTATACCAAGCAACAGTGGTTCTGCTATTGCAGGTCTCTTGCCATCATTAAAAGCCTTTTCGTTTTCTTCTTCAAACACAAAGCGCTCAACCTGATCATCTATCAACAGATTCGTATCACCAACCTCTTTAATACGTACCCTTCTAAGCATTTGGCGGACAATAACTTCAATGTGCTTATCGTTAATCTTTACGCCTTGGAGGCGGTATACTTCCTGGACTTCATCAACCAGATACTTTGCAAGTTCCTTTACACCTTTAACACGCAAAATATCATGTGGGTTTGATGATCCGTCCATAAGTGGCTCGCCAGCCTTCACATAATCACCTTCATGGACGCTTATATGCTTGCCTTTGGGAATCAGATATTCCTTGGGTTCGCCAATATCCGGAGTCACAACCACCTTACGCTTGCCCTTGGAGTCCTTTCCAAAATTCACACGTCCATCAATCTCTGTAATGACAGCAAAGTCTTTTGGTTTTCTGGCTTCGAATAGTTCAGCAACCCTTGGAAGTCCACCGGTGATATCCTTTGTTTTAGTTGTTTCACGCGGTATTTTGGCAATGACATCTCCTGCGCTTACAACTGTCTCTTCATGAACATTTATGATAGAGCCAACAGGAAGGAAGTAACGGCCAATAGTGCCTCCACCGCTCTCTGAAACGTCTTTGATTGCAATCCTCGGGCGTTTGTCAGAATCTTTCGTCTCAACTATTTCTTTACGGGAAAGGCCGGTAACTTCGTCAAGCTTCTCATTCATTGTGACACCTTCAAGGATGTCAGCAAATTTAACCCGTCCGGAGAACTCTGTAAGGATAGGCATTGTAAACGGATCCCACTCTGCAAGAATGTCACCGCTCTTAACTGCACCTCCATCTCCTATTTTGAGCTTTGCTCCGTAAACAACGCCATACTTCTCCCGTTCACGCCCGGTTTCGTCAATAACGGCAATTTCGCCGTTTCGATTCATGATTATGTGATGAGAATCCGCATTAAGAACAGTGTTCAGATTGATAAATTTTAGAGTACCATCGTAGCGTGCTTCAAGGGATGTCTGCTCTGCGTTTCTTGAAGCAGTACCACCGATGTGGAAAGTACGCATCGTAAGCTGGGTGCCTGGCTCTCCGATTGACTGTGCGGCAATAACCCCTACTGCCTCACCTAGGTTCACTATATGACCTCTGGCCAGATCCCTGCCGTAACATTTCGCGCAGATCCCCCTGCGACTCTGGCATGTAAGAACGGAACGGATCTTAACCTTTTCTAGTCCGGCATCCTCAACCCGTTTTACAAGTGATTCGTCAATCTCCTCATTTGCCTTAACAAGAACATCGTCATTTATTGGATCGTGAATATCGTCAAGGGCAACACGTCCCAAAATACGGTCACCAATGTGTTCAATTACCTCCCCACCCTCTGTGAGAGATGAAACTGTCAGACCGTCAAGGGTACCGCAATCAGATTCAGTAATAATAGCATCCTGTGCAACGTCAACGAGACGACGAGTCAGATAACCGGAGTTGGCAGTCTTAAGAGCTGTATCTGCAAGACCTTTACGTGCGCCGTGGGTTGAAATGAAGTACTGGAGAACAGTAAGGCCTTCACGGAAGTTTGCAGTAATCGGGGTTTCGATAATCTCGCCGGAAGGCTTGGCCATCAGGCCCCTCATACCTGCCAGCTGACGGATCTGCTGGGCAGATCCCCGCGCTCCCGAATCGGCCATCATATGTATTGCATTAAAAGAGTCAATTTCCTGCTCTTTGCCATCTTTGTCTATGATTATCTCTTTTGAGAGATTGCCAAGCATCTCCTTGGCAATCTCTTCCGTTGCCTTTGCCCAGATATCAATAACCTTGTTGTATCTTTCACCATCGGTTATGAG
>CAZXTZ010000167.1:5174-6974 GCA_964643645.1 uncultured Geobacteraceae bacterium
TACTGATTCTGTATCTCCTTTACCTCTTCATCAGCCTTCTCAATGATGGCGTACTTACCTTCAGGTATAACCATATCATCAATACAAATTGATATCCCTGCCAGGTTTGCATACCTAAAACCGGTTTCCTTAAGACGGTCAGCAAGGATGACCGTTTCCTTGTTGCCGGCAAGCCTGTAACAGACATCTATAAGGTTTGAAAGTTCCTTTTTGTTCATCACCTTGTTTATGGTGCTGAAAGGCACCTGAAGTGGCAAAATTTCACGGAGTATAACCCTGCCAACAGTTGTTTCAACCAAAGCAGGCCGCTGCCCTTCATCTCCCTGTACATCCTTCAGCCTTACTTTGACTCTCGCCTGCATATCGGCCTCACCATGATCAAAGGCAATACGAACCTCATCCGGGGAGGCAAAGACTTTTCCCTCTCCCTTTGCCCCTATACGGTCACGGGTCATATAGTATGTACCGAGAACCATATCCTGAGAAGGAACTATGATAGGCTTGCCATGTGCAGGCGAAAGAATATTATTTGTGGACATCATAAGAACGCGGGTCTCAACCTGACTCTCTATGGAGAGCGGAAGGTGTACAGCCATCTGGTCGCCGTCAAAGTCAGCGTTAAAGGCTGTACATACCAGTGGATGCAGCTGAATTGCCTTACCCTCGATAAGAACCGGCTCAAACGCCTGGATACCAAGACGGTGGAGCGTAGGAGCGCGGTTCAACATTACCGGATGTTCCCTGATAACCTCTTCAAGGACGTCCCATACCTCTGGACGCTCCTTTTCCACCATTTTCTTTGCACTCTTTATTGTCGTTACATAACCCCGTTCTTCGAGCTTGTTGTATATAAATGGCTTAAAAAGCTCCAGCGCCATCTTCTTTGGAAGACCGCACTGATGAAGCTTAAGCTCAGGTCCGACAACAATAACGGAACGACCTGAGTAGTCCACGCGCTTTCCTAGCAGGTTTTGACGGAAACGGCCCGACTTGCCCTTAAGCATATCTGAAAGAGACTTGAGAGGCCGCTTGTTCGGGCCTGCAATGGCACGGCCACGACGCCCGTTATCGAAGAGTGCGTCTACAGCTTCCTGCAACATCCGCTTCTCATTGCGTATAATAACCTCAGGTGCCTGAAGTTCACACAGACGCTTAAGACGATTGTTACGGTTAATTACCCGACGATACAGGTCGTTTAGATCTGATGTTGCAAAGCGCCCACCGTCAAGTGGCACCAGCGGACGGAGTTCAGGAGGGAGAACAGGTATGCACTCCAGAATCATCCACTCCGGACGGTTTCCAGATTGCTTGAACGCCTCTACAACCTTAAGACGTTTTGCCACCTTCTTGCGCTTTGCCTCACTTGTAGATTCCTGCATCTCCAGACGCAGTTGTACCGCAAGTGTGTCAAGATCAAGGGTTCTTAGACAGTGACGTATGGCCTCAGCCCCCATACCTCCTTCAAAGGCATCATGGCCATAATCTTCCTTTGCCTTCAGGAACTTGTCCTCGGGCATTACTTCGCAGAACTTCAGAGGCGAAGTTCCAGGATCGCTTACTACAAATGCCTCGAAATACAGAACCCTCTCAAGATCCTTCAGGGTAATATCAAGAAGGTTACCTATCCTTGAAGGAAGAGACTTAAGAAACCAGATATGGGCAACGGGAGTTGCAAGGTCAATATGTCCAAGTCTTTCGCGGCGAACCTTTGATGGTATCACTTCAACGCCGCACTTTTCACAGACAATACCACGATGCTTCATCCGCTTGTACTTACCGCAGTTGCACTCGTAATCCTTT
>CAZXTZ010000168.1:0-6953 GCA_964643645.1 uncultured Geobacteraceae bacterium
GGCTTGCCACCGCCTCGTCCCCCAATAATCGGAGCCAGCCTGCCAATAAGATCACCTGCCTTGTAACGCCCCAGCAGATCCTTTGTCACAGCCACAAGCAGGTTTGCCTTGCCATCCAGTTCAGCGCCAAGCACAAGAACACCCGATGCAAGCTTGTCGCGCAACTGATCAGCCAGATCGCGCAGCGCCTTGATATCAGCCACCTGCACCTGCACAGCCAACAGTCTGACGCCGCCTACCTCCTGCACCTGGGCCAGCAAATCCCCGGACTGAGCCGCATTCAGCTTGCCATGTAGCGCGTCCACCTCCCGCTGCAATTCACGCTGACGCTCCACCAGTTTCTCAACCCGATCAACCAGCTTGCTGCTGTCGGTCTTTAACAGATCAGCAACCGCCTGACGATCCTGCTCCAGCTTGCGTACCAGACGCAGGGCGTTAAAACCTGTAGCACCCTCAATACGCCGAACACCGGCGGCAATTCCGGCTTCAGAAAGAATCTTGAAGAATCCGATGTCTCCCGCAGCCCTTACATGTGTTCCGCCGCAAAGTTCCATGCTTACTTCTCCAACCTTTACAACCCGTACCGTATCTCCGTACTTTTCATCAAAAAGGGCTGTTGCGCCGCTGTCCACCGCCTCCTGCATTCCCATTTCACGGATTGAAAGCTCATCGTTATCCATGATCCAGGCGTTTACAAGATCCTCAACCTCCTGGAGTTCAGCAGGTGTCATGGCGGTAAAGTGGGTGAAATCGAACCTCAGACGTTCCGGCTCCACCAGGGAACCGGACTGCTTCACATGATCGCCCAGCACCTTTCTCAAAGCAGCCTGCAGCAGATGGGTAGCAGTGTGGTTTCTTCCCGTTGCACGGCGTTCATCAATGGCAACAGTAAGATTGACAGCATCTCCTGTGTTGATGCTCCCTTCCATTACCTTAACATGATGTATTACCAGATCAGTAAACGGACGGGATGTGGCAAGCACTTCAAGACGGGCATTGCCTGATGATATGATGCCGGTATCACCAGCCTGCCCACCGGATTCGCCGTAGAACGGAGTTGATTCCACCATGATCTCCAGCAGTAGACAGATTTACTTCAACACCGTCACGCAACATTGCAATTACCGGTGAAAAAGCTGTAAGTCCGCTGTAACCGACAAAATTGGTGCGCAGGCCACGGTTATGGATTGCCTTATAAACATCTGCGATTCCTGCTGCGCCGGAACCTTTCCAGTGCTCTCTACCCAGTTCCCGCTGACGCTCCATACAAAGTTCAAATCCGGCCTCATCAACTGAAAAACCTTCAGCACGAACAATATCCTCAGTAAGATCCACCGGAAACCCGAAGGTGTCATACAGCTTGAACAATGTCTCACCCGGAATTACTTTTACTGATTTCTGCTTGAGCGCTGAAACCTCATCGTTAAGGATAGCCAGGCCGCGATCAAGGGTCTCATTAAAGCGCTCCTCTTCGGCAAGCACAACCTTCCTGATGTATGCCTCACGTTCCGCCAGTTCAGGATAGGCGTGACCCATCATCTCCTTGACCGCATCAACCATTTTGCAGAGAAGCGGCTCAGAGACACCCAGCATCTTGGAATGGCGCGCTGCCCGGCGCATTATCCTGCGGAGCACATAACCACGCCCCTCATTACTTGGAAGGGCTCCGTCGCATATCAGAAAGGTAACAGCACGGCAGTGGTCTGCAATAACCCGCATTGAAACGCTGTCCTTCTCATTCTCACCATACTTCTTGCCGCTATGTCGCTCGATATGGCGGATTATTCCCTGCAAAAGATCGGTGTCATAGTTGGAGCGCACACCCTGCATTACAGTAGTTATCCGTTCAAGCCCCATGCCGGTATCAACCGCCGGCTTTGGGAGGGGGTGAAGCACACCATCGGCAGTGCGGTTAAACTGCATGAATACGTTGTTCCATATCTCCATGTAGCGGTCACAGTCGCAACCAACCCCGCAGTCAGGTGAACCGCAGCTAAGCTCTGGCCCGTTGTCCCAGAATATTTCGGTACAGGGGCCGCAGGGACCGGTATCTCCCATTGACCAGAAGTTATCTTTTTCCCCAAAGCGGTAAATCCTCTCCCGCGGAACTCCCTCTTGCTGGTGCCAGATATCGGCAGCCTCATCATCATCAGTGAAAACAGTAACATAAAGGCGATTCTTATCCAGCCCAAGATCCTTTGTGAGAAACTCCCAGGCAAAGGCTATGGCCTCTTTTTTGAAATAGTCGCCAAACGAAAAATTACCCAGCATCTCGAAAAAAGTGTGATGCCTTGCTGTACGACCTACATTTTCAAGATCGTTGTGTTTGCCACCTGCTCGAACGCACTTCTGGGATGAAGCGGCACGATAGTAGCCACGGTCTTCCATACCCAGAAAGCAGTCCTTGAACTGGTTCATACCGGCGTTGGTAAACATCAGTGTCGGATCATTGTGTGGAATAAGACCGGAACTGGCCACAACAACATGGCCACGATCTTCAAAATATTTCAGAAAACGCGCACGGATTTCATTGCCTGTCATCTACTGTTTCCCTTCTATAGCAGGTGCTGTAACTTATTATTTACTTTTATACAGATAAAAGAACCTTTATGAATATTCAGGAAAATCATCCCCTGCCCCGCTGGCCGGATCAGCCCCGGAATTTCTGATAACACTCCAGACAACCCGGGAACTGAATCCCCTTCGTTGAAGAAAGCCGGCTATCTTTCTGCATTTGCCTGCGTCGTGGCTGGCGGCAAAATCCGGGTAGCGGCGATTGACAAGGTCAGTTGCAATCAAGAAATCTTCTGAAGGATCTGTAACATTATCCAGCAGATCTTTTACAATCTCCCCTGGCACACCTCTGCGAAGCATCTCCTGCTTTAGCCTGTAACCGACATAACGCCCGTTTTCCCTGGCATTGCTGACAAAACGCTCTGCATACCGGAAATCATTAAGTAACCCCTCGGTCTTAAGCCTCTCAATGGCAACAACAACTACATCTGCCATAAAGCCCTTTGCCTGAAGCTTCTTTTTCAGGGCCGAAACCGTGTAGTCCCTAAGCGCTAATATATGAAGCGCCGCAATATAAGCTGTCTTTTCCTGCATCCCCAAATCCGGCAACGGGCTTCAATACCTGTCAATCTCGATCTTTTCTTCCTTGAGAACTTCGTTAACAGCTTCTTCCTTGTTCTCAAAATTGTCCCATGATGCATCGGATGTGGAAGATATGCCTGAGACCTTGAGGGCAAAGTCATCCGGGTTTGAACTCTGACGCAACGCCTCTTCGTAGGTTATCAGCTTGGCTGTAAACAGTTTCATAAGAGACTGGTCAAAGGTCTGCATGCCGTATGCGACAAAACCCTGTGCGATCGCATCCTTGATCTGTTTGGTCTTGTCCTTGTCGTCAATACACTCTTTAACCCTTGAAGTGCCAAGGAGCACCTCAACCGCAGGCACCCTCCCCTTGCCATCTGCCCTTGGAACGAGGCGCTGCGAAATAATCCCTTTAATTATGCTTGCAAGCTGTATTCTAACCTGACGTTGATGATATGGGGGAAACACCGAAATGATCCGGTTAATCGTCTCAGGCGCATCCATGGTATGGAGGGTTGACATGACCAGGTGGCCTGTCTCTGCCGCGGTCATGGCTGTCTCGATTGTCTCGTAGTCCCGCATCTCGCCCACGAGGATAACGTCCGGATCCTGACGCAATGCGCCTTTCAGGGCTGTTGAGAATGTAGGTGTATCGGTGCCCACCTCCCGCTGACTGATAATACATTTGTTATCACGATGGAGGAACTCAACCGGATCCTCAATTGTTATAATATTGCTTGTACGGTTGTTATTGATATGGTCAATCATAGCTGCAAGAGTTGAGGATTTTCCTGAGCCTGTGGTGCCTGTTACAAGTATGAGGCCCCTTTCTTCAAGGCACAACTTCTTCAGCACAGGGGGCAGGTTCAACTCTTCCATAGTTGGAATCTTCATGGATATGGCCCGAAACACCAGCGCCAGTGTGCCGCGCTGGCGATAGCAGGAAATCCTGAAACGGCCCAGCCCAGGAACCGCGTATGCCATGTCAACTTCGGAGTTTTCCTCGAAAATCCGACGCTGACGGTCAGTCATCATGGAGTTGGCCATGTCGCTGACGGCATCCGGGGAAAGGCGCTGGGCATTTGGAATCGGGTGAAGCTTTCCGTCAATACGGACTATCGGCGGAAGCCCTGTCTTTATATGTATATCCGATCCGCGAGCCTTTACAGCTATGGTGAGAATCTCGTTAAGATCCATTGCCTACCTCTGGAATACCGTTATTTTTCCTTCTTATCTTCCTTTACTTCCTTATCTTCCTTCGGGGCCGGCTTTATCAGGTCCATCAGCCTGGCCTCAATTTCCGAAAGCATTGCCGGATTATCTTTCAGGAACTGACGGGAATTTTCACGCCCCTGCCCTATCCTCTCCTTGTTGTAGGAGAACCATGCGCCACTCTTGTCAATTATCCCCCTGTCAACTGCCAGATCAAGAACATCTCCTGTGCGGGAGATCCCCTCGCCATAGAGGATGTCGAACTCCGCCTCTTTAAATGGCGGGGCCACCTTGTTCTTCACTATCTTTACCTTGGTTCGGGAACCGATAATCTGATCTCCCTGTTTCAGTGTTGCTATTTTCCTTATATCCATCCGGACCGAGGCATAGAATTTCAGGGCATTGCCGCCTGTGGTGGTCTCAGGGTTGCCAAACATCACTCCTATCTTCATACGGATCTGGTTGATGAAAATCACACAGCAGTGAGATTTTGAAATAATCCCCGTAAGTTTCCTCAAAGCCTGCGACATCAGGCGCGCCTGAAGCCCCATATGGGAATCGCCCATCTCTCCCTCTATCTCCGCCTTCGGGACAAGGGCCGCAACCGAGTCAACAACAAGGACGTCAATGGCTCCGCTTCGCACCAGTGTTTCAGCAATTTCAAGAGCCTGCTCACCGGTATCAGGCTGGGAGACCAGAAGGTCATCGGTCTTCACCCCAAGCTTCCTTGCGTATGTAATATCAAGGGCATGCTCGGCATCCACAAAAGCCGCAATACCTCCGGTCTTCTGGGCCTCTGCAACTATATGGAGGGCCAGGGTTGTCTTTCCTGATGACTCAGGCCCGTAAACCTCAATCACCCTGCCCCGTGGCACTCCACCAACCCCAAGAGCAAGGTCGAGGGAAATGGCCCCCGTGGAGATTGACTCAACCCCGGGAAGGGCCTCGTCATTGCCCAGACGCATTATGGCCCCTTTGCCAAACTGTTTCTCAATCTGTGAAAGCGCCAGCTCTATGGCCTTGTTCTTGTCGCTCATCGGTTGAAGCTCCTCAATGATAAATATTTGGATATGGTGGAAGCATAAAAAAATAGCATAGCCGCCAAGGTGCGGCAAGCAGTTCTTGCGGGTTCAGCTGACAGGTATATTTTGCCTAATTAAGAGAAGCGCAGCCTCTACGGTTGCATTGCGGACAGCAGACCTGTCACCGGTGAAGCTACGCCTTTCCGCATGGCAGAAATTTTCAGCCGCAAGCCCGATAAATACAGTGCCCACAGGTTTTTCAGCAGTGCCGCCTTCAGGCCCGGCTATTCCGGTAACAGAAAGAGCCAGATCAGCGCCGGAAAGCTTCCTAACTCCTTCAGCCATAGCCCTTGCCACCTCTTCACTAACAGCTCCGTACATGGCAAGCATTGGAGATGGAACACCAAGCAGCTTCATCTTGGCCTCATTGCTGTAGGTGACAACGCCAAGGCCAAAGTATGCCGAACTGCCCGGAACCGCCGTTATCCTGGCGGCTATCATACCGCCAGTACATGACTCGGCAATGGCAATGGTCATTCCTGATTCCTTCAACAGCGCTGCAAGGCTTTCGTCAGTCACAAGCCCACCTCCTTCTGAACCTCCCGGAGCGGCAGGCCGGTCTCAGCTGCAATCCTTCTGCAATCTTCATACTCCGGCTTTACCGATGCCTCAGAGACCTTGAAGCGAACCTTTCCGAAACGGGTGTCCCTTTCCTCAATCCGGCGCTCAAGCTCCAGCCTGTCAACCCTGTTGTATCTGAGGCCCGGCGTACCGGTCTCCTTAATCAATATTTCAGAAAGGGTTTCAAACTGAATTCCTTTGCAAAGGAATGAAATCATTAGCCCTGGCCGGTTTTTTTTCATCTGTATCGCTGTATGCCAGACATCCAGGGCCCCTGCCTCAAAAAGTACGCCCATCAGATAACCTGCCTGCTCACCAGTAACATCATCCAGATTGCATCGGCATTCGACAATAGAGCCATCCTCATTTGAATCCGGGGATTCACCCAGAAACAGTCGCAGTATGTTAGGGCGACCACAGAAATCCTTTGTGCCTGCGCCATGGCCGATCCTGTCAATCTTCATTGAAGGCATTGCAGCCACAGGCTCAGAAAGGGCAGCCATAATTGCCGCGCCTGTAGGTGTCACTCGCTCACCATCCTGGCAATCAGAATGGACAGAGAAACCTTTCAGCAGCTCTGCCGTCGCCGGGGCCGGCACAGGCAGCCTGCCGTGGGATGTATCCACAAAACCGCCGCCAAGAGGCACTGGCGAGACATAGAGCCTGTCAACATTAAGGTAATCAAGACAGATGGCAGTTCCCACAATATCAACTATGCTGTCAACCGCCCCCACTTCATGGAACTGCACTTCATCAACCTCCACCTGATGTGCCAGAGCTTCGGCTTCCGCAAGCTTGAGAAATATCCGCTGAGACAGCTCCCTTGCCCTGTGGCCAAGCGCGCTTTCGTCTATCATCTGCCTGATATCCGCATAGCTTCTATGGTGGTGGTGATCACTGTGACCGTGGTGATGGTGATGATGGGGCAGATGCACATCAAAACGCCTGCCGGTCATGCCACCACGCTGCGCCTGTTCTTCGGAAAGCCTGAAAGATCCGGAC
>CAZXTZ010000169.1:0-6882 GCA_964643645.1 uncultured Geobacteraceae bacterium
CAGAAGCTCAACGTTGTCAAAGATCGGCTGCATCCAGGGGGTCAGTTTTTCCTCAATGTCACCCGGCAGAAAACCCAGATCCTTGCCCATTGGGAAAACAGGACGGGAAACCAGCAGCCTGTTGTAGACATTTTCCTCGGCTACCTTCTGGAGACCTGCCGCTATTGCAAGCAGTGTCTTGCCTGTACCTGCTTTTCCAACCAGGCTTACCAGCTTGACATTATCATCCATCAAAGCATCAAGGGCAAACTGCTGCTCCCGGTTTCTCGGGAATATGCTCCAGACACCCTCTTTGGGAACCTTACGGACCGGCAATACTTTTTCTGTTGCAGCATCAAATCTGCAAAGGGCTGTATGTGATGGATTGGTACTGTCAATCAGTGTTGCAAACTCATTCGGCAGAAGCCCTTCAGGAGCCTCAAGCCATCCCTGTCCGTAAAAACGGTCAATTGAATCAGGTCCAAGATCAATATTACGGGCGCCGGCATACAGCTCCTGAATATCAACCTTGTCAGACTCATAATCCTCTGCAACAAGACCTATTGCATCGGCCTTGATCCGAAGATTTGTGTCTTTTGTAACAAATATTACAGGTTCATGAGGAAAACGCTCATGGGTCGCCTGGGCAACGGCAAGGATTCTGTTGTCATCCTTGTCGTCCTGCAGATACCTGGGCATACGGTTCATGGCCTGGTCTTCGCAAAGTTCCACACGCAGGGAGCCGCCACCCGGCATACTGACTCCTGTTGCCAGTGATCCCTTTTCCCTCAGGGAGTCCAGAATCCTTGATATGGAACGGGCATTCCGGCCGGTTTCGTTCATATCCTTCTTGAAGCGGTCTATCTCTTCAATAACAGTAATAGGTATGATGATTGTGTTGTCCTCAAACTTGAACAGGGCCTGGGGATCGTGGAGCAGCACATTTGTATCCAGTATGAAATATTTCATGCATCACCTTTCCTTGCTATTATTTTTAGTGCTTCTAACAATTTGTCCAGATCATTTGTCGTATTGAACCATCCCGGGCTTATCCTTATTGTCCCTGCCGGATAGGTGCCGATGGTTCGATGGGCGTGGGGGGCGCAGTGCAGACCTGCCCTTACAGCTATATCAAACTCGCTGTCCAGAATAAAGGCTGCCTCTGACGGTTCAAAAGCTTCCAGCGTTATGGGCACAACTCCATGACAAAGATCCGGATCTGAAGGGCCATGGATTTTACAGCCGATTATTTCTTCCAGCCTGTGCCTGAGATACTCGCAATCTTTTTTCCCCTTGGCAGCAATATTGGCTACACCTGTTTGCGTAATAAATGAAACCGCAGCGCCCAATCCTGCTATTCCTGGAAGGTTGTGGGTACCTGCCTCAAACCCTTCAGGATAACTTTCCGGCTGCTCATCCATGTCAGAGCTTACTCCGGTTCCTCCAGCTATAACCGGCCTCATTTCAACATCCGGCATAACAGCAAGGATTCCTGTGCCCTGGGGGCCAAGCAGACCTTTGTGACCAGGTGCGGCAAGGATATCAACCCCCAGAACCTGCATGTCTATCGGCAGAGTCCCGGCTGATTGGGCGGCATCAAGGAGCATAAGGGCGCCGGCTTCTCTGGCTATTTCAGATATTCTTTCAACAGGCTGAATTCCACCAGTTACATTCGATACCTGGGCAACGGCGATCATTCGTGTATTCGGCATGATCTGAGCCCTTAGATCATCAGGATTAATAATCCCTTCACGGGAAGCCTTCACTATAGAGACTTCAACCCCTTGCTTTTGCATCATAAATATCGGCCGCAGCAAAGAGTTGTGCTCCATTGAACTGGTTATCAGGTGATCGCCGGGCTTCAGGGTTCCCATCAATGCCATGTTAAGTGACATGGTAGTGTTATTCGTGAATATCATCCTTGATGAATCGGGAAGGTTGAACAATGCGGCAAGCAACTCTCTGGTCTCCATAAGTATTCTGGAAGCAGAAAGCGATTTGATGTACCCCCCCCTGCCCGGAGATGCGCCAACAGTACGCATGGCTCTGTCAACAGCTTCATAAACCGGTTCAGGTTTGGGAAATGAAGTGGCTGCATTATCAAGATAGACAGAAGTACCGGAGCTGTTTGTCATGGTGCGAGTGGTGGCTTTGAGGTTAAAAACGGTGAAAAATCGAGGTGGATCATTTTACCGGAAGCTTCTTTAATTGTTTTTTCAATTGCAGTTTCATCCACGGAATCCCACCAGTTCAGAAAGGCGGTAAACGATCCATTATTTGAAAACACAATGTTTGCATTTTTGTTCTGGCTGAAAAGACTGCTGGATACTGACCCCCTTGCAGATTCTACAAAGATTCCGGAAGCGGAATTGGACCTGAATGAAGAGTTGAGAATCCTTGCCTTGCAGTTTGCAAGAACCAGCCCTGACTCCCTGTTTCCGGAAAAGCTGCTCTGCTGTATCTGCACATCGCCGGCCTTTATATATGCGCCTGTCCGGTTGCTCAACAAATTGCTCCCATTGATCTTGAATCGGCAACTGTCTGCAAGAACAGCCTCCTGAGCATTTGCCCTTAAATTTGAAGATGAAAGAGTGAAAGATGATTTAATAGCCAGTATGCCAACCCTGTTTTCCCTCAACTGTAAAGACTTCATATCAACTTCGCTGTCAATAAAATGTATGGCAGTGTCACAGCGTGATATATTCGCAAAACTGATCGCTGAAATGCTGTCGTGCAGGGTTATACCGGCAATAGAATTCGTTATTACTATATCTTTTGCAACAATGCTGGAGTTTCGGGCTTCAATGGCAGAGGTTCCACCTGATATTACGCAATGCTCAAGAGCATTCTTCTTCTCGCTGCCCAAAAAGATTATCCCCCCCCAGTCTGAAGGGGTGGCATCAAGAAATTCTGATGTAAATGTTATAGGACGTTCCCTGGTTCCGGAGCAGACAAGACGCCCCTGCACAAGAAGCTTTGCATGCTGGCCTGACTGTCCTGAACCTGCAAACCTCAGAAAAGTTCCAGGTTCAATCTTGAGTGTGGCCTGCGGGGCCACAACAAGATAACCTTTTACCAGCACTGTCCCTCGCAAAACCATATCCTCAGTAATGGTACTATTTTCGAGAACCTTATCGTAACCATTTGAGATCATTGATTTTCTGCCGAATGCTAAAGATTTTGCATTTTTTTGAGGCAAATAAGGAACAGGTGCAGATATTGAGGTATCGGCATTAGGGATAAGGCGGCTGTCAACAGGAGCTTTTCTGGTGTTCTCAAAGACAGCAGCATTTTTTTCATCTGTATTTTGAACAGGTTTTGCAACTGGGGGGGGAGTTTCCGGAACAGTAACCCCAAGAGTAACCGTTCTGCCCTTCAGGGGTGCTCCATCGGCGTGGAATAGCTTGTTACAGCCTGAAACAATGAAAATCAGAAGAAGAAGAACAAAAAAACAAGCCGCTCTTGACAGTTTGTTCCGTAAATTTCTCGATAAAGGCAACATATCGTTCCTGATGTCACAAATTATTGATTATACAAGCTTGATTAGATATCACAATCTTTCCGGCCTGTAAATTTCAAAAAACATCACATCAATATCCTTTGCTTTCAAAGTGTTAGCGAACTCCGTTTTTTGTGTTGACAGCACATAGATGTTGTGGTTGTATTCGCCCCCACATACAAAATATTGTGTTGGCTTCGCCTGACACGAGGGGAATGAAAACATGTCAAACAAACCGAAACCTTCTCAACCCGACCTGACGAAAAATGCAATGACAGTTCTTGAAAAACGGTATCTGAAAAGAGATACAAACGGAAATCCACTTGAAACACCTGCAGACATGTTCCGTCGTGTAGCTGATACAATCGCTAATACTGATCTTAAGTTCAACAAAAAATCAGACACAAAAAAGCTATCAGACAATTTTTACGACAGAATGGTGAACTTCGACTTTCTTCCGAATTCTCCGACACTTATGAATGCCGGACGGGAGCTGGGGCAACTTTCAGCCTGCTTCGTGCTGCCTGTGGGTGATTCAATTGAAGAAATATTTGACGCTGTCAAGTTCACCGCAATGATCCACAAATCAGGCGGGGGAACCGGTTTTTCCTTCTCCCGTCTGCGCCCTGCCAATGACCTTGTACTCACCACCACAGGAATATCAAGCGGCCCTATCTCCTTCATGCGTGTATTTGACACCGCAACCGAAACAATCAAGCAGGGCGGAACCCGGCGTGGCGCAAACATGGGCATCCTGAGGGTAGACCATCCTGACATCATGAATTTCATCATGTGCAAGGCAGACCAGAAACTGTTCAACAACTTCAATATTTCCGTTGGCCTGACTGAAGAATTCATGGAAGCGGTAGAGGCTGACGAAGATTATGACCTGCTGAATCCTAGAGACAAGAGCAAATGCGGCACACTCAACGCACGCAAGGTATTTCAGCGTATCGTAAACCAGGCATGGGAGAACGGGGAGCCGGGCATCATCTTCCTTGATCGCCTCAATCGTGACAACCCGACCCCGCATATCGGCGAAATTGAATCAACCAACCCATGCGGCGAACAGCCACTCCTCCCTTACGAATCATGCAACCTCGGTTCAATAAACCTTGGACGTTTTGTCAAGGACGGCACAATTGACTGGCCACGCCTTAAATCAGTGGTACAGGATTCAGTACACTTTCTTGACAACGTCATAGAGGCCAATAAATACCCACTGCAACAAATCCACGATATGACCCACGCCAACCGCAAGATCGGCCTCGGGGTAATGGGATGGGCCGACATGCTTATCATGCTTGGCATTCCATACAACTCGGATGAAGCAATCAAGCTGGGCAAAAAGGTAATGCAGTTCATAAATGATGAAGGACATGCCGCATCAAGGGAACTCGGTCAGCAGCGCGGATCATTTCCCAACTTCAAAGGCTCCGTTTTTGACAAAAAAGGCGCGCTTCCACAGCGCAACGCCACTGTCACCACCATTGCCCCAACAGGCACCATATCAATGATTGCCAACGCTTCATCAGGAGTTGAACCGCTCTTTGCCGTCTCATATGTAAAAACGGTAATGGACGGCACAAAACTGGTTGAGGTCAACCCTTACTTTGACAAACTTGCCAAAGAACGTGGTTTCTACTCACAGGAACTGATGGAAAAAATTGCAGAGCATGGCACAGTGCAGGATATTGATGAAGTGCCAGCAGATATAAAACGGGTATTTGTAACTGCCCACGACATAACACCGGAAGACCATATTCAGATGCAGGCAGCCTTTCAGCACCACACAGACAACGCAGTATCAAAGACTGTAAACTTTCCTAATACCGCAAGTGTTGAAGATGTTGAAAAGGTTTATGTCCTTGCATACAAAACAGGATGCAAGGGAGTTACAATATACAGGGACGGTTCCCGTGACGAGCAGGTGCTCTCCACATCCAAAAAAGACACAAAAACCGCCCTGGCTGCCGTACCCGTAGAAGAAGACAAGCATGCCATAAAACGTGAAAGACCAAAGGCCCTAAAAGGCTGGACTTATCAAATGCAGACCGGTTGCGGACCACTTTATATTACGGTCAACGAAGACAAAAACGGCCTGTTCGAGCTCTTTACAACAATGGGCAAGGCGGGCGGTTGTGCAGCCTCTCAATCTGAAGCAATAGGCAGAATGGTTTCATTGGCCTGGCGTAGCGGCGTACAGGCCCGTCAGGTAATAAAACAACTGTTGGGCATTTCCTGCCACTGCCCTTCCGGCTATGGCGAGAACCGGGTGCTTTCCTGCGCCGATGCAGTGGCCAAGGCAATTCAGGCCCATATGCTTGAAAATGGCTACGATCTTAACGCGGAAGCAGCCAAGCATGAGCGCGGAGCCTGCCCGGAATGCGGCGGCATAGTTGAACATGAAGGTGGATGCATGGTTTGCCATGTATGCGGCTACTCTGAATGTGCCTGATCCCTTAAAATCAAACTCGGAATCTGTTTTATCAAACAGGAATGGCGTCTGCTACAGGCGCCATTCCTGTTTTTATTTCCAGCTAAAATCCGGATTGTTTTTTTTGCATCTTGAGAAAAAGCAGATCACTGCCGATAACTGATAGTGAAACCTTGGTGAAAGCGGGAGTTATATGCAAACCATGATAGACACAGAGTTCAGTTACCACGGCATTTCATTTGATGAACGGATGGCAATTTTCAGCCTTTTCCATGATGATGAAGATCCCAAAAGTCTGGTGGATCAGGGAGCCAGCGGATTAATCCCTGAAAAGCAGATGCAATGAACTTTTCGATAAGGAACAGAAACCCTACTCCCCTTGAACTGCAGTATGCAGAGCTTAAAAAGCAATCTGTAATTGATCAGAACAACAGCCCGCCCGGAAAAGGCTCAAAAGAACGGGAAGCCAATGAAATTAATGACAATGTCACACTATCTTCAGCTGCACTTGAGGCAGATGAGCAAGAGCAAACCAGGATCAAGCCCTCCCAACCGGTAACAGCGGACGAAATGCAAGCCCTGAGATCTCAGTTTAATATCTACGCATAAACATAAAAAACGATGGTATTGCCGGGTTAACCGAGCTCTTGATTCAGGTATCCTGGTATGAATGATCTTCAGACCATGAAAACCCTGATTGATACCATGCCGGACTTCATTTTCTGGAAGAACCGTCGGGGCCTGTTTCTGGTTCCTCATGCTCCCGGGGGAGGGAAATACGGGAAGTGTCCCTGGTTTTCCGCAGAAGCGATGGTTTTTCAAAGAACGAATCAGCAGATTAATAACATAGGGCGGTTAAAGATGAAAACCCCCATATGTTTTCTTCAAGTGTATTCTGCAAGCACATTCTTGCGTTGAACGCATATTGCGACTATAATGCAAAACCATGGAACAACCTCTTAAACCT
>CAZXTZ010000170.1:0-6871 GCA_964643645.1 uncultured Geobacteraceae bacterium
CTCCCCTCCGGACAGATTTTCAACCTTTTTTTCAACCGCGTCCCCGGAAAAAAGGAATGCCCCCAGAAGATTGCGAATCACTCCGATGTTTGCCATAGGCATCACATCCTGGATCGTTTCGAAAACTGTTTTTTCCGGATCAAGAACCTCCATGGCATGCTGGCTGAAATAGCCAGGCTCCACATTTGCGCCAAGAGATATCCGTCCGGTGGTCGGATCGGTCTGTCCGGCCAGCACCTTAAGAAAAGTGGATTTGCCTGCGCCGTTTACACCCACCACAGCTATCTTGCTCTGACGTCTGATTACCCCGGAAACCCCGGAAAACACCGGTTTTACACCGCCATCGGGCAATGGCCATTCTTTACCCAGATTATCCATCACCACTACGTCATCACCGCTTCGGGGGGGCTCACTGAAATCGAAACGAACCACCCTTTCCTCCGGTGGTATCTCTATACGTTCGATCTTCTCAATCTTCTTTACCCGCGACTGTACCTGGGCAGCATGGGAGGCCCTTGCCGCAAAACGGGCGATAAACTCCTCCTCCTTGGCTAGCATATCCTGCTGACGCTTGTGGCTTGCAAGAAGCTGCTCGCGACGGATATCCCTCTCACGCTCGTAGAAATCATAATTGCCGTTATATGTTGTAACGGTTTTATTGGCCACCTCCACGATGCGGGTTACAATCCTGTTCATGAAATCACGGTCGTGGCTGGTCATAAGAAGCGCGCCGTCAAAGGTATCCGCCAGCCATTCTTCAAGCCAGACTATGGATTCGACATCGAGATGGTTGGTCGGTTCGTCCAGCAGCAACACATCCGGCTTCAAGGTAAGAATCCTGGCAAGGGCTATCCGCATCTTCCATCCACCGCTGAACGACTCCACCGGATGATTAAAGCGGTCCGGGCCGATTCCAAGGCCGGTAAGCACTGTCTGGGCGCGGGTGTCCAGGTCGTAGCCGCCGCGATGCTCAAACTCCTCCTGGGCAACTCCGTAGCGCTCCAGCAGGGCTGCCATGGCATCCTCCTCCATCGGGTCGCACATGGCGGTTTCCATCATTTGCAGCTGTTCCGCCAGCTGCATGGTTGCAGCTGATCCAGCCATAACCTCTTCCAGCGCACTCCGGCCACACATATCACCCACATCCTGAGAGAAATATCCGATGGTGGTGCGTCTGGCGCAGGTCATGTCGCCACTGTCCGGTTCTTCCTCGCCAGTTATAATCCTGAAAATAGTTGTCTTGCCTGCTCCGTTTGGCCCCACAAGTCCGGTGCGTGAGCCTGGAAGAATCTGGAAACTGGCATCGCGGAACAAAATCTGAGAGCCATGCTGCTTTGTTATGCCTGAAAGATGTATCATTAAATGGTATCTGCCTTTTTAGTAGTCTAATGCCGCCTGCACAGCGAATCAAGCAATGCGTCAATCTCTTCCACAACCTCAGAAGGAAGCTGTTCAACATTTACAATCCTACTTATGAGGTCTGTCTGTATGAAGCCAGGCAGCAGCTTGATTATCTCGCTTGAATGCTCTGCCGGAAGCCGGGCTAGGGCTACGGCGATAGTCTGGGGGTGTTCGCTGAGAAGCTCCCTGGCAATGGTACGATAATTCATCTGTTTTTTCCCTCCGGCATACAAATGGTTGTCCAGTAGAAAATCAATAAGGGTTGGGTGCCGGCTTTTACCAGTCAGCGGCTAAATAGAATATGCCAGATGGGCCAGCACGTCAAACTCCTTGCCAATTTGAATACGATTATTTAGCATCAGCCAGATGTTAAGGTTGAGAAGGTTAATTTGGATGCTAAAAGTCCGGTTAATTGCAAATCACAAACATCCCGGAAACTATTTATGGAGGATTTATGTCCAAGGTCTATTTTGCAGATATGCGCGCAAGCCACAAGGAAAACCTTTTTGACAAGATAAGCAGGCTGCTGGAGTTATGCGGTCTTTCCCAACGCATCACCGAAGGGGATCTTACAGCTGTCAAGATTCACTTCGGTGAAAAGGGGAACAGTGCATTTATCCGCCCCATCTTTGCCCGGAGAGTTGTGGACGAGTTGAATAAACTAGGGGCAAAACCTTTTCTTACCGACTCGTCAACACTGTATCCAGGGGAACGTAAGGAAGCCATATCAGCCCTTAAATGCGCCATAGAAAACGGTTTTGCATTTGCAGTTGTAAATGCCCCGCTCATCATATCTGATGGTCTCAGGGGTGTTACCGAAAGCACTGTAAAGGTGGAAGGAGAACTTTTGCATGAAGTTTTCATAGGCACAGAGATTGTTGAGGCCGATGCCATGGTTACCATGTCACACTTCAAATGCCATGAAATCACGGGCTTTGGCGGAGCAATAAAGAATCTCGGAATGGGCTGCTCATCCCGCAAGGGAAAACTTGTCCAGCATTCCACCGTTGCGCCAATCGTGGCTCAAAAGCACTGCACAGGTTGTGGCCTCTGCATTCCAGCATGCGCTCACTATGCAATTACAATAACTAATGGCAAGGCTGCTCTTGATCCACAAAAATGCACAGGCTGCTCCCGCTGCATCACTGTATGTCCGACAAAGGCCATAAATATCCAATGGAACGAGGCTGCCGATATTTTAATGAAGAAGATGGCTGAGTATGCAAAGGGGGCGGTTGCAAACAAGCGGGGCAAAACCGTATACATGAACTTCATCACTCAGGTTTCACCGGCCTGTGACTGCTACGGCCACTGTGACGCTCCAATCGTCAACGACATAGGGATCTGTGCATCAACCGATCCGGTTGCCATTGACCAGGCCTGCGCAGACCTTGTCAACGCAGCAACCGGCAATCAGGGGACAGCCCTGCAATCGGGCCACGAACCGGGTGGCGACAAATTCCGTGGAATATATCCCCACATCCCCTGGGAGGTTCAGCTTGAGCATGCTGAAGCAATTGGACTGGGCACCAGAAAATACGAGCTTGTAAAAATCTGATTTGCTTTGACCTGTTGAGATGAAGCTGATGAAATCGTCTTTTACTGGAATAATTCCAAAATTTATGAGATATATTACATTAACAAGCTTTTAAGTATGGAATTGTAAATCTGGCAATTTGGCAATCAGACGGTTAAAGAAATAACTGCCCCAAACTGTAAAGCTGGTGAATACATGAAACAGATATCTCTCCGCATTATTGCCGCAATTACACTGTTCCTGTTTTTCATAATCAGCCCTTTTCCGACAGCAAGAGCTGAGCAACAATATTCTAATGAGTATATAATGGGAATATTTCCATTTATTCCGACTTCAAATATTGAGGGAATATTTGCGCCACTTGCCGGGGAGATGAGCAGGGCCATAGGGAAACCGATAAAATTACGCATTCCCAAGTCTTTTGCCGATTTCACCAGCAGCTTTAGAGAACGCCAATATGACATCGCATTTGTACAACCATTTGAATGTATAGAGATTGGCAAATCTTCAAATTACCAGCCTCTGGTATCAAGAAGTGATAAACTGACAAGCAAGATTGTAGTTAAGGAAAACAGCCCCATCAAATCCCTTAAGGATCTTGGCAAAAAGCGTTTCGGAATGCCGCCCAGGTCTTCGGCAGTAAGCATTATGAATCGTGTGGCCCTTATAAAAGCAGGTATTAATCCGGAAGATGTGAAAATTATCTATCTCGGCTCACATCAGGCATGCCTTCAACAGCTTTTGATAGGATCTGTTGATGCTTGCGGTGTTTCGCCTCCTGGAATACGCATGATGGAGCATCAAATGAAAACCAGATTCAAGATGATTCACGAAACCCTGCCGATCCCCTCTCCTCTTTTTGTTGTAAAAAAAGAAATGCCACCCACGGAACGAGCTGCAATAAAGGCAACGCTAATAGGAACGGAATTGCAAGGGGTTAAACCCGAATTACGCAAAATGTTTGTAGGAGATCAAAAATATCCTTTTAAAGTGATAGATGCTCGTGATTACGATGATCTACGATCATACCTGAAACTTCTTGGGCCACAATAAAATGAATTTCAACTCGCTCAGATACAGATTTGCACTGATTATTGCGCTTGTCGCCGGGCTTCTGCTTGTCCTGGTGACCTGGTTAAGCATAAGCATGTCCTATCAGATTTCCCGGAGTCAGGTTAAGACCAAGGAAGAGGTTTTCGGCTCTTTTCTCAGGGATATTTCCAGGAATGCCCTTTTACAGGGCGAGTATGAAATGCTCCAGATTTACCTTGAAAAACTCCAGCAGGACTCTGACATCCTCCATATAAAGGCTGCCGATTCCAGAGGTATAATCGTTGCCAGCACAACTCCTTCAGAGCTTGGCAATCAACTGGGGCCGGAGCCGCATAATCCTGATGGAGACCTGCAGCGGCGTACAATAACAAACGAAACTGGCCTTGTGGGAATGGTGGAAATACAGTTTTCCCACAAAAAAGTTGAAAAAGAGCAGTGGAAAGTGCTCAAGGCCACAGTGGTTGCAGCCTTGCTTGGATTTACGCTTGTCGTGGGCATAAGCCTTGCCCTCGGCTTTCTTCTTACCCGCCGCCTGATTAATCTTACGGAGGCGGCCCAGCGACTTTCCCAGGGTGATCTTACAGCGCAGGTAGAAACAGGTGGTGGATCAGATGATGAGATAGGTCTTCTTGGCCAGGCCTTCAACACAATGGCGAGACGTCTTGAGACAATGGTTTCAGAGCTGAGGAGCATGAACGCAACCCTGGAAGAGAGGGTAAAAGAGCGTACACTTCTCCTTGAATCTGCCAACCATGAACTTGAAAAAGCGAGGGATGCCGCCGAGTCTGCAAATGTTGCAAAAGGCAGTTTTCTGGCAAATATGAGCCATGAAATAAGAACTCCTCTTAATGCAATTGTAGGGATGACCCATTTGGCACTTCAGACAGAGGTTACACCCAAACAGCGGGAATATCTTGGTAAGGTTTCGTTTGCGGCAGAATCTCTGCTTGGCATAATAAATGACATCCTCGACTTTTCAAAGATAGAGGCAGGGCGACTTGAGATTGAACAACGCGACTTCCTTTTCGATGACATGATTGATAAACTTACCTCCATTGTTTCAGGAAAGATGTTTGAAAAGAAACTGGAATTTCTTGTTGAAACTGACCCGGCAATTCCTGCTGCACTGGTAGGAGACTCTCTCAGGCTTTCACAGGTATTGATAAACCTCTGCAATAATTCGGCAAAATTCACCAGCAGTGGAGAGGTAATACTGTCAACCGCTCTGATTTCAAGTAGTTGCGATCAGGTGGTGCTGCGTTTTTCGGTGCGTGATACAGGGATAGGTATTACGCCTGAAGAACTTGAGCGACTCTTCAGACCCTTTAGTCAGGCAGATGTATCCACTACCCGCAAATACGGCGGAACCGGTCTTGGGCTTGCAATCTGCAAACAGCTTGTCGAGCTGATGAAAGGTGAGTTCACTGTTAAAAGTGAACCTGGCAAGGGGAGCGACTTCAGTTTTACGGCATGCTTCGGAATAGGATCACTTGAACCCGAATATACCGTCACCCCATCGTCTGAACTGCATGGAAGATCGGTTCTTGTAGTTGATGACAACCAGACTGCGAGGGATATATTTGAGAGCCAGCTTTCGCTGCTTAACTTCGAAGTAGAGACAGTCCCTTCAGGAAAGGCTGCCATAGAGGAACTCCTTCGTGCCGAAGAACAGAAAGCTCCCTACGATCTTGTCATTATGGACTGGATAATGCCGGAAATGGATGGTTTTGAGACAGCCAGGCTTATTCGTGCCAATGAAAGGATAACTCATTCACCCCGGATAATACTGGCCACTGCCCATGGCTGCGATGACACCCCAATCCGGGCAGAAGCAGAAGGACTTGACGGTTTTATTACCAAACCATCGAATATGTCTGTTTTATTTGATGGAATAATGACAGCATTCGGCAAGGAAAGCCGCTACCACCAGGGCACCAGGCAGCGAGCCACCGCGAGTCCTGCTGACTTGCAGGCTATTCGTGGAGGAAAGATACTTCTGGTTGAAGATAACGAATTCAACCGTCAGGTAGCAGTGGAACTGATGGCATCTGCAGGCCAGATCATAAAAACGGCGGAAAACGGAGCAGTTGCCATTAAGAGCCTCGAAGAATGGCGGCCTGACGTTATTTTTATGGATATCCAGATGCCGGTAATGGATGGTTATGAAGCGACAAAACGAATCCGTACTATGCCGGAGTTTTCTCATATCCCGATAATTGCAATGACTGCACACGCAATGGCTTCTGACAGGGAGCGCTGCATTAAGGCCGGAATGTCGGATTACATATCCAAACCAATTGTTCCTGACAGTCTCACTGCTCTCCTGATCAAGTGGGTCAAGCCTTCAGAACCGGTTTTGGAAAAGTCTCATACAGAAGAACCGGGTGATGCAGCTGATACCCCTTCCGACTCATCTGGCCTGCCTGCCTCAATACCGGGAATTGATATGGTCCAGGGGCTCAGATTCTGTAATAACAACTCTGCATTCTACCTTGAAATGCTGGCAAATTTTCGTGACACCAGAAAAAATGATGCTAAAGAGATACTGGCAGCTCTGGGATCAGGAGAGAGGGATGTGGCAGGACGTCATGCCCATTCAGCAAAATCCGTTGCAGGGATTATCGGGGCCATTGAGCTGTCGGAGGCCGCACGTAACCTGGAAACCGTACTTTCAGAATCTGACACTGAAGCAGGGCCTTATATAGATAAATTTGCAGAACTACTTGACCTTACAATCTCTGCTCTGGACAATACGCTTGTCATGCCCGTATCGAAAAATACAGATACCTCTGCAACACTTGACTCAGCCGGATGTCTGGTAATCGTACATGAGGTTGCAAAACTTCTGGATACGGATCTTCCCGGTGCAATCGAAAAAAT
>CAZXTZ010000171.1:0-6800 GCA_964643645.1 uncultured Geobacteraceae bacterium
AGTTTTTGATCCGGAATCCAGACTACCACGCAAGGCTATGGCAGAGGCCCTTAAAAACCATTCCAGGTACCAGAGAATATTCAGCAGCCCCAAATGGATATTGACAGCAAGAATCCTTGGGCTTGTGCCAGGAACTCCGGTAAAAAGCTGGCAATGGCTTTTTTATCCACTCGGCTGGCAAAGGGGTAGAAAGATCAGCTGGCCCGAAAAATGGGATAACCCTGCAGGCGGAAAGGAGATGGAAGAAAGCCCTGAAGAACTGCTGAAAAGGGCTGTGGCAAGGACAAAAAACCTCTTTGAGAATATTGATCGGATCGGAGTGTCAGAAGCATTAAGGCAGCAGACCGGAGAGAACCTGTTAACCGGGCTGCCGCCTCAATAGGAGCCAGATACGTTTCTTTTCTCCTCCAAAATCTCCTTAAAATCCCTTGAAGATCGTTGACGATAGCTTGATTCCTGTGGTATTTATTGCACCCCCGAACGAGGAAATTCCAATCACCCGCTAAAATCAAGGTGCCCTATGATCCCAAAAATCTGCAGCACAACCATCGCCCTTATGATCGCTCTGGCAACATCAGCACAGGCAAATAACTTCCGCTGCCCCAACGGATCCATCGTCTCAACCGGCGACAAAATCTCCATTGTGGGCATAAAGTGCGATACTCCTACCTACAAATCCACCAGGGTGCAGAGCGAGGCTGGAGATAAAGGTGCAACCATCCTAATAAACTTTGAAGAATGGACCTACAATGAAGGGCCGAACCGCCTGGTGCATATCCTGACTTTCAGGGACGGAGTTCTGGAGTCTGTCCAGACGGCCGGATACGGCAAATAGCGCCAAATCTTCAGCCTCTACGTTGTCTGAACCTGCACTGTACAACACAGTCATGTTCACTGCGCCTTCTGCTGCTTGTGGATACAGCCAGCCCCTCTTCCCAGCCTGACCGGAGTAAGGTCACCATTACCAATAAAGTTGTGCAATCCAAGGATAACGCAACGATCTTCATTCCAAACTCGGAACTGGTCTCGCGCCAATTGATGAACTGGAGCCACAGCGATCGGAGTGTACGGCTCGATATAGAGCTGGGCATTGATTACGACTCGGATATTCCGCTGGTAAACCGGTTGCTGCTCCAGTCTGTTTCCGGACATCCAGAGATATTGCCGGAACCGGAACCGGTTGTGCGGCTTTGGAATTTCGGGGCCGACGCACTGGAATTACGTCTTCGTTTCTGGATTCGTAACGTAGATAACGACACCGCTGTCATGTCCGATGTACGTAATACTATTATGCAATTATTCAAGGAACACCATGTTGCCTTCGCCTTTCCGCAACGTAATCTACATATCAGTACCGGCATAGACAACCTGTCACGCCGCGAAAATAAAGAGACTGAGCAATTCACTGACAAGATTTTGCAAATGGCGGAGCGCTGAACATGAAACCTGAATCAGCCATTAACCACACAGAAAAACAGCTTTACCGCCTAAAGGAGCCCACATTATGTCCATCAGAATTCACATCTTCCTGTTCATTGTAGTCCTGCTCTGCTGCGATTCAATCGCACAGGCAAGCGAGATTGATCCGAAGCGTCCTCTCTGGCTGCGTTACCCGGCAGTCTCCTCCGATGGCAGTCGTATAGCTTTCAGCCATAGCGGCCAGATCTGGGTCGTACCCACTACAGGTGGACAGGCCCTCTCCTACACTACCCCCGAGTATTATTCCTCCTCTCCGGTCTGGTCACCCGACGGCCGCTACCTTGCCTTTGCATCCAAACGCCACGGCAATCTTGATCTGTTTGTCGTACCGGCTGACGGCGGCGGCACGGCGAAGCGGCTTACACGGCATTCAAGTGACGATATCCCCTACGCCTTCTCCGCAGACAGCAGCCAGGTCTATTTCAGCTCGGCCCGTCTTGGAGATGCCACTGTCCAGGGGGCTGCCCCGCCAGACGCGCCTGTTGCCAGGCAACTGTACAGCGTGCCGGTTACCGGGGGGCGTGAACGTCTGGTTTTGCCAACTCCGGCCCTTGATGTTGCCACCGATCGTCAGGGGCGCTACCTGCTCTATACCGATTTTCCCGGAACAGAGCAGCCCTGGCGCAAGCATTCCGTCTCCGCGGCAGCCCGCAATATCTGGGCCTACGACCTGACCACCGGCGCCCACCGGCGTTTGAGCGACTATCGCGGGGAGGACCGCAACGCAGTCTGGTCCTCCGATGGGACCACCATCTTCTACCTGAGCGAACGCTCCGGCTCCTTCAATATCTGGCGTCAGTCCTTTAACGGAAAGAGCGAGCCGGTGCAGATGACCTTCCACAAACACCATCCGGTGCGTTTCCTCTCCGCATCCCGAAACGGTCTTCTGGTGTACAGCTATAACGGAGAGCTCTGGCGTCTTGATCCGGACAAGGCCAAACCGGAGCGGGTTTCCGTGCGGATATCCCAGTCGCCAATGCTGGAAGGGAGTAATTACAGGAATGTCAGCGATCAGGCCACTGAAATGGCGGTATCCCCCAACGGTAAGGAACTGGCGGTTGTTGCCCACGGTGAGATATTTGCGGTCTCCACCCTCACAGGCAGGAGCCGGCGGATTACGAGCACCCCGCACCAGGAACGTTCCGTAAGTTTTGGCCCCGATGGGCGCTCCATTGTCTATGCATCCGAAAAAAGCGGTGTCTGGGGGATCTATGAGGCCCGTCTGGTTCGCCCGCAGGATCGCCTTTTTCTTGAATCGGCAACATTTCAGGAACAGGCGCTGGTGGTGGGCGCCATTGATGCCTTTCTCCCCCGCCTGTCGCCGGACGGCACAATGCTAGCCTACCTTGAAGACCGCAAGCGGATTAAGGTTCTTGACAGGAAAAGCGGCAGCACCCGAACTGTTTTTGAAGACCCCCGTTTTTATATGGTATCAGATTTCGACAGTTCCTTTGTCTGGTCCCCCGATAGCCGAAGACTGCTGATTCGTGGGGGAAACTGGATCTCCGGCAGCGATATAATGCTGGTAAGTGTCAATGGAACCCATGGCCCGATAAACCTGAGCCAGAGCGCCTATAACGAAAATGGCCTGACCTTCAGCGCCGACGGCAAGTCGGTGCTATGGCTGAGTGACAGAAACGGGCTGCGGGATGCTCTGAGTGGACAGGCGCAGGCAGAGGTTTTCCAGGTTTTTCTTAGTTCGCCTGCCTTTGAACAGGCAAAACTCTCACCGGAGGAGCTTATGCTGAACAGCCCTGTCCCTTCGCCGGGAGCCCCTCCAGTCCGTCCGGATATCAGCACCCCGGAGGAGATTGACACATCTGCGCTGCGCTACCGAACCCGAAGAATGACCCCATTTCCGATGCACCTGCGCTGGTACACCCTTGCCTCGGACAACCGCACTCTGATCGCTTTAGAAGCACGGCGTGACGGGGGAGTTAACGGATACCTCATTGACCGCACCACCGAAACAATCAACCAGTTATTCACCTTCCCCCAGCCTGTAGGAGACATTGAGGCAGACGCCCCGTTGCAGCATCTGTTCTTTTTAACTCCCCAGGGGATTGCCCGTTTTCACCTGCCGAGCAAAACTCTCACCAATCTGCCATTTCAGGCAGAGATAGGCTGGAGCACTGAAGAAATAACGGCAATCTTCGAGCATGTCTGGCGGCTTACCGCCACCCGTTTTTACGAACCAACCCTAAACGGTGTTGACTGGAAATTCTACCGCCAGGAGTACCGCAAGTTTCTCCCCTATCTGACCTGCTGGGAGGAGTTTGCAGAAATGCTGGGAGAGATGGTGGGAGAGCTTAACGCATCCCACACCGGTGCCATGGCTATACCCCGCAGGGGTGCTGAAGGTGAGGAGACTGCTTCTCTGGGGTTGTACTATGATCAAAGCCACAAGGACAGCGGTGTCAAGGTGGCTGCAGTACTTGCTGGGGGGCCGGCCCACAGGAGCAACACCGCCCTGATGCCCGGGGCAGTCATCAACAGAGTGGACGGAATGCCGATAACCCCGCAGATGGATATCCATGAGCTGTTGAGCCGTAAGGCAGGAAAAAAGGTGTTTCTGGAGATTAATCCGGCAAATGGTGGCAGTCCGGTTCAGGAAAGTATCGTGCCGGTCACCCTTGCCGACGAGCATCGTCTGGGTTACGACCGATGGGCTGAACGGAACCGGGCGCTTACGGAACGCCTTTCCGGCGGACGTATCGGCTACATCCATATAAATGTCATGGACCTGACAAATTTCCAGAACATCTTTAGTGAACTGATGGGGCCCCAGTCAGACAAAGAGGCGGTGCTGCTTGATGTGCGCTATAACGTCGGAGGTAACATCCACGACCAGTTGATCGCCCTGCTGACTGGCGTCCGGAGCGGCAGCGTGGTGCGATCAGACGGTAAAACCATTGCGCTGCTACCACATCAGCGCTGGACAAAACCCAGCGCCCTTCTGGCAAACGCATCCAGTTACTCTGACGGCATGATCTTCCCCTACTACTATCAGGCCATGAAACTGGGGTCCCTTATCGGCGAACCGATACCAGGCAGCGGTAGCGCTGCGCTTCAAGAATTACAGCAGGGACAACGGCTCCTGTACGGCATTCCCCAGCTTGGCTTTAAGGATATGGATGGCAAATGGCTCGAAAAGCGTGATGTGGTTCCGGACATTTTGGTGTTCAACGAGCCGGCATCCGTGGCAGCAGGCCGTGATATGCAACTTGAACAGGGGGTTCAGGCTCTCCTGAAGCGCCTCGGTGAAGGGAAAAAGTAATCCCTCCTGCCCCCTGAGACGGAGATCTAATTCTTATCAATTCAACAAGGAATATCCCGATGCGTTTAATGACCAGAATCAAAGCCTTCAAAACCTTTGTCAGCCAGACCTGGGCGCTCGCACGCCCATACTTTGTATCAGAGAAAAAATGGCAGGCATGGGGGCTGCTTATCGCCATTATCACACTGAACCTGGGCATGGTCTACATGGCGGTGCTGCTCAACGACTGGAACAAGCTGTTTTACGATGCGCTGCAAGAGAAGAATGCCCAGGTGTTCTGGACCCAGTTGGGAAGATACACATATCTGGCCTTTGCCTTTATAGTCATTGCGGTATACAGGTTTTACCTGACGCAATTGCTGGAAATGCGCTGGCGTGCCTGGATGACGGAGCACTACCTGGAACGCTGGCTTTCCAACCGGGCATTTTATCAACTGGAGTTAATGCGTTTTGCCAGCCAGCCCAATGACTCCGATGCCCAGTCCCGCAACCCCGATAACCCGGATCAGCGGATTCAGGAAGATATCCACCAGTTCACCAGTCATAGCATTTCGCTATCAATGGGCCTGCTCAATTCAGTGGTCACATTGGCAAGTTTTATCGGCATTTTATGGGGTCTGTCCGGTGGTTTTGCCTTCACAATTGGCGCTACAGAATTCAACATCCCAGGCTTTATGGTATGGATGGCGCTGCTGTACTGTCTGGTGGGCAGCGTGTTAAGCCACTACCTTGGCCGTCCACAGATCAGGCTTAACTTTGAGCAACAAAGGCGCGAGGCCGAGTTTCGCCACCATATGGTACGGGTACGTGAATACAGTGAAGCCATTGCGCTGGATCGGGGTGAAGCGGTAGAACGCCAGCAGCTGAACACTCGATTTTCTCAGGTGCTTGCTAACTACCTCTCCCTGATTCGCGCCCAGAAGCGCCTGATCTGGTTCACCATCTTTTTTGGCCAGGCTGCAACGGTGTTTCCTTTTTTAGTGGCAGCTCAGCGCTTTTTCAGCGGAGCAATCCATCTGGGAGAGCTGATGCAGATCGCCAGCGCTTTCGGTCAGGTTCAGGGTGCATTGAGCTGGTTTGTGGACAACTACAGCAGCCTGGCAGCCTGGCGTGCCACGACCGACCGTTTGACCAGCTTTGAAGCATCATTCAACTCTCTGGCCCTTCCCGATCAAGGGCTGGCAATTACAAATTCAGAAACACTTGAAAGCACGGACCTGCACCTGGAACTGCCCAGGGGCGAGGTGCTGCTGCAACAGGCCCGATTCAAAGCCGAACCGGGCGACAGTATTTTATTGCAAGGGCCCTCAGGCAGTGGCAAATCAAGCCTCTTCCGGGCCTTTGCAGGCATCTGGCCATTTGCCTCAGGGCATTTGCAGTGCCCGCAGGATGCCATGTTCATGCCGCAACATCCGTATTTTCCCAACGGTCCACTTCGCCAGGCCCTGGCCTACCCGCAGATGGCCAGCCAGTTCACGGACGATCAACTGCGCCAGGCACTGACACAAGCCCAATTGCCCGATCTGACCCGGCAACTGGATCGGGCCGAGGCCTGGGGGCAAACCCTGTCTGGTGGTGAACGCCAGCGCTTGGCCATGGCCCGTGTGCTGCTGAAAAAACCGCAATGGGTGTTTGCCGATGAGATCACCAGCGCCCTTGACGAGGCCACGGAAACCATATTGTACAAACAGCTTCTCGCCCATATCCGTCAAACGCGAGGCACTCTTGTTTCTATAGCACACAAGCCCGGTATCGCCGCCTATCATAACCGCCAGTGGAGTCTCCAGAAAACAACTGACAGTGATGCTGCCCGTTTTGAACTGAAAGAAACCAGATGTAACCTTTCATGAAGATGCCAACCAGTGTTTAGTTCTGCAAATAATCTTGCAATATGAAAACAGCCGCACCGAAGGTTAACTCCGGGCGGCTTTGGTTCGTGGTGGAGGAAAAGCAGGGTTACATCGGGCGGTGGCTGACTGACGAATCAACAACGAGATTCGAAAGCTACCAGTTTACAGTTTACAGAACCCATAAAACCACTTAT
>CAZXTZ010000172.1:0-6771 GCA_964643645.1 uncultured Geobacteraceae bacterium
AATGGCACTGAATCAGGTCAGGCCACCAAACACCAGAGTTTTTCGAACAGTCCAGTTTCATCGCTCATTGATCACCTCGCCGTCCAACCCGGCGAAACTACCAACCCCTGCACGCTTGAAAATGTGGGGGATTCTTACCGCTTACCGTCGAAGCTCTCCACATAGCCGTTCTACATGGCCTTGCCTGGCGCGATGTAATGCCGTTGCACGCCTGCTGACATCACATCGCGACCCCGAATGGGTTATGTCAGGATGTCCTGCTGACACTCAAAGGAGGACTACCTGCCCAAGGCCCTCTGCCCGCGAGCCCTTGATCACGCAAAAAACAATCCCGATCCAAAGGTATGATCGGTTTCATCTCCTGCGGCAAAACCGCCTCCAAGTGGGGCGTCGTAGCAATCAGCCAACCCCGTCTGCGCGCAATAAGGGACAGCAGGACCATCAGTCTCTCAGCATGGATTTCTTCACCCGATGCATCCAGAGCTTCACGGAGTATATCGGCGCCAATCAGCACATTCCCGCCTGCAACGACATCTACAAATCGCTGGCAATAGAGTTGGCCATGATACCCTCCCTGACGAGGGTCCATTCCACTTGAAGGCTCAATGATATTTTGTTCATCATCCAGCAGGCCGCCAGCCCAGACGATTTCCCTTTTATCATTGAGCAGGGCACTTCCCACGAGCTTAACATTAGAATCAAGATGAACTGGAACAGATAGTTCCAACTCTGCCTTATATCGCTCCGTACCTTCAAGCAGAAGTAACACATACTCACTATCCTCACATGCCGCACGCAGGACAGAAGCGCATTCTCTAGGGGATAGCAGCCATAACTTGTTCGCAGAAATAGTAGAGATATGCGGCAAGGTTTTCTTCGCCCGCAAAGTCCACATTCCAGTATTTGGACCTAGCTCATTTTCTTCAATGATCAACGTTTGATCGAGGCCACGTGACTTAAGATAGCGTTCAAGCACAAACCGCTGGCTGGCGACCGCTTCGGGCTTTTTTCCCGTTTCGACAGAGGCGGTGGACCCTGGGTTGATGCGCCACGCATAGAGCAGTTCCGACACATGCATGATCGTTGCGCCATGTTCCATACCTCGCAGAGTGGAATCCCAGTCATGACACCAAGTTGATCGATCGTCGCTATATCCACCAATACTGCGCAGATATTCAGTTCGGAACATCATTTGATGGCCGACATAACAACAGTTCATAATCTTCAGATGATCGAAGTCCGTCTTGTAGAAGGGAGAGAATTTATTTGATTGGATGTCGGATTTAAATTCATCAGAATAAAATATATGGACATCAGGATTTCTCAGAGCTGCATCCGCCATGATTTCAACGCAATCCGCTGTTATGAAATCATCTGAATCCATCGGTAGGAAATAGTCTCCTGTAGCCTTCTCCAACAAAGTCCTCTGCCCCCCCATAATTCCTTGGTTCTCTTCATGGCGGATGAGAGTTACCTGAGGGTGACCTTTAATTGATTCCAGCCAAGACAAGGTCTCTGCATTTTTACTTCCGTTATCAAGTATAACAATTTCGATATTGTTATACGTCTGGCAGCTAGCAGATGAGAACATCTCATTAAGCAGCGTCTCGGATTGATTATAAACTGAGACGGCTAAACTAAACTTTAAATCCTTAGATTGCAGGTATTTTTTCCTCGATCTGATATGAAGATCAAGTGAGCGCTCAAACTCAATGGAGTCGGCTGGATATACATTTTTGCGCGTGGAAATTTCATAATAGGGATTTCGCTGATCATAATGCGGGTTGAAATAAGGATCATCCACTTCGGGCAGAAGGCGGAACAGCTTTTCCTTTTCGCACTTGAAAGTTCCAATTTTTGTTGCGCTCTCGAAATGGTAGACCCTTATCTCTGGATCCACGACGCTACTAAAACCTGAAGCTCGCAGCTTGGCACAAAATTCAACGTCATTATAGTTAAGAGGTAAATCTTCATCGAAGCCACCGACTTCAAAATAATTTTGACGTCGCGTGATCAAAATGGCGCCTGTAGTTCCAAAGACTTCGCGCCGCATCCGTAGATAATTGAAAGGACCTCCAAATTCTGGCTCCTTGAAAATACCGCTGTGCGAAGGCCCCTGATCCAACATCAATATACCATTATGCTGAACCTTTCCATCTTCATACAAGCACAAAGGACCAATCGCACCGACCTTGGGATGCGCCTGTAGAAAACCAACCAGAGCATCACCTGCTGCCTCGGTGATGACTTCGATATCGTCGTTCAGAAGGCAAACGTACTCACCCGAAGCAGCCTCAACACCCATGTTCATCTTACGCGACAAATTGAGGTGGCGTTCCGAGTAGTGAACTAGTTTGACATTAGGTATTCGGTCTAAAAAGCAGCGCTGCGCAGGGGAGAGATTGCCGTTGTGGATTACGACAAACTCCATATTCGGATAAAAGTTCTTATCGATCAGGCTGCCGATACAATGGGTCAGCAGCTCACAGAATTGACCCCGCACCATGCGGCCACCCGCGCCCGTAGGAATAATGATACTCAGCAGCGGCGCGGGCGCTGCGACCTTATAGTCTATCCGCCAATAGCCTGCTGAAGGTCCGGAACGGACCTTGGCGCCAGGCGCAAAGTTGGTCGCAAAAGATGTGACCGCCTCTTCTTGCTTCTGCACCGCATAGCTCTTCTCAGAGAGCGACATTGCGGTGGAACCGGGGATCGCACGCCAGAGATAGCCGATCTTTGGGACATGAATCACGTTGCGCATTTTGCGAGACAAACGAAGAGCAAGATCATAATCCTGAGTACCGTCGTATTCAGACCTCATCCCGCCTTCCGCCAGTACTAGGTCCTTCCGATAAACACTGAGGTGGCCGACATACATGGTGTTCTCTAATAAAGTAGGAGACCAACTCGGTTTATGGAAAAAGTCATAGATTTCTCTATCGACACTTATCTTGCATTCATCCGTATAAAAGAGATCACAGTCATTACCATTCTTCGTCCACAATTTCCAAATATTCTCGAAAACGTCTCGAGATATCAGATCATCGTGATCAATCAGTGCAATATAGCCCCCTTCTGCGATACTTATCCCGGCGTTTGTTGCGCCAGCAATGCCATGAGATGTCTTTAGAAGGCGGATTTTTATGCGATCATCACTGCTGTGTAGATTTTTTATCTTTGCAATTGTCTCAGTATTAACTGAACAATCATCACAAATGATCCACTCCCAATTTCTATATGTCTGATTCCGAAGACAATTATACAACTCCTCTAGATAAAGAGGATTGGTATTGTAAGACGGGGTAACTACCGATATTTTGAAGTTTTCATCGTAGGATGATTTCGGGTTTTCAAAGACGTCGGGATTGCAATATTTATAAATACTATAATTCTGTTCATTCCGCCTTTTCGGAGTGGGGAAAGTGCGCTTTTCCCTATGGCCGTTTTCAATCCAGTGAAGCAAAGGATTGATTTTTGCCTCGCGAACATCCGGGTTTTGATTGAGGTAAACATCTGAATCAAAATGTGGCGATACAGCTCGGCCTTCAGCGAACCCATGACGGATATAGTGCAAGACCGGATCATATTCGCCGATGTCTCCGTGGGTTGCACGATACCAAACTTCGTCAAAAAGGCCGCTGCAAAGGATTTTCTTCCTTTGCAGATCTTCCAACATCCTCGCCTCCATTGCCGCCTCTTTTCTGTCGACACAGGCTGATGATTGCGCAGTGGAATGTTGCGTCAAATCAGAACCGACATCAGGATAGCGCCTTCCTTCGCTTTTCCCATGAAGGATCCAGTGAAGAAGCGGGTTAAATCCGAGGGCACGCACATCTCCATTTTCTGACAGATAGAGCCTGCCATCGAAGCTTCCGGAAGGTTGCCGACCCTCGGAGGCACCATGGTGCAGATAGTGCTCTATCGGATCGTAATCGCCGATGTCAGGGTAGGTCGATCGATACCACTGCGTATCAAACAGACCGCTTTTCTTGATGACGTCGTGGTCCTTGGTGTTGAAACCTGTTTTCGTTTTCCTGAATATCCGCATTTCGAGCCTCTAGGTCGAGCTGAGTTTCCGAATGGCTGAAGGCAGAAAAGATCGTCTCTTTTCTCATATTCTGCCGATCGGCACTACAGGAACGTCCACATCCTTGCCTGTACCGATTTCCCCGCCAGCGCAGTACCGGATGATGAACAATATCCATCCGCTTTGATTCCCACCCCGAAGAGGTCGGAAGATACGTTAATCGACAATTGCAATATGCGGCTTGTGACTCGTCGATTTTAAACTGGTCCAGCCGCATACCTGAACATCATCAGAAAATTTCAAGCTTTGGAACAGCAACAACAAAGCGTGCGCCCCATGCTCTCACAGCACCGTGCTGTGTTAGAATTTCTTCCCGGATATTCCATGGCAATATCAGCACGAAATCTGGCTTTTTCTCATAGAGCGCATCAGGTGCCAGGATCGGAATATGGCTTCCCGGCAAATATTGCCCCTGCTTGGAGGGAGCTGCATCGCATACGAAATCGATTAAATCGGCATGAACGCCCGCGAAATTAAGCAAAGTATTGCCTTTTGCTGCCGCACCATAAGCGGCGACCGATTTCCCTACCTTTTTTTGAGCAACAAGAAATTCCAGAAGATCTAGTTTGATTTCTTCAGCCCGGGGCGCAAGCGTTTCATAATATCGGGTGGTGGTGACGCCTCGGCTTACTTCTTCCGCCAACAAAGTCGCGACGGCCGGCATCTCAGGATGTGTAGCCGCCGCGTCAAGACACAAATAGACGCGCAACGATCCACCGTGGGTAGGGATTTTCTCGACATCGAATACCCGCATTCCCTTTGTGCCAAAGATTTTCGACACGGCAGTGAGCGAAAGATAGGAATAATGCTCATGATAGATTGTATCGAACTGGCATTGTTCGATTAGGTTCACCAGATGCGGAAACTCGAAGGTCGCCACTCCTTCGGGTGCCAAAAGGATCGAAAAGCCTTCGGCAAAATCATTTATGTCCGGAACATGAGCGAGCACATTGTTCGCCGCTGTCAGGGAGGCGTGCCCCCGCGTTGCGACCAGTTCACGCGCCAGGTCAACGCCGAAAAAGCGTTCAACGCTTTCTATGCCCCGCGCGCGGGCTGCGGCAGCGGTTGAAGCCGTCGGCTCGATACCAGTGCAAGGAATACCAGCATTTTTCATAAACTGGAGTAGATACCCATCGTTGGAAGCAATCTCCACGACCCAATCCGCCTCGGTCAAGCGGAAGCGCTCAATCATCGTTTCGACGTAGCGCTGCGCATGATCTACCCAGCCCTGCGATACCGATGAAAAATAGGCATAGTCTGGCGTGAATAGTTCGTCTGATCTGTGATAGGATGGAAGCTGCACTAGCCAGCAAACTTCGCATACAAATGTCTTCAGCGGCGCATAAACCTCACTGCACTCAAGTAGAGTAGAGGTCAGATAAGCATTCGACGCTGGTTGATGGCCCAGATCGATTAACACATTATTGAGCGGCGCATTACAATGCCTGCAGTTCATATACTCAGTCCTTTGAATTTCTCGGTCAGGAGCGGGTGACTTAAATCTCTTTTCGATATGTCGGTCGGGGAGAAGGGCCAGTCGATAGCAAGGAGTGGATCATCCCAGCGCACGCCACCCTCAGCCACAGGTGAATAGGGAGCTGTATGCAGGTAAAGCAGTTCGCTGTCCGGCTCAATTACTTGGAAGCCATGGGCGCACCCTTCGGGAATGAAAAACATATTTGCCGCTTCTGCGCTCAGTTCCACGACAGCATGCTTCAGAAAGGTGGGCGATCCATGCCGCAAATCGACGGCAACATCGAAAACTCGACCCTTGATGCATCTTACCCATTTAGCTTCAGGATGGAGCTTTCCTTGAAAATGCATACCTCGCAAGGCACCGACCTGCCGCGTGAGAGAATGGTTCACCTGTACAATCGTTCGATCCGCGTGAACAGAATTCAGCAAATCCCGGTCGAACAACCGAGCGAAACGGCCACGATCATCATGAAAAGGACGGCTCTTAACTGTTACGGCACCTTCAACGGCCGTTTCCCTGACATCGCCAATAGGTCTACCGCCCTCGGTCATGCATCCCTAGCCTTTCCTGCTTTTAAAAGGGGCTGCAAGGCTGTCCCGATGCTCACAGGCGTTTTTCCTGAAACATCGGTGCTCGCCTGGAAGCCATGAGGCCATGTAATGGAAGATTGGATCATTTTTCCTCCATTCTGGTCAGCGCCTGATTGCGCCACCACTCAACGGTTCGCACTACACCTTCGGTGAGAGACAGTCGTGGCGTGAAGCCGACTTCCTCACGCAGCCTTGCTGTATTGGCGACCAAATCCATCGGCTCCCCCTTTGCAAGAGTGCGTGCCCCGAAGTCGATGAGGTCGCCGACTTGGGCAGCCTCCGCGAGATGATCGAGCAGTTCCCGCACCATGATGCTATGGCCGCTGCCGATATTGACGGGGCCTGTCACAGAAGAAAGCACCAGTGCAGCAAGAGCCGCACCTGCATCCTCGACATGGATAAAGTCACGCTTTTGCAGCCCCGGAGTCGTTGCGAACCTTTGTCCAGCCAGCAAAGTGTTAATGGCATCCGACACCAGCTTGCCACGCGGTTCATGCGGACGATCGATCCGCTCGATGCCGGCGGCAGCTTCTGCGACCGTGGCTACCAGTATCGCTCGGCTTTCTTCGTCGCCGACGCCGGGCAGAAGCGCGTTGCCGAGGCGGTCAAGGCGCGCG
>CAZXTZ010000173.1:0-6708 GCA_964643645.1 uncultured Geobacteraceae bacterium
CATCGGGCTTTTTGCATTTCTTTAACACCAGGATACAGACCGGAATGCCGGTGGAGAAGAACAGGTTGGCGGGCAGACCGATAACCGTGTCGATATTGCCGTCCTCCAGCAGCTTGCGCCTGATCCTGGCCTCGGCCCCTCCCCGGAACAGCACACCATGGGGCAGGATGATGGCCATGGTGCCCTCCCTGGCCAAAAAGTGGAAACCGTGCAGCAAGAAGGCAAAATCAGCGGCGGATTTCGGGGCCAGGCCATAATCCTTGAAGCGGAAATTCTCACCCAGAACTTCGGTGGGCTGCCAGCGGTAGCTAAAGGGCGGATTAGCCACCACCGCATCAAAGTGCAGCTTCTTGGCCGGGTTTTCCTCCGCCAGGATGTCCCACTCGTTGAGCAGGGAATCGCCGTGAAATATCTCAAACTCGGAATCCTTCACCCCGTGCAGCAGCATGTTCATGCGGGCCAGGTTGTAGGTGGTGACATTTTTTTCCTGGCCGAAAATCTTGCCGATCCCATGTACGCCCATCTGATGACGGACATTGAGCAGCAGGGAGCCGGAACCGCAGGCAAAATCCAGCAGGTTTTTGAGTTTTTTCTTCTTTCCGGTGCCGGGGTCCTGGCAATCGAGGGTGACGATGGCTGACAGAATGGAGGAAATCTGCTGCGGGGTGTAAAACTCGCCCGCCTTCTTGCCCGATCCGGCGGCAAACTGGCCGATCAGGTATTCATAGGCATCTCCCAGCACGTCACTGCTGGTGGAAAACCCGGCAATGCCTTCGGCAATCTTGCTGATGATGGTGCATAGCTTGGCGTTGCGGGCGGTGTAGCTCTTGCCGAGCTTTTCCGAATCCAGGTTGATCTCCGAAAACAGCCCCTGAAAGGTGGAAGCAAAGGATTCATTTTCGATATACTTGAAGCCCTTCTGCAGGATGTGCAGCAGGTCGTCGTTCTGGGTGCGGGCCAGTTCAGCAATAGAGTTCCAAAGATAGTCGGGCTTGATAATATAGTGCACCTTGCGGCGCATCTGCTGTTCAAAGGGCTCAATATCCTGCTCGTTTTCCTGGTACCAGATGGAAAGAGGAGAGCGCCTGTCGTTTCCCCCGGCCTCGGGATAATCCCGGCCCAGCTCCTTTTGGGCGGCAGCCTCGTAGTTATCGGACAGATAACGCAGAAAGAGAAAGGAGAGCATATAGTCGCGGAAGTCGTCCGCATTCATGGCCCCGCGCAAATCATCAGCGATGGCCCACAGGGTTTTACCTAATTCTTCTTGTTCTTGTTTAGTCATAATGTATCAGTGCACAACAAAGTTATATTTATTCATTAAATTACGGAAAATTTCAGTGAAGAGACGGGCGTTATCCGGGACCATCTCTTTTGCTTCATAGCGAAAAACCGTCTTATGGGAAAGGGTGTTGACGATCCGGCTGACTTCGTCGGCATCTGAGATGCCGATTTGTTTAAGGACAAATGATATGCGCCCGACCCCCAGAAAAGAGCTAACGTTTTCAAGGATCTGCCTGAGCAGGGCAAAATGATAAGCATAAAGTTCTTTCTTTTCCACAGCCCTCTTGAGTGTCTGCAGAAGCTCCAGGTGATACAAAAACACATCTTTGTGAGTGCTTGCCAATCGCAGGCCTTCATCATCCCGTTTGAGGATATGCAGCTGTATGTGCTTTTCGTAAGAGGAAGACTTCTCTCCCTTGGAAAGCCAGTCCGCCAGAATGGCGAAGAAACCGATATGATGGGTGGTAATAATTATTTTTCTGTTCTTGTAATGTTCGTCAATCAGATCCATTAAAGCGGCTGCCGTAATGAATATGTTGTGGTCATCCAGGCTGGATACCGGGTCATCAATGAAAAAATGGTTTGCCTGCTGGTCGGCCCAGCCCTCCACTTCAAAGAGGGTCAGGAAAAAACACCAGACAAATGCCTGCTCTTCTCCCCGGGAGATTTTAATCGTCTCGGTGGCCTTTTCTTCGTCTTCTGATTTCAAGAAGAACCGGACGCATTTAATGCCCTGAGCGACATCCTGATACGACTCAAACCTGAAGTCATAGTTCGGTTTGTAGAGGGCCAGCTTCTGTTGAAGATTGGTTTCATCAAGCAACGAATGGTATTTATTCAAGGTGCTCTGTTGCACCATCAGACGAATATCATTCCCATCATTTTCTTCGTCATTATTCCAGAAAAACAGATCTTCGCTATAGGCGTTGTAATACACCCCGGCATGATCGCCACCATTATCGGTCTTGGTCAAATCCTTGAAGGCAACGGAAAGACGGGTTTTTCCCGTACCGTTGAAGGCATAGATGAGGACAATATTCTTGTTCAGATCGTTAATTGCCTGGGCGACACCGATGATATCTTGGCTCATCCGTTCACCTTGTCATGAGCGAATGAAACTCTGGTTGTTGTCTCCATCATTTCATATCCTCAAAAAAGCGTTTCTCCCGCTCGATCGCGGCGATCAGTTCTTCCTCAGAGGGCAGTATCCGCTGGTATTTCGAGGCGAAGAGCTGCTGACTTTCTTTGAGAACCGAATATTTGACAATGGTTTCGTCCTTGCTGTCGCAGAGAATGATGCCAATGGTGGGATTATCGTCTTCACCCCGTTTCAGGTCATCGAACATGCGCACATACATATCCATCTGGCCGATATCCTGGTGGCTGAGTTTGCCGGTTTTCAGGTCGATGATGACAAAGCATTTAAGCAGGTAATTATAGAACACCAGATCGATATAAAAATGGCTGGTTTCGGTGCTGATCCGCATCTGCCGGGCGACAAAGGAGAAGCCCTTGCCCATTTCCAAAAGAAATTTCTGCAGCTCATCAATAATGGTCTGCTCCAGGCGGCTTTCCTTCAAGGGCGAGGCTTCCGGCAGTTGCAGAAACTCAAGGACATAGGGGTCTTTGATAAAATCAAGATGGCCGGTGCCATGGCTGTCCGGTTTTTTATCAGCCCGGGTTGAAAGCAGGCGCTGATAACTGTGGGTTTTGATATTGCGCTCCAGCTGACGGACGGTCCAGTTTTGTTCTCTGGCCTCATGGCAATAGTATTTTATGGCCTTGGGGGATTCGACCCGCATAATCAGACGCAGATGGCTCCAGCTCAATTCTCTACACAGTGTGGAGAGAATCTCCTGCTCCGGAAAGGTCAGGTAGAACTGACGGCAATTATAGAGGTTGGCATAGGAGAAGCCCTTGCCGAAATCAGAAGTTAAGGCGGCTGAGAGTTCTTCAATAAGCCGTTTGCCATATGCTGCCTTGTGTTCCCCCTGCTGCTCTTCTTCAACGATACGCCTGCCGATGAGCCAGTAGGCCTCAACCATGGCGGAGTTCACCGCTGAGCGGGACTTGCTCCGGGCCTGTTCCAGAATCTGCCTGACATCTGTGTAGAAGGTGGTAGGCTGGCTCATCCATTCGCCTCGTCAGGGTTGGGGAAGAGCTGCTGCATCAGCCCTTTTTTATGGGCCTTGAGGGTGTCGAGCTTTTGGGCCTGAGCCGCGATCAGCTCATCGAGGGAGGAAAGACAGTCGGCTATTTTTTGTTGTTCGTCGGGCTTTGGGATAAACAAAGCATACTTTTTGAGTTGGGTACTATTGATTGAATTAATAGTTGCCCCTAAGTCTGCTTCAACATGTCTTTTATAAATCTCTGTTTGAAATAGTTGGAAAATAAACTTTGCAGATTTCGCCCTCAAGATTGTCATGAATGCACCATGAGTACACGAGGGCATTTCTTCAGGAATCAGGGCATTTTTTCCTATTAAAGATTTTGATCCATTTCTGACACATATCAGAATGTCATTTGGCTTTGTTGGATTCGCACCTTTAATCTTTGGTGTCACATAAACACTATCTTCTAACGAGATGAGCCCATTTTGAATATTTGAAGATCTTAGGACCAACAACCCTTCTTCCCTGATATCATCCGGTCTATATGTCAAACCTGACACTATTTTGCCAAGCTGCCCTAGTGCAGTCTCCTTCCACTCTCCGGCATTCCGGAACTCGGGGAAGCGGAGGGTGGGGGTAGTTTGACCGGGGGCGGGGAAGAGCTGCTGCATCAGCCCTTTTTTATGGGCCTTGAGGGTGTCGAGCTTGTGGGCCTGGGCCGCGATCAGCTCGTCGAGGGAGGAAAGACAGTCAGCTATTTTTTGTTGTTCGAGTCGACTGGGAAGAAAAACAGAAAAAGATAGAAATGTATCTACCTGTATCCGCTTAGCTTTTCTACCCCCATCTGCAATTTCACCAAATTTTTTATAAAAATCTTTCCGTTGCACATATTCAAGTAAAAATTTCGCATCAAGCTCTTCACTTACATCAAAGCATGGCAAGTCAACAGTTGACTCAAAATCATTAAGGTAGTCAGGAATAATCCCAAAAGCTTGATTGAGAAAATCCAGCTTGCTGTAAATAAATTGTCCAGCTTTTCGGCGAAAATATTGTGTATTGGCACTACCCTTCAACGTTTCTTGCTTTTCGTGTACCCCGTTTCCCCATAATTTAACGGTTATTTTTTTTGCAACGTCCCCTCGGTTTCCCTTTACTCGGCTTTCTACAAGGTGCTTCCCTATTTTCACCTTTTGCCAGTTAATATCATCCTGGAATTCAGGGAAGCGCAGTTTGGGCACCAGTCCTTGATTGCTGCCCTTATCTTTCTTGTCTTTAGCTTTCATACGCCCCCAACCCCGAAATCTCCCGCCCCTGGGCGAGTTTTTTGAGGAGCGGTATCAGGTCCTTCATAAGGGCCAGCTCCTTTGTTGTCCGCTCTTTCCAGCCCAGCTCCAGCGGGGCCAGGAGGTCGCTGAGTTGTTCGCCGTCGAAAATCATACGGCCCATGATGGTGTCCACAAAGGCCTGCAGGGCATCGGTCTCCAGGCCGTGCTTGTGGGCAATCTTGACCAGCTCTCCGGCAAACCTGTCGGCCTTAAAGGTCTCATAGCCTGCGCGGATGGCCTTTTCACTGAGGCCCTCACCTTCTTTCAGGGTTTTTATATAGTCTACCATCACCTGACGCTCGTCCATGAAGTTGGCGGTAGAGGAGAGCATGCCAATGAGCTGCTCGCGGCTCATCTTCTGTTTCCTGGGAGCAGCCTGGCTGAAGCGGGAGATCAGCCCCATGATGTAGTCGTAATCAATGACGGCGGAGGAGAAGAGGACAAACTCGAAATCAAGCTGCTGGACCGGGCCGGCGTCATCGCCGTATTTATCCTGCTGAGGCTTGAGTCGCTGGGCCGTGTCCAGATAGGCGCTGCGGAAACCGCGCAGCCGGTCTTCCGCGATGACCGCCTCAATGGTTGTGCGCTCTTCTTCCGACAGGTCGGTGTATTGATCAAGCTGGGTCTTGCAGCGCTGAACCTCCTTGAAAGCGTTGACAAAGTGGACCCGGGCCTCGTCGCCCTTGATGTTGGCCACCTGCTCCGGGGTGCAGTCCAGACCCTGGGACTGCATGAAGGTGTTCAGGGCACTGACCGACTTTTTCAGCTTATCAATTACCCTGGGAGCGGGATCAACCAGCCAGATCTCCTTGGGTCGTTCCGTATCTTCCCCGGAAAAGAGGGCGATGGCCTCGTCCACCTCTTTTTCCTGGTTGCGGAAATCAAGGATGTTGCCATAGGGCTTGGTGTCGTTCAGGACGCGGTTTGTTCTGGAAAAGGCCTGGATGAGGCCGTGGTATTTGAGGTTCTTGTCCACATAGAGGGTGTTGAGGAACTTGGAATCAAAGCCGGTGAGGAGCATATCCACCACGATGACGATATCGATCTTGTGGGCACGGGCCAGGTCGCTGTTGGGGTATTGCTGGTCTTTGATGCGCTTTTGCACATCCTGATAATAGAGATCAAAGTTGCCCAGGTCGTGGTTGGTGCTGTACTGTTCGTTATAATCGGCAATGATGGCCTTCAGGGCCTCTTTCTTCTCATTGGGGTCTTCCTGGTTATCCGCCTTTTCCTGGGGCAGGTCCTCCTGGAGCTGCGCCACATCCTTGTTGCCTTCAGCAGGAGGCGAAAAGAGACAGGCGATATTCAGAGGCTGAAAGCTGTCATCTTCATCCAGCCGGGCCTGCTGCGCTTCCTTAAAAAGGCGGTGATACGCTATGGCGTGGTTGATGGAGGCAGTGGCCAGAACCGCGTTGAACTTGCGCCCGGCGGTGGCTGCCTGATGTTTTGCCAAGATAGCCTCGACAACCGCCTGTTGCGTGGGTAGGGCACCGGCCTTTGCCTTTTTCCCGGATCTATCCGCTTTCTCACCTTTGGCTTGCTCCCCGAAATAGTCAATATGGAAGCGCAGGACATTGCGATCTTCGATGGCGTGGGTGATGGTGTAGGCGTGCAGCTCTTTGCGGAAGATATCCTTGGTGGTCTTGAAGGAGGCTACCTTGCCCTCCACCTGCTTGCAGGTGGCGTTGGCATCAAATATCGGCGTGCCGGTGAAGCCAAAGAGTTGGGCCTTGGGAAAGAACGCCTTGATGGCCTTGTGGTTCTCGCCAAACTGTGAGCGGTGGCACTCGTCAAAGATAAAAACCACCCGTTTGTCACTTAGGGGCTGCAGCCGTTCCTTATAATTTTGACCGTTTTTGCCTTTGGATTTATTATTGCCACCAAGGGCCAGGCCCAGTTTCTGGATGGTGGTGACAATCACCTTGTCGGCATAGTCGTCCGAGAGCAGGCGCTGCACCAGTTTTTCGGTGTTGGTGTTCTCCTCCACGCAG
>CAZXTZ010000174.1:0-2092 GCA_964643645.1 uncultured Geobacteraceae bacterium
CAGCAGATCAAGTTGTGAATTAAACTCCTTACCCTATACTTTTAGAGAGTACGTTTTTTCAATTCCTTCGTATAGCATCCTGAGCATAATTCACAACTTGATCTGCTGTTGTTCTGGAGAGCTTGGCCATAATTACCCGCTGATATATGGGACAAAGGGGTGCCAGATGAACGAAACAATCAATAAAACTGCTGATATTAATGAAATGAGTAATCGTCAAAGGGTATTGCATGCGGTGCAGCAATGGAAGGCGGTTTTGGATGAATCGCCTGATATGGTCGCAATTCTCGATAGTGAGACGAAGATCATCATGTTGAATCGAACGGCCTGTTTAAAGTTGGGTATTTCCGGCGAACTTGCAGCAGGAAAAAACTACTGCGCACTGCTCCATAACGGCAACGCCAGCCATCCAGCCTGTCCTCGCGAAAAATTGAAGATCTCCGGAGAGCCCCATATCTCCACTGAACCGATCAATATTCTTGGTGGGTTTTACAAGGTTTCTGTCTCCCCCTTAAAGGATGAGACAGGACAAATGATAGCAACTGTGCATGTTGCCCAGGAGCTTCGTTAAGTCAAAAACAGAAATGCAATTTTTTATCTGGAGGTTTTATGGCAACAGAATTCAGTTGGGTGTTTAACAAGTATATACGCCAGATGTTTTTTTGCTGTTTTTCTGCATTCCTGTTGATGGTGGCAACTTTCGAGCTGGCTCAAGCCTCAGCCGGGTTCAGTGTAAATGTGCATGGGGCAAAGGCCATGGGGATGAATACCGCCTTTGCAGCACAGGCCGATGACCCTTCGGCCCTGTACTACAATCCTGCCGGCATAACTTTTTTAAAAGGTCTTCAGCTTAACGTCGGGGGGGTGCTTATAAATGTTGCGCCAACCGCTTTTTTGGGCACAAACCAGATGCATCCGACGACAGTTGGGTATGAAGAGTCCCGTCGCGGGATCTTCCTTGTCCCATCATCCTATATCACCTATTCGATGGAGTCTCTGCCTCTGTCATTCGGTCTTGCAATCAACTCCATATATCCGCTTTCCAAACGATGGAATGACGACAGCTCCTTCAGAAACCTTGTGCAGAGCGTTTCCATCAGGCCGATGAATTTCCAGCCAACTGTGGCCTACCGGTTTGACAACCTGAATCTTTCGATAGCCGCAGGGGTTGATGTCACATACGCCAAGGTTTCAATGCAGAACATGGTGTATTCTGGGCAGGCTGGAGAGCTGGGGCGACTATCCACAGAAGGAACGGCCCTTGATCCGGGTTACAACTTCGGTCTGTTATGGAAGCCGCGCAATGATCTTTCACTCGGGGTAAACTACCGTAGCGCCATTACCCTTAACCTGAGCGGTGACGCCACATTTAACGCAACAACCACATTTGGCGCAGCTGTTATCGGAGGTGCGGCAGCCGGTAACGCCACCACATCCATCAGGCTGCCAGATTCGCTGACCCTTGCAGTGGCATGGAAACCGATAGAGAAGCTGACTCTTGAGTTTGACGCCATGCGCACAGGATGGAGCTCATACAACAGACTTGAAGTTGTGTACCATAACCCCCAGATGGCAGCCTTCAACAATAATCCGATTCCCAAAAACTGGAACGACAGCTGGTCTTACAGCCTTGGCGTCCAGTATTCCCTTAATCCGACACTGGATCTCCGGGCTGGCTATACCTACGATACCACCCCTGTGCCTGATACTACGCTAGGCCCCGACCTGCCGGATGCGGCTCGCCACAACTACAGTGTAGGTATTGGAATACACAAGGATTTTGTCTCGCTGGATCTGGCATATATGTACATACAGTTTGCGGACCGCAATGTTTCAAACCTGATTCAGACAGGCAGCTACAAGAGTGATGCACACCTTATCGGGACAAGCGTCACCCTCAGGTTTTAAGGCGAACGGTACAGTAGAGACGCAAAATATTGCGTCTTTACCAGGTTTTGTTCCAGAGACGCAAAATCTTGCGTCTCTACCAGGTTTTATTCCAGAGACGCAAAATATTGCGTCTCTACCAGATTTTATTCCAGAGACGCAAAATATTGCGTCTTTACCAGGTTTTGTTCCAGAGACGCAAAAT
>CAZXTZ010000174.1:2192-3701 GCA_964643645.1 uncultured Geobacteraceae bacterium
TCCAGAGACGCAAAATATTGCGTCTTTACCAGGTTTTGTTCCAGAGACGCAAAATATTGCGTCTCTACCAGATAGATTTTGCTAACCGCTCGGCATGGGGATTATATGGCAAGCATACTGAAATCACTGATTGATATTCCCGGGCTCAGCCTCGTGAAGCGCCTGGGGCCTGAAGAACGGATGGACAATGTCCGTATCCTCAATAGCATCGGCCTTGCGGTAATATCAGTTTTTTCACTGCTTAACCTGTTTGTCTACAATATGCGGGAAATTGGTCTGGTAGAACTCTTCTCCGCACTGTTTTTTTTCATCCCCAACTTCTGGATTGCAAGAAAACCACATCTGGCATCTCTGGCAGAGTCAATGATACTGGTGGGGACAATGATCACGCTGGGGGCGCTGCTGCTTTTCGGAGGTATCGAAGGCACCGGAATCTTCTGGGTTTCAACATTTCCCTACGTGATATTTTTTATGAAAGGACACCGGCTCGGCTGGTTGCTTAGCTTTGGTTTCCTGCTGCTTACAGCGGCTTATCTGTTGCTTCTGAGCCCCTATATCCCCTTTGCCTATCATTATTCCTCTGTCCTTTCCACCCACTTCTGCCTTTCTCTGGGGGTTTACACAATAGTTGCCTCAGTATTCAACAAACGCAACCAGGAGCTGTTTGAGAAGACCCTGCAACAGAGCGAACGGATGGAGTTGCAGGCCCGCGAGCTTGAGAGCAAGCAGGCATCTCTGGTGGAGGCGTCAGAATATCTGGCAATCCTGGAAGAGCGCAGCAGGCTGATTCTTGACAACCTTCCTGACGTCACCTTTGTCATTGATCGCGATGGAATTGTTACCGCCTGGAACCGTGCAGCGGAACAGATGACCGGCATCCTTGCGTCTGACATGGTAGGCAAAGGCAACCATGAGTATGCGCTGCCGTTTTATGGAGAACGGAGGCCGCTGCTGGTTGATATGCTGTTTAATCCCTATCCTGAAGCTGAAACAGGATATGCAAACTTCTCGCGCCGGGGGAACAGGCTCTTCGCCGAGGGTTATATCCCGGAACGGGATTTCTGGTTTGATGCCTGCGCCTCACCTCTATTCGATGCACAGGGCAGGGTTGTCGGCGGCATTGAGACAGTCCGCAATATTACAGAGCGTAAACGCTTTGAGGATGATCTGGCCGCAGCCCGTGAGGTTGCCGAAGCTGCCACACAGGCCAAAAGTGAATTTCTGGCCAACATGAGCCATGAGATCCGTACCCCGATGAACGCCATAATCGGCATGTCACACCTTGCCCTTCAGACTGATCTCGACAAAAAACAGAGCAACTACATCAAAAATATCCATCAGGCTGGTGAGAACCTGCTGGGCATCATAAATGACATCCTCGATTTCTCCAGGATAGAGGCAGGCAAGCTGGCAATGGAGCAGGTTGAATTCCGTCTTGAGAGCGTGATGCAGCATCTTGCCAGTCTGATCAGACTGAAGACAGAGGACAAAGGGCTGGAACTGCTGTTT
>CAZXTZ010000174.1:3711-6701 GCA_964643645.1 uncultured Geobacteraceae bacterium
TACTGCTCCGGATGTGCCAACATCTCTGAAAGGTGACCCCTTAAGGCTGGGGCAGATTCTGGTTAACCTGGGGAACAATGCCGTTAAATTCACGGATCAGGGCGAGATAATCGTTGGGGTGGAGAAGCTTTCTGAAACCGATGATGAGGTCGTACTACAGTTCCGTGTAAGGGACAGCGGCATAGGGATGACAAAGGAGGAGAGCGCCAGGCTGTTCCAGAGTTTCAGCCAGGCCGACGCATCCACCACCCGTAAATACGGCGGTACCGGCCTGGGGCTGGCCATATCCAAAAATCTGGTGGAGATGATGGACGGCAAGATCTGGGTAGAAAGCGAGCCTAATATGGGCTCAACCTTCTATTTTAATGCCCGCTTCGGCCTGCTGCCGGAGCAGCCTCTCAGCAGCAGGGCCTTTGCCGGAGATCTGCATGACGTGCGTCTGCTGCTGGTGGACGACAACCCGGCGGCGTTAGAGATTCTTGCTTCCATTGCCTGCTCCTTCGGCATGCAGGTTGCCACCGCCTGGGATGGTATGCATGCCCTTGAGATGATAAGGAACAACCAGCCCTACGACCTTGTGCTCATGGACTGGAAGATGCCGGTTATGGACGGGATTGAGGTTCTCCGGCAACTGAATGAAATGCCGGGTATCATCCCCCCGCCTGTGATAATCACCACAGCCTACGGACGTGATGAACTGTTCAAGTCTGCCCATAATCGAGGGGTTACGCTCCAGTCGGTACTTGCAAAGCCTGTTACTGCATCAAGCCTGCTGGAAGGGATCTGCGAACTGCTTGGCAAAAAGTGTACAGGAGAAATCTATGGGAATGAAAAGGCGGAAGAGCATGTCTGCCTGACGACTGCGCTATCAGGTCTGCGTCTGCTTCTGGCCGAAGATAATCTGATGAATCAGGAGCTGGGTGTAGAACTGCTGGAACAGGCAGGGATAGAGGTGGTTGTGGCAAACAACGGACAGGAGGCGCTAGCTATTCTTGCATCGGATGACAGATTCGACGGTCTGCTGATGGATTGCCAGATGCCTGTAATGGATGGCTATACGGCAACCCGTCAGATCCGGATGAATCCGAAGTGGCGGAACCTGCCGATAATAGCCATGACCGCCAATGCAATGGCCGGCGACAGGGAGAAAGTCATTGAAGTTGGCATGAACGATCATATAGCCAAACCACTTAATGTCTCATCAATGTTCAAAACCCTTATTAAATGTTTAAGGCCGGAACTGAACGCTGCAACCGTTTCTATTATGCCTGAACAGAGCGCTGATCCTGTCCTGCTGGCATCTCTGCCCGAATTGCCGGGTGTTGATGTATCAGCAGGTATAACAACCAGCATGAACAACCTGAAGCTCTACACCCGTCTGCTTGGCAGATTCCGCGACAGCGCCGCCAATTTTGCCGGACAGTTTGCCGCTGCTCAGGCAGATGCTGCTGATCCGGTAGCAGCGGAACGGTGCGCCCATACATTAAAAGGCAATGCAGGGAATATAGGCGCAAGGGGGGTGCAGGCCGCTGCTGCAGCCCTTGAAGTCGCCTGCCGCGATGGGGTAGGGCAGCCGGTGACAGATGAACTGCTGGCAAAAACCGTACAGGAACTTTCGCCTGTGCTGGAAGGTCTGGCAGCGCTTTGCCCGGAAGAAAGCAGTGCTGTAGAGACACAAACAGAGGCAAACCCTGTAGAAATAAGGGAGCTGAAGGAACGTCTGAAGGATCTGCTCCAGGCCAGCAGCGCCAAGGCCGGACCACTGGCTTCAGAGCTCTCAGGACTGCTCCAGGGTACAGCACAGGCGGAAGCCATGCGTCAGGTTGCTGCGGCCACTGCCGATTATGATTTTGATGCTGCCCTCGAAGCGTTGGAGAAGATTTCAGAGGAAGAAGATTGAGGACTCTATGAAAACCAACAGCATAAAATTCAAATACATCATCTCGGGCCTGCTGATCAGCCTGATCTCTTTGAGCATTGTCTCGGCTGCAACCTATTACGTGGCGTATTCTATTGTATCCAGACAGATAACGATGCAGACACAGACCCTTGCGGATAAACATGCCTCAGATCTGAACCTCTGGCTGAGCAGGTTTATGTTCAAGATCGATGAAATCGCCTCAACTATCGAAATTAACGATCTTTATGAATATGATCAATTGCGAAATTATTTTGTAAAAAGCCACTCTCCCTACAAAGAATCCATTGTGGATATCTACCTGGGAACCCCTGATGACAGAATGATTAGTGCTACAGGGTGGGTTCCTCCGGCTGGCTATCAGCCCAAGACAAGGCCCTGGTATATACCGGCATATCAAACCAGAAAGGCTGTTTTTTCAGAACCTTACTTTGATCTGGATACTAATGATTTTATCGTTTCAGTATCAAAGTCAGTATTCAGGAATGGCAGACTGTTTGGCATAACGGCAATAGATGTTTTCCTTGAACAGATGATTAAAACAGTCAATTCTTACAGTTTTGGGAACAAAAGTTATGCGTTCCTGCTGGATGGAACTGGCAATATCATTGCCCATCCCAATAAAGCGTATATTACCAATAAAGATGGGCTCAAAAATATTGCAACTTTTACCTCGTCTGATTATCCAAAGCTTATGTTGGCCATTACTTCCAACGACAGTACCAGGCAAAATCTGCTGATAAAAGATTATGACGGCATCAAGCGACAACTGGTATGGAGCCGAATTTCCTCAACAGGCTGGATTCTGGTTATAGCAACCAATGAATCTGAATACCGCAAGCCTATTGATAAGCTTATCTATGGCTTTGTCGGGGCATTGTTCCTCTCCATACTGGTGGCGCTTGCTATCATGCAGCGTCTTGTCAAAGGGATGACTCAGCCCATAAGCCAGCTCCATTCCGTTGTTCAGTCATTTTCCTCAGAAAACATGGATGCCCGGATAGCGATAGACAGTTCGGATGAAATTGGAGAACTTGCCAACAGTTTCAATCAGATGGCAGATAAACTGGAG
>CAZXTZ010000175.1:0-6698 GCA_964643645.1 uncultured Geobacteraceae bacterium
TGCCGGTTCCAGCCCCTATACTGTTTGTACCCCAGGCTCCAAATGCTGGCGCGAGCAGTGCCAGGGCCTTTCCATTTTTGAATGCTGCTAATCCATTAGCGGTTAACATCGTAAGAGAGTCCACCATGTTGGTGGCCTGATCAAGATGCACACCACCGCCACCGGCGCCTCCCTGAAGATGACCGGCGGTTATAGCGCCTGATGATGTCTGGCTGACGGTGTTCGTAGTGGAAAGCACAAGAAGGTTTGTGCCTGCATTAAAAGCTCCATCAACAACAATGTTACCAGTAACGGCCACTACCGACAGGGGGGATGTTACTGTTGCTGCACCGACCACCGTTATCTGTCCGGTATAAGCCAGATCTCCCAGATACAACTCCCCTGCCGTGATTTTAGAGAGTTCTGTATCATTCAAGCCAAGTACACCGGCAGCATCTGTAGCGCCTGCGCCCAGCTTGATTTGTGTCGCTGTCTGTTTCGGCCATAAACGTACTCTACCGGCGCCCGCATTGATCGTACCAGTCAGATTCATGCTGTCTGATATCAGCTTTACTTCCCCTCCGCTGGATGATACGGCACCATTAATATTAATTACACCAGTGCTGTTCAGTGTGATAGGGCCACCAGCAGTTGTCAGCTTACCAGCGGTTATCGGAGCTGCTTGAGGCGTAGTTGCACCATAACCTGTTTGCATAGTGATACTGCCTGTGCCTTGAGTTATGAATTCCACAGCAGAGACATCTATACCGGCAGCGCCATCCCCACTGTCATTGCGAGTCTGAAGGGTCAGGTTTCTGTTAGATGCAAGGGTAGCAACAGTATATGAACTTCCAGTAGTATTTATCTGGCTTATAGCCTGAATGACCACATTATTTGTTGCACTTGCCCCCTCAATCTCCGAAAGATAGATGTTTGATGGGCCAGTATCGGCAAAAAGAACGGTACCTACTGTATTGGAGGGTATACCTGTGAAAGTCCCGCCCATGTTGGTCAAGTTAATTGTAACTATGTCTGGATCAAGCAGCAGGGTGCCATACTTTCCAAACGGGGCGCTAGTATCAACTTTTGTTCTGAAATCAAGCGACTGTTTCCCTGAAGTCTCCACAAAGCCGCCATCACCACCATTGGCTCCACCACGGGCATAGATGCTGCCATACGCCCGGGTTGTGTTGTCTGACCAGAGGATGACTTTGCCGCCATTGCCGTTTTCAAGGGCATCTGCCTTGATGACCGTGTCTATGCCCATGTAAGTGGCAATGGCATTCTGGATATCCGGGGTCTTGCCCTGGTAATCACCACCCACCAATACTGTTCCGCCGCCGGTGGTGCCGGAGGCATCAATGCTGGCACTGTCAATCAGACCGGCATACTGTCCTAAGAGCTGTACCGTGCCGCCGGTTCCTTTACTTCCGTTAGCCTCCAGTGCGCCGCTGACCAGTGTGGTGCCTTCGGTTGCCTGTGCGGTTATATTGCCCCCTTTTATACCGTTGGCAGTGGTAATGCTGGCTGTATCAAGGGTTACTTCCTTTGTTGCTCTGAAATAAATCCTGCCCCCTTCAGCTACCGCGCTGTCAGCGCTTATTCTGCCTCTCTGTCGTACCATGCTGCCGTACAGCCCTATTCTGCCTGCCTCTGCCGACAGAGTGCCAAGGTTGATGGCCTGGCTGTCCGGCGCTGTGATAACAGCTGCAATTTCAGGGTCGTTTTTATCTACCAGCAGCACTTCTTTACCGGCTGCCAGCAGAATATCGCCATTGGGGGCCGTAATTACGCCGCTGTTTTCCACATTGGGAGCTATCAGGTAGACAGATCCGCCTGAGGGGGTGGTGATTGCTCCCTGGTTTACTACTTTGCCTGCAGTTGCACTGCCACTGAATTTCATCCTGCCGGCCAGAAAGTCCTGGTTGGTGATGTCAAGGGATGAGGCTATGAGACCGTTTACATCCACCCGCGCACCGGCTCCGAATAGTATGCCGCTGGGGTTTATGAGTAACACTTTACCGTTTGATTGCAAGGCGCCGAGTATCTGTGACGGGTTTCCGCCGGTTACGCGATTAAGTATGGCGCTTAAGGCTGATGGCTGGACAAATCTGGTGGTTTCGGCAGATCCGATGGAGAAGCTCTGCCAGTTGATGATGGCGTTGGCTGAGTTGGTGATGGTCATTACATTGCCGCTGGTGGCTATACCGGCGGTACCGTTTACAATCTGGGCGCCTGTTGGCAGGGCGTTTGCTACTCCGGTTGCCAGCATCAGGCTTGCTGCCAGTGAGACTGTGGTTGGTATGCAGCCTTTTGCCGATACCTTTTCAGATACGATTACCCAGGTATCTTTTACTTTGCTCCAGATTAAACGATAGGTTTTATTCATCTGTTGCTCCTTTGTGCTGCACAACAATAGCCGCTTTGCTCTCTATGCAAATAGTCTCTTTATATTAATAACTTACACTGGCTTTAAAGTGTATTCTGTTGTCCCCTTTTTTTGTGATAACGGAGTTGTTAAGAGCATGGCCCCAGTCAAGGGAAAAATTGAAAAACTCGCCTATGCCAAGCCGGACTCCGGCACCGGCGCCCCCTAGTGAGTGTCTGGACGATTCACCGGTATTGGGCCTCTGGTTGTATCCGTATCCGCTGTCGTAGAAGCCAACCAGGCGAAGTTGCAGTTTGCTTGATTCAGCATACTTTGCAAGGTCTGGTGAGTAGAGTTCTATAGTGCCGCTGATGCCGTTGTCCCAGCTTTCTTCCCGCTCCTGGTAGCCGCGAATGGAGGTGGATCCGCCAAGCCCGAACTGTTCGCCGGGGATCAGGCGGTCGTTTGTGTATTGACCGGTGCCGGAGATACGCAGTATGCAGTCAGCGCCGGGACGGATCATGATCCCCAGGTTGTAACGGGCTATGAGGTAGTTGGCGGATGCGCCGTTTCGGACGGACTCAAAATCCTGTTTTTCTCCATTGTGGCCCCAGGGTATGTTGTAGAGTAGCCCAATGGAGCTGTCCAGGGTGGCCAGTTCGCTGGTGAATACTCCGCCATATGTAAGGTTCAAGGGATGGGCGAGAATGTCTTTGGCCAGTTCTTCATTTAGCGCCAGGGCGCTGTTGTCGTATAGACGATAGTCCATGCCGCCAACCAGTTTTTGTTCATATCCGCCGGATCTGGGCAGGGTCATATTGTAACGGATGCCGGATACGATTCCCTTGCCGCTGATTTTTATGTCCGTGCCGGAGATCTGGGTTGTGCCGCTGTCCACATCCATGTAGGCCCCAAACAGGTCAATGCTGTCTCCCAACCGGTAGAGTGGCAGACGGTAGGAAGCACTGCCGATCTGTACTTTTTCAAAGTGGTCGGGGGAGGTGATGTATTGCAGGGCAATTACATGGTCACGATTGAATAGGTTATAGTGCTGGAAGGCAAGTCCGGTGCGATATTCACCGGTGCTGGAACTGCCTGTGTTGTCGCCGCTTAAGGTAAATTGCCATGGTTTTTTATCGGCTACCATTATCTGTGCTGTCAAGTCGGTGTCTTTTTCCCCGCTTTTGAATTGAAGCGCCAGTTTTCGGCCGGGGTTTTCGTTGGCGACGTGCAGGTTCTCTGATATGTCGGATATTTTGGGGGGAGCGCCTGTCCTCAGACCGGGAAGGGCACGCAAGATGTTATCACGGTTGTAATGTTTGTTGCCTTCTACAGTTATATCTTTAACATTTGATTCAAGTACCCTTATGATGAGTGTACCGCGTTCAAGCTCCTGTTCCGGCAGAATAACGCTGACCATGCTGTAGCCATGCTTGCGGTAGGCAGATTCAAGGGCCTCTATTGCTTCCTGTATGGTTCCGAAGTCTTTTTCAGGGCCGGTATAGTCCTTAAGTATGGAGATAAGCTCCTCTGAGGGAAGTATGGTGTTCCCTTCAACAGAATATGCCTTTATCTCGAAACGAGGTATTACGGCTTCTTCAGCCCATACGGCACTGGAAACAAGCATTAACGAAAAAACCAGGCAAGCCATACTTTTCATGCTTAAATTTCCCTGTGATATTTAATAGTTACAAAAATTGCTGACTGCATATCATATATTCAAAATTCTGTATACTAATTACTGATGGAAGTCCATAACACACAGATCTCAAAGCCGCTACTGTCTAAAAGTATAGGGTGAGGAAATAATCGAAGGGGATACCACAAAAAGTTGATGTGAGGTGTATCCCGAAAAAAGCTACAAAACGTGAGGATGATCAATTATCGGGATTTAAAAACAAAGTTGTACCATGATTTTTAAAAACATGGTACAACCATATTATGAAGAATAGACAGATATATAGCGAAACAGATATTCAGACACAAACACTTTATGCTGAAATGATTGATCTTTTACAGGTCATTGAGGCATCAAGAACCATTTCCAGCTTAAAAGGGTCGTTCTCTATAAAGGTAAACAAAGGAGAGGAATATCTCTATTTTCGTTCATATAATCCGTGTGGGCAACTTGAAGAGACATATATAGGGAAACGCGGTGAGCAGACAGAACGGCTTATACGTGATCATGCAAACGGTAAACCGGATGTAACGGCAATGGCTGAAAAGCTTAAACGAATTAGCATTCAAATCCGGGCTGGCGTTAAAATGCCTGCTGACAAGGCCATGACGCGAGTGATCCGGAGTCTTGCCGATAGCGGGGTGTTTAAAAACGGCGGGGTATTGGTCGGAACCCATGCTTTTTATGCCGCAGGGCTGATGCTGGGAGTTAATTGGACAGATGAAACAACCAGAACAACGGATGTAGACCTGGCAATTGAAAGAAAAGTTGCAGTGGCATTACCGAGAATTGAAACCGATATTCCCGCAGCATTGGACAGCTTGCAAATGGGATTTTTCCCTGTCCCCAGATTAAATTATAAAGAACCTTCAACAAATTATGCCATTCGTAATAGTCAGCTCCGACTGGATGTTTTAACTCCGAAAACAACCAAATCTGATTCCCCTGTTTTTATCAAACGCTTCAACTGTGCAGCCGAACCACTAAACTATTTATCGTATCTGATTGAAGCACCAGTTCCTTCAGTTCTGCTGGACACAACACCGGTACTCATCAATGTCCCTCAACCTGTTCGTTATGCCATGCATAAACTGATTGTTTCCCAGGTGAGGGATGTATCCAACGATGCAAAACGAAGAAAATACCTGTATCAAGCCTTTGTAATTATGTCGGTTTTGCAGGAAAACAGACCTTTTGACATCAAACCGGCATGGGATGATCTTGTGGGTCGCGGCCCCAGGTGGAAAAAATATGGAGAGGCGGGATTAGCGGCAATGAAAAAGATTTACGGTGATGTGTCTGACAAATCCGGAATCTGACAAAAATGAACTCTACGGGAACTGCCACTGGATGGCTCTACCAATATCTGCTTAAAACGGAAATGTAATACGGCTTATAATGGTGGTTCCCTGGGTGGAATTGCGGGTAATCAGATCCTGGTAAACGGCAATTGAGAGCTTGGGGTTTGCAAAACCGCCGTAGAATATCTCGCCACCGGCTGAAAGACGCAACTGCCCTGTTTCAGGCAGTATTGAATCGCTGACTTCCTTGTCATCACCGATCATAAAGTTTATGGCCGGGCCAATCCAGAGACCTGGGAGCAGTTTGTAGGCAGCCATAATCTCGGCGTTGAATTCGTTGCCTGGCTTGGTCTTGTTGTCAGCATTGGTGAAACGATGATTGTACTTGAGTAGAAGGTCCACTGAAAACGAATCCGTCATTTTGGAGAAATAAAGTTCGGCAGCCAGGTCTGTCTGGCCGTCTCCCAGGTTTGCCGCACGTTTTTTGTCGTAGGAAGATGTTGGCGTCTTTACCAGCAGGGCAGGTAATATGTCCAGCGCCTTAATTGGCAGAAAATATCCGACCCGCACCTGTATATCCCCAAGACCGCCAGCCTCGCTCCTGTATTTTCCTACCTCCTGATTGGCCAAAGGTATTCCCAGGTTAAGCAGCAGGTCGCCATACTGATAGGCATTGAGTATCAGCACCCCGTATCTCTTCGAGTCAAGGCCGTCCACGGCTTTGTTGCCGTTTTTGTCTGTGCGGACATTGGCGAAGCTGGCAAAGGGATAGAATTTGAGCTGATATCCCTCAGTCGGCTTCATCCCTGCACCAAACAGCACTGCATCTGCCGGTGAGGCGGACATAAGGATGCTGCAATAGACAATAGCGGCAAAGGTCAGCCGTAAAATAGAAATATTGATCTTTGTCATGACAGTTGCCAAGGCATCAGCACCGTCAGCATCGTACCGCTGCCAACAGTCGAACTGATACTACAGCTGCCCCCCATTTCTTCCAGACGCTGCTTTATATTCTTCAGCCCGTAACTTCCGGAAGCATCCTTTTCCTGCTGATCAAACCCGCAGCCGTTGTCGCTGATGTTTACCAAAAGCTGCTGTCCCTCACAGTTAAAGTCGAGGGTTATTTCACTTGCCCCGGCATGTTTGCGGACATTGGTAAAGCTTTCCTGGATGATCCTCAGCAGATGCAGCTCGGCCTCCGGTTTCAGCCAGAGTTGCGGCTTTTCTGCTGGCAGCGATGCCTGCACCGCAATGCCGGACATGGCCCGAAAACGATCCAGCCATTCCTGCAGCTTGCCAAAAAAGTCCCAATCCTGCGCCGCTATGCTGAGGCCGGTGATAGATTCGCGGGCATCGCTGAAGGCTGCATCTG
>CAZXTZ010000176.1:0-6660 GCA_964643645.1 uncultured Geobacteraceae bacterium
CATCCATCTCTGTGCAATGCCGCAATACACCCTGAATCATGGCGGCGGCCTCTGATGAAGAGACCCGCTTGAACTGGGAATAGATACAGGCGGCATTCTTCTCCACATGCCAGTACACCATGACACCCCGGCCACCATAGCGGAGATGCCATTCGGTCAGCAGGTTCTGATCCCAGGCGCCGAACTGCTTTGAATCAGAAGCACAGGCAGTAGTTGCCTCACCCCATATTTTTTGCAACCGGATGGCCAGAGTAGCATTGACCACTTGGGATATGGCCTGGCGAAGGCTCTCTATCGATATGAACCTTCTGCGGACATAGAGCAGATCCTTATAGTCGTCTGTTGGCAACGCCTCCATACTCTTGATGCCGGTATTGGTACCCATGCCGAACAGGCAGAGAAGAATTCTGCGCCTGAGGGTGTCTCTATCCATATGGCTACGTTCGGTACCGCTCTGGATAAACTTGGTGAACTCCGCCCTCAAATCAGCTTCCTTCAGGACATCAAGCAGACTGGTGCCAGGCCAGCGCTGGATTATCTCCCTTTTCAAGATGGTCAGATTGTCAGGCTCTGGCTTTGGATCAAAGGGAGTAACCGAAATCCTGTGGCCATCTTTGACTGCCACTATTTTCACGCCTGGGTTAATGGGCATGCGTGCATCGAGTTGTTCCAGGTGCCCCTTCAACTCCTCTTTCAATGAAGCGGTGAACTCCTGCGGGTCAACCGGTATACCCAGCTCTGCATAGTATGAAGCCTTACGCTCTTCAAAATCCTGAGGAAGATCCTCTTCAGGGTCACGATAACGACGGCTACCCACCACCCAGACCTCACGGCAGCGGAGTTGTTCCCGCAACAGCTTCAACACGCAGATTTCATAGGCAGTGCGGTTGACCCCACCCTCTTCAACCACCAGAGTCATCCATCCGGCAGGGACTATACCCTTCAGCGGCACTTCTACATCTTGAGGAAAAGTTGTTTTCTTGTACTCCAGCATTGAGGTGACCAGTTCAAGAGCTTGCAGAAGCGGTTGATGCTGGGTTCCGGTACAACGGAATTGCAGGTTGTGGAGCAGTTCAGGCAGCATCCTGCGGTAGTGATGACGATAGGATTTCTGCAGGGCAGTCTTGACCTTGCTGGTATAGCCAGTACCCTGTTCTACCTCCTTGATCAGGGTTTGCAGCCATTTTTCAGGGGCCTCGGGAAAGATGACATCAGATACGATCCCCTGCGGCGCCTCAACGGAGGCTTTAGCAATCCGGTACAGCTTGGCCATCTTGCTGGGGGCCTTCTGGAGAACTTCTGCCAGGCCGCTATCAATCCTCTTCTCAGCCTTTTTCCCCATCTTGTGGACGGTCTCGATCAGAAGATCAACCAGGTGATCCGTGAGCTCTTCGCTCCGGCGACAAAGGAAAGCCGCCATCAGGGTGACTCTCAGTGGAGCACTATGGCGGCGCAGTTCAAACGGCTCCTCGACAGCGGCACGTCTGGCATATCGTTCCAGCAACTTTGGATGAGTCTCCCTGAAGAGTCCTGTCGGCAGGGCGATGTCCCTGACTGTTTTCAGCCGTGATACCGCCTCTTTGATGCTTTCTATGCCGGCCTTACCAGGGTCGCTCTTTATCTGCTGCCAGATAGTCCAATCGCCATCACCACCTGATTCCACTTCCAACAGGGTATCCATCCGCTTTACAGAAAGTCCGTCAAGGTGGCTGAATACTGAATTGCAGAAGCGGGTCTCATGTGCAGCAAGGGCAGACTGGATCAGACGTCGGAGTTGCTCAGAGGCAGGAGGTTCAATGCTGCAATCACGATAATGTTGTAATGCAAATGAAAACAGGCGATCATTCCTGATCTCGTGGTCAAGAACCTCGTCCATTAGTCGGTTGAACAGTAACGACAAGTCTTGTGCAGTATGCTGCCGATATCCCAGCATGTTGCGAATTGCTTCACGGTGATATGCTGCTATCCGTTTGTTCCATGGATACGCACCCCATGCTGTAGCTGGTATGCCGGTCTGATGTGCAATGTAATGAACAGCATTCAGAGGAACTTCCTGAGGAGTATCGGGGAACCGACCTTCGAGTTGGAAAAATTTGAGAAGTACGGCAAAGCCAAGACGTGTAGAATTTGTTCTTCCATTGATCTGCTTTTTCTCGTGCTCAAATAAAAACCAGTGTTCCTCCACCTCATCCTGTCGCCAGTTACGTTTCATTCAGCACCTCAATAATAGAAAAGTCACACAACCAGCTAATGACATTTTATGGAACTTAGATTAAACTACTAATAAAATGACAATCATGGAATAAAATTTATTGTTTTTTGAGATGTCATATAAACGAACGTTTAGGTGACACATATGCTCATTGGCTATATGCGGGTCTCAAAGGCTGATGGCTCGCAGACCACAGATCTTCAGCGTGATGCCCTTATCGCTGCTGGTGTCGCCGCCGATCATCTTTATGACGATAGGGCATCAGGCAAACTTGACGCCCGGCCTGGGTTGGATGCCGCACTGAAAGCATTGCGAGAAGGCGATACGTTGGTTGTCTGGAAATTGGATCGGCTTGGACGGAATCTCAGGCACCTGGTCAATACGGTTCATGATCTGGAAAAGAGGGGGATTGGCTTTAAGGTTCTGTCCGGTCATGGGGCTTCGATCGACACAACAACCCCTGCCGGCAAGTTGGTATTCGGCATATTTGCCGCACTCGCTGAGTTTGAGCGAGAGCTTATATCCGAACGTACAAAAGCTGGGCTGGCTTCAGCACGTGCCCGTGGAAGGTCCGGCGGGGCACCCTATAAGATGACAGCAGCAAAACTACGGCTTGCAATGGCGGCAATGGGGCAACCAGAAACCAAGGTGGGAGTTCTCTGTAATGAATTGGGAATAACTCGGCAGACGCTATACCGCCACGTTGCTCCCGATGGGAAATTGCGTGACGATGGTGAAAAACTATTGGCTGGAAAGCCCAAATAATTTTGTTATTCCGAATTGTTGGAAGGTCAGAAAACTCTGAATGATAACAATCTCCCATCTGGCGTGAGACCGATGGTGTCAAACGTCATCACTGCTTTCAATTTTAGTTCTTTCCATTGTTCTACGAATAAAGGATGCAAAATCATGTGGCCTTCGGCCGAGCAACCAGCTCAAACCATTCGGATTACCAGGAAATCCGTGTTCATTATAGTGATGGAACATAGTTAACAATGTGCCAATTTGATAGTCCCCTGATCCATGCTTTCGCAATTGTGCTGCCCATAGTTCATCCGGGGGTGTTTGAACCTTGATATCACGTTTAAAATTCTGATTAAAAACTGACAACATATCAGCCATGGATAGATTTTCCGGACCACATATTTCATAAGTGGCGCCCATATGACCTGGTTGGGTGAGAATTACAGAAGCAGCCTCCGCCAAATCTTCCAAGTCAACCATACAAATGCGTGTTTCTATGGATTTAAAAAATCTCTGCTCAAATATACCTTCTTCACTAAGCAGCTTCCAACCTTGAAGCACATTCTGCATCAATATTGCAGGTTGAATAATGGTGAATGGTATCCCTGAATTCACCACTATTTCCTCTACCAGATTTTTTTTCTGATGATGTGGTAAATCCTGAAGTACGGAATGAAGCACCGAATGGTATACGAAATGTTCTATTCGGGCAGAACGGGCGGCAGCGTTTATCGCTATTTGTCCTATGAGAACTTCATCAGGATTGACGGCGGAACATATGTGATACGCGGCGCGAATGCCCTTGAAGGCTTCATTCATTGCCTCTTGATCCATCATGTCTCCTGTAACCACTTCCTTTACACCCAAAGATTTAAGTTCCGGAATATGTTCAGCTTTATGAACAAACGCCCGAACTTCCTCTCCTTTAGATGATAATGCCCGAATTATTGCTCGACCGGTTTGCCCATTGGCTCCAGTAATAAGAATCATGATTCAATCCCCCCTTGTTGTGTGAAAGCGAGAAAAACCTTCCGTCACTCCAGGACGCCGGCCCAGGTGTTGCCCTGCAGAAAACTACCCTCCACATTGGATTCCATCTGGAGCAGGCGCCGGAAGGGGATTGTGAAGCTGAGCCTGTCGGCGAAGCCCTGACCTTTAAGGAACTTGCGGGCCGAAATGTCGGTAAGGCCGATGAGGCAGCGTGGGTTCTCCGACTGTGCCTCCTTGTAGGATAGTATCCCGACAACCTGACAGGCCGCAGCATGGGGGACTGCAGTGTTTTCCGTGTCAGGGCGGTCATAGTTGGCCAAGATGACCAGCGCCGAAAGTTGATCAGGGTTCACCAGGAAGGTAACGGAAACAGGTTCATCCTTGACAGGGTCAACCTTTGATAGCGGTTTCATCGCGACATACTTCGTCGGAATCTCAGTGATCGGCAAAGCTTTTACGAACTGTTCCGCCAAGTCCGGTGTTTGCTTGTACCGCTCGCCGTGCAGGAAGTCGTCGACAAAGGCGGCAGGCGCCCCCTTGGCCTTCATCCCCTCACTAATCGCTTTACCGGCAGGATCGTTCTCGTTGCCTGTGGAGAGAAAGCGGCAGAAACCGGGAACGCCTCCGGGAAACTTCATATACGTGTTGCCAAAGCCCAGTCCGACCCCACCACCGGGGCAGGCATACGTTTCCTGATCGAAGACCGCAGTCTTTCCCCGGGCAGCCGAGGCGACCATGAACATGACACAGGACTGAGTCCCCGGCTTGAATTGTGCTGCCCCCTCCGGTTTCTCGTTCGTGAAGATCAGCGCAACCGGTTCAGTTTCCAGCCTTAATGCTTTCGAAATTGCAGATTCCATGTGACTTCTCCTTTTTTGATTATTACGATTTCTAGACCGTGCCGAAGATAGTTCCCCACGTTCACGTTATGCTCCCGGAGCCACTTCTCCTTCCTTTCAAACTCTCAAGGGAAGAGAAGTTTGCCCGCTGAAGCTTTTAGTGAGGGTGTGGGCCAGTCCAGCTTGGCTCAGGTGCGTCAAACGACATCGGTATAATTTCTTCTCCGTGGTAAATCGTGTTCGAGCCGTTTTGTGAGCACCGTCATCAATGAAACAGCTTCGTTAAATTGGGTAGAATCGATTCCATCCGCAATTCGGTTAGCCCACTCCTCCTGCCGATGGCTGACTTCCTCCATCACGGTTCTCGCATGGGGCGTCAGCGAATAGAGCTTTGCACGGAGATGGGCGGGATTGGCGGATGTTATGACAAATCCGTCTTTGTCCAAACAATTGGCGATACGCTGGACGTTCTGCCTGGTAAGACCCATCCGTCGTGCAATCTCCGCCACTGTTGCGGGGCTATCGTGCAAAGCACCAAGGACCTGCCAGCGGGCACTGGTCAGTCCCAGATCAGCCACTAACTGGTCTCCAGCTGCAATGAGGGCGCCATTCAGACGAAACGTTTCCAAGATGAGCCTGGTGAAATTGGCCCCTGCGGGCGTATGGTTCTTATGGATCATTGGCATCGCTCCTTTTGACAATATGTTGTCATAATGACAACATATTGTCAATAAAAACGAACTAAGAAAACACAATCGCAACCAGCCATTCCCTATGTATTGGCGTATTAATTCCGTTTTCTGTGGTGACCTCTATAAGATGACAGCAGCAAAACTACGGCTTGCAATGGCGACGATGGGGCAGCCATAAACCAAGGTGGGAGTTCTCTGTAATGAATTGGGAATAACTCGGCAGACGCTATACCGCCACGTTGCTCCTGATGGAAAATTGCGTGACGATGGTGAAAAACTATTGGCTGGTAGGCGACATTAGTTACGTAATGTCAGTTAGATGGAATATATTTTGGGCGCTACTTTGCACTTGGTTGCATGAATGTTGGGGTTAGGCCTACATCTGAGCTACGTCGGCATTCTTCGAACTATTGGCGCACCAGGCAGGATTTGAACCTGCGGCACCCGGCTTAGAAGGCTGGTGCTCTATCCAGCTGAGCTACTGGCGCATTATGGAGGAAGCGGGCGGATTCGAACCCCCAGTCCGGCTATTAACCGGACCCGCTGTTTTCAAGACAGGGCCCCGCACCAATGGGGCCAGCGCTTCCTTATTTTTTTGGTGGACCTGATCCGGATCGAACGGACGACATTCTGCGTGCAAGGCAGATGCTCTCCCAACTGAGCTACAGGCCCGTATTCTGTTTTGGTACCGCCACCCGGACTCGAACCGGAACGCCTTGTAAGCACCGGTTTTTGAGACCGGCCTGTCTGCCAATTCCAGCATGGCGGTATACTGCTGCGATCAAACCTTGTCGGCTTTTTCCTGATTGCAGGGATAACAAGCCACAACTACATTGCTCTTGTCGAATTTCCCTCCACCCTTCGACACAGGATAAACATGGTCAATCGTGGCTAACTCCCTGAGTTGAGCTTTTGTAGGGAACTCGCCCATGTCTTCCTTGAGGCCAGTGGCGCCACAGTAGAAGCAAACAAGGTCTCCCTTTAACACCCTTTCATCGTGCAAAACTTCAGCTCGAAAATTCAGATAATCCTGCAGCTCCTGTTTGCGAAGCTGCCGATTCAAGAGGACCAGAGAAGCCGAGGACTTCACCGAAGGATATTCGTACAAAACAACGTGTCTCCTCATAGTCATCACCTTAAAATTTTGGAGCCAGCGACAGGCATCGAACCCGCGACATCCTGC
>CAZXTZ010000177.1:0-6563 GCA_964643645.1 uncultured Geobacteraceae bacterium
AACCACAAGGGCAAGGGGCCTTTCCCCCCATTTTTCATCCGGTATGCCGATAACGGCAACTTCGGAGACTTCCGGATGGTGGGCGATGATATCCTCCAGCTCAAGCGATGAAACCCACTCCCCTGCAACCTTGATCACATCCTTGATCCGGTCGGTGATTCTTACATAGCCTTGCTCATCCCGTACAGCCACATCTCCGGTATGGAGCCATCCGCCATCCCAAAGCCGTTCCGACGCCTTGTGATCCTTGAGATAACCTTGCGTAAGCCAGGGAGCCCGGACCACTATCTCCCCAGGGGAAGCTGCATCTCTTGGCTGCTCATTAAGTGCAGCATCAACAATCTTCAGGTCCACAAGAGGAAGTGAACGGCCTGTCTTGCATCTTATGGCAGCCTGTTCATCAGCAGACAGTTCCAGCATCTCCGGCGAAAGATGGGCTATTGTAAGGATCGGACAGGTCTCTGACATGCCATAGCCCGCAAATACGTCAATGCCGCGCTTCATCGCCTCAAGACAGAGCGTTTTAGGCATGGCTGCCCCGCCTATTATAAGTTTCCAGCCGGAAAGATCTATTTTTTCGGCATGTGGGTGCTTGAGCAGCATATGGAGGATAGTGGGAACACAATGGGAGAAAGTAACCTTCTCCTTTTCAAACAGCTCAAGCAGGGTATCCGGCATATAGCGTCCAGGGTAGACCTGCTTTACACCCAGCATTGTAGCCACAAACGGAACCCCCCAGGCATGGACATGGAACATCGGTGTTATGGGCATGTAGACATCCTGCCTGTGAAAACTGCCGTGGCCCACAGCAGAGCCAAGCACACCCAATACTCCAAGGGTATGCAGAACCAGCTGGCGGTGGCTGAAGTAGACACCCTTAGGCATACCGGTGGTGCCTGTGGTGTAAAATGTAGTGGCTCGGGTATTCTCATCAAAATCAGCAAAAGAGAAGTCTCCCGGTGCAGCTTCGAGTAGCGCTTCATACTCTCCGGCAAAAGGGATGGTGCTCGAGGGGGTTGAAGGCTCATCATTCAAAAGCACAAAGCTCTTCACTGTATCCATTCTGCCTCTTATCTGCTCCAGAATAGGCAGAAACTCGCTGTTCACAAGAAGAACATCATCCTCGGCATGATCAATTGTATAAAGAATCTGTTCAGGAGAGAGCCTTACGTTTATGGTATGAAGCACAGCTCCGATCATCGGCACCGCAAAGAAGCATTCAAGGTATCGGTGAGAGTCCCAGTCCATCATGGCTACCGTGTCACCAGGTTTTACCCCTAATGTAGTCAAGGCATTAGCCAGCTTGGCCACTCTTCTTCGTAAATCATTATAATTGCCACGGTATTTGTCTTTGTATACTATCTCCTGCTCCGGAGCGTCCACGACCGGGCAGAAAAGCAGATTTTTGATCAGCAGCGGGTAATTGTAGGCTGATGTGGTTCTGGGTATAAGATTTTCGGACATATTTATCTCCGTTCTCTTCAATTATTTAAAAGTAAGACAAGAAAGGTGAAGCCGATTTTTTGATAATTTTTTGATTTTCTTAGCGTTCGTAGCGGAGTTGCGTGAGTAAGTGCTGCTTCTATGGTTACCATATTCAGAGCAGGCAAAACAACAGCCAGTAGCACACCAGAAAATATTTATTGTTCTAATTACTTGTAATACTCCTTTTGAATCAGTTTAATACCATTTTCCACTCGCTTCCATTGTATCTTCGGGTTTTTTGTAACGATATTTTTGGGAGAGCGCCGACTCATAAACCATATAATACGGGTATACAGGATATCACCGGCGTTTCCTCCAACAGTATTTGCGGCAGATTTTGCGAAAGACTCCCACTCTCCGTCATCCCCAAACCACCATGGCAAAAGATAAAATGCTGCCCGGTAGTAATAAACATTGTAGGAAGGCTCAAATGCGACAGCTGAATTCAGAAAGTCAAAATACCTGGATTTGTTCCACTGTAGACCTACGGCCAATCGCTGATACGCAGCCCACCATCCCGGACATTTCTGTTGCAGATCTTTGGCCTGATCAAGCACTTCTTTCGATTCCTGGAGCCGTTCATGAAATAGTTGCCATTGTTCTTCCTTGACTTTATCTGCGTAGGCGCCACCTCGTCCGTGAAACGCATAGCTATCCAGGCATTCCGCCAGAGCGACCCGAGCTGTTATTGAGTCAGGTTTTGCAGCAACCCATTCTTTTAACCTGCCAATCCTGCTTACCCATTTTTCTTCAGGGGTTTTACGCAGATAATATGCAATAACATCATAGAATACACTCAGTTTCCATTCCCCATCCTCAAAAGCGGCCTTTGAAGTTCTATACTCATCTGCAATCTTGTCAAGCTGATTGAAATCAGAAACCGCCAGCAATGACTCGATATTAGACAGAATTGCATCACGCTCCTCTTGTTCGGAAGATGCAATGGCTTTCAATGTAGCCCAATTGTCTGCTTCCAGTTTAGCGGTAAGTTTTGTATAGCCGATGAATATTCCGTATATCAATGCTATTGCGGCCAGAGTAACGCCAACTATTGCGCCGACAGGCTTTTGTCTGTCCTGCATTTTCTTTTCCGACTGTTTCTGGGAAAATTCACGGTTTATTTGAGGAGCATGGAGCTCAGGCGCTGGCGACGGCGATGATGGGCTAACAGGAATAGCTTCAGGAACAGCCTTGTCTGTGGCCTCTGGCTTTTTTGTCTGCCCGTAGATAAAGTTTGCCTTACATTTGGGGCATGTTATTTTTGTACCGGCTGGCGGGGCGGAGCTTTGACTCAGATCCTTTGAAAAACCGCAATCCGGACAGCTTAAGGTTATGGTTGGCATGGGGTTGTGGGTCCTTGGTTATATGGGGTGTGGGAATACAGAACAAGCAGTATTCACGACTGAAAGTTTTAAAAAAGTCAAGTGCGCTTTTAGTTACTTTTTTAGTTCCCCCACAAACAAAATTCAAAGAAAAAGACCGTAATATCGGCGCATTACGGTCTATATTTGCATTATGTCTCGCGGATACATCTCAAAAAGGAATATCATCATCCTGGTAAGAAGGTTCTTCGTAGCTTGCCGATGGATCTGAAACTGTCTGTGATTCGGCTCTCCGTACTCCACCGCCACCGCTGCCGCCATCCCCTTTCCCCCCAAGCATCTGCATCCTGTCACCAACCACTTCTGTTGTATACTTGTCGTTTCCGTCCCTGTCGGTCCATTTTCTTGTTTGCAGGCGGCCCTCTATGTAGACCGTCTTGCCTTTGGAAAGATATTCTCCGGCAATTTCAGCGGTTTTCCCCCACAAGGTAATACGGTGCCACTCGGTCTTTTCTTCCATCTCACCGCTCTGCTTGTTCTTGTATTTCTCGCTGGTTGCCAGTGGGAAACTTGCCATAGCCTGACCGGAGGCGGTGTAGCGCACCTCAGGATCCTTGCCAAGATTTCCTATCAGCATAACTTTATTAAGACTGGCCATTTTCAACCCTCCTGCATTTAGTTTATGGAGGATGTTTTATAACATTGGCAGCCTGCATGCGCAAGCTGTTCAGGAGGACAGCTTGACCTTGGTGTGGAATACCGCTAAAGTTACAAGAATTTTTTAGGGAGATACAAATTGTTCGCCACCCTTCGTGCTTTTCTTTATATGGGAGTATTTTTCTCGCTCACCTTTCCGATAGCCTTAAGCGCCATCATCGGCACCTTTTTTGATTCCACAGGAGCTGTTTATGCCGCCCACGCCAGATTCTGGGGGAGACTTGGAATCTGGATGGCTGGTGTAAAGGTGGAGATAAGCGGGGCGGAAAATCTTCCTGACGGCCCTGCCATTGTAATGAGCAACCATGCCAGCAACTTCGATATTCTGGCCCTTCTGGGCTTTTTTCCCCGTCCGCTTGCCTTCATTGCCAAAAAGGAACTGTTTTCAATTCCTGTCTTTGGCCCATCAATGAGGCGTGGCGGTTACATCCCCCTTGACCGCAGCGACGGACGTAAAGCCCTCAAAAGCATGGAAGATGCGGCCGGACGGGTACGGGGCGGCAAAAGTGTCATCATCTTTCCCGAAGGTACCCGTACCCGCGATGGCAAGCTTCTTCCGTTCAAACGGGGCGCATTTCTCCTTGCTGTAAAGGCGTCGGTTCCTGTTGTCCCGGTTGCCATTGAGGGCAGTTTCGGAGTAAATCCCGGTGGGGCCTTAAGACTTTATTCCGGAAAGATATTGATCCACATACTTGCTCCGCTTGTTATCCCGGAAGGGATGAAACGTGCTGCGGCAGAAGACTTTCTGATGGAGAATGTGCGGAATGCAATCCGTAAAAAGGTTCCCGGCCTGTGAATGCGCCACGGTTCCTTTTGCTGGTTGCCGCCGGAATACTGGCCATCTCGTGGGGATTACCGGCTGCCCATCGCCTGAGGCAGCCATACAACTCACTTGCAGCCCTTGCAGCGCTTGCCGGGCTGATCATGGCCTTAAGCGGCGCGCTGCTTACTGTTCTGCCACGTTTCTTTCTGGAGTAGACTTGCAAAAGATCCTGCTGAACATATCCGCTGCAATCATCATTTCCCTTATCCTTATAACTGCCAATGTCTGGTACCGCCAGCAGAGACTGTACAGCGAAGGTCTGGCCGGAGAAAAGGCCGGTAATTTCATGGAAGCAGTTACCGGGTATGAGTCTGCCATCAGGATGTACCTCCCCTTTTCCCCCACCGTTGATAAATCAGCTCAGCAAATATGGGCGATGGGGGAAACGGCTGAAAAAAAAGGTAATATTGAGCATGCCCTGATTGCCTATCGTTCGCTCAGAAGCTCATTTTATGCCGTACAGTGGCTTAAACAACCAGGTAAAGAGTGGATAAGGCGCTGCGACATGAAGATTGCGGCGCTTGCACCGCTGAGAAAGAGAGTTTCACAATGAATAATGACCCTCTTCGCATAGTAGCCCTGGGTGGCCTGGGCGAAATAGGCATGAACATGATGGCCTACGAGTGCGGCACAGACATAATCGTTGTTGATTCGGGGCTTATGTTTCCTGATGCGGAGATGCCGGGGGTTGATTATGTAATACCGGACATCGCCTGGCTTCGGGACAGGTCGGAATTTGTCCGTGGAATCCTGCTGACCCACGGCCATGAAGACCATATCGGAGCCCTGCCCTTTGTGCTCAGGGAACTTGCTGTTCCGGTATACGGCACTGCCCTTACCCTTGGATTTGTTGCAGAAAAACTTAAAGAGCACAAGATAGATGCGGACCTGCGAATAGTCAAACCACGGGACAAGGTTGTGCTTGGCTGTTTCACCTCGGAATTCATAAGGGTTGCCCACTCGGTTGTGGATGGCTGTGCCCTTGCCATCAGCACACCGGAAGGGGTTGTAATCCACACCGGAGATTTCAAACTTGACCAGACGCCGGTTGACGGCGAGCTTACAGACCTGGCCACCCTCGCACGATACGGAGATGACGGAGTGCTTGCCCTGCTTTCCGACTCAACCAATGTGGAGCGGGAGGGGTACACAATATCCGAGAGTTATGTTGGAGAAGCCCTTGCCGGCCTGTTTCCCAAATGCAGTGGCAGAATAATTGTGGCAGCGTTCTCCAGCAATATCCACCGTGTACAGCAGGTTGCCGATGTTGCAGCCGCCACAGGGCGCAAGATACTTCTCAATGGCCGTTCCATGGTTGCAAACGTAAGAATAGCACGGGAACTGGGCTATCTTTCTATCCCCGACGAACTGCTTATGGATATCAGATGTCTTCCGGACATGCCCAGAAACGAGGTCTGCATGATTACAACCGGCAGCCAGGGCGAGCCGATGTCGTCTCTGGCGCGGATAGCAATGGATGACCACAAGCAGGTAAAGATAGAACCGGGGGACACGGTTATACTCTCTTCCCGTGTGATACCGGGCAATGAAAGGACAATATCCGAGCTTATCAACCACCTGTACCGGCGCGGCGCTGAAGTTCACCACGAAAAGGTCTCCGAGGTTCATGTCTCCGGCCACGCCAGCCAGGAGGAACTGAAGCTTATGATGAATATCGTCCGTCCCCGTTTCTTCATGCCGATACATGGAGAATACCGCCATCTTGTGCTGCATCGCAGGCTTGCCCATAAGGTGGGGATACCGGAGGAGCGAACCATACTGGTTACCAACGGGAATGTTGTAACATTCTACAATGATACTGCCTGTATAGAAGAGACAATTGAAACCGGGCGGGTGTTTGTTGACGGAAAAGGGGTAGGTGATGTTGGTGAAATAGTCCTGAAGGATCGCCGCATACTGGCAGAGGACGGAATGGTTGTTGCTATTGTGGGACTTAATCTCCATTCCGGTGAACTTATCTACGGGCCTGAGATAGTTACCCGCGGGGTGGTATACGAGGACGAAAGCCAGGATTATCTTGAACAGGCACGGATGACAGCCCTCGAAGCCCTGAAAGAGCTTAATTCAGAGATGAGGCAGGAACCGGATGAGGTGAGGCAGGCGCTGCGTCAGACCCTGCGCCGGTTTTTCAAAAAGACAGTTGAGCGCAGGCCGATGATTCTGCCGGTTATCATGGAGATGTAAGCTGTCAAGAC
>CAZXTZ010000178.1:0-3096 GCA_964643645.1 uncultured Geobacteraceae bacterium
CTCTAAACTACATTGATCTTGCAGTGCAGAATACAGAAGTTAGTTCCGTTGCCTCTTCAACTCCAACTACCTCTGGAAGCCCTCCCAAAACGTCAGGTTTAATTGCACAAGCGTATGCAAAAGCCCAGGGCAAAAAGAAATGACCCCCCTCTTCCTTCTCGGCGGCCATGACCTGGAGATGCTCACTATCCGTGAGCATCTCCAGGCCCATGCGCCCGACCGGTTTATTGACAAGCGGCTTGGCTGGGGTGCCTGTGCGTCTGACTATCAGGCCGAGATAGCCGCTGCCCTGCAGCAGGGGCGTACCCCGGTGCTGGTGGAACTGGTTGATGATATGGGGTTGGATGGGAAGGTCATCATTATCGACCACCACGGCCCGCTGGCCGGGGCTGACCAGCCCACGGCCCTGCATCAGGTGTTTGCCCTGCTGGGGCTGCCGCCCGATGCCTGGACCCGCCGCATGGAGCTGGTGGCTGCCAACGACCGGGGGCACATAAAAGGGATGCAGGAGACAGGCGCGACAATGGATGAGATAATCGCCATCCGCGCTGCTGATCGTGCTGCTCAGGGGATTACAGAAGAACAGGAACAGCAGGCGGCAGAGGCTATCCTCTTGGCGGAGAAAGCCTGCAACGGCAGGCTCACCATTGTACGGCTGCGCCACAACCGCACCGCAGCCGTTGCCGACCGCCTTGCTCCGGAGCTTGGCGGGGCAGGGTATGAGAACCTGCTGGTCATATCCCCCGGCGAGCTTAACCTTTTCGGCGAAGGAGATCTTATACATGCGGTTGCAGAGGCGTTTCCTGCGGGTTGGTACGGCGGATCCCTGCCGGAACGGGGGTTTTTCGGCATATCACCGGTTCCTCCCGGTTTGCCTGAAGATATTGAGGAGTTTCTATGCAGGATCCATTCATCCGGCTGAACCGGATTCTGGCCGGTTTCAACCTCAACATATTCAGCCTTCAGTTCAGAGCAAGGGGGGCTTTTACCGCTCCGTTCACAGCCATACCGCTGCGGGGCGCCTTCGGTTATGCCCTGCTCAACGCCTGCTGCCGGTTTGATGACAACAACTGCAGCCTTTGTCCCAACCTGCAGACATGCGCATATTCAGTGCTTTTCGATTCATCACCTTCAGAGCAGAACCACGCTTCCGGCAGATTTGCCAACGCCCCCCGCCCGTACATCATCCAGCCATCGGAAAGAGCCGGCAAACGGATAAAGCCGGGTGATCCCTTCAGCCTCAATCTTACCCTTTTCGGCAGCTCCATTGAGCATTTCCCCTCCGTTGTAACCGCCTTTGCAGGTCTGGGCTGCACAGAGGGGATAGGGCCCGAAAAGGCCGGGTTCGACCTTGAGCAGGTCACCCAGTTTGTGCCGGGTGACGAGGTTGTAGTATTCAGAAACGGCATAAGTTACGACCTTCAACCCCCTTTCAGTTTCGGCATGATACCTCAGCTCTCCTCTGCCCGCAGGGCCCGTATCCGGATAGAAACGCCAATAGATATCAAGGTAAGGGGCGCCAGACTGAGCGGCGCCCCGCCATTCAGCACCTTTATAGAAAGCCTGCTCCGTCGCGCACTTCTGCTCAATCACCTCTATTGCGGAGGAGAATACGCTGAACCTGACACCCGACTGCTCGACATGGCTTTGACAATCGGGATAAGTTCGGCAAACATCAGCGACCGCAGCTTCTCCCGCTTTTCCACCCGGCAGGAACAGACCCAGATCAAGGGTGGAATCACCGGCAACATAACCTACACCGGCAACATGGCCCCCCTTATCCCGCTTTTGCGCCTGGGAGAACTGATCGGAGTCGGCCGTTCCACCACCTTCGGCATGGGCCGCTACCTGCTTGAGGTCTAATACCATGTCCGCCTCCCTCTACCAGCAACTTCACAACAGAGATAACCTGATGAACGCATGGCGGGTAATAAAGTCAAAGGGCTCGTCAGGCGGCATTGATGGAGTATCCATAGAGATATTTGAAGAAGATTTCGAGAACAACATGCAGCAGTTGCAGGAAGAGCTGCAGGCCGGCCGCTTTGTGCCGCAGCCGTACAAAGAGGTGCGGATAGCCAAGGAAAACAGGGAACAGCGTATACTCGGGCTTATGAGCATCCGCGACAAAATAGTTCAGCAGGTGGCCAAGAATCTGCTTGAGCCGATACTTGACAAGCTATTTCTTAATGTCAGTTTTGCCTACCGGGCAGGTATGGGTACGCGCAAGGCCATAGAGCGTGTTCACCACCTGATAAACGACCAGAAGCGGCAATGGTTGGTGAATTGCGATATTGACAAATATTTTGACAACATAAACCACGACAGGCTCATGTCGATGCTTGCAACCAGGATAGAGGACAAGCAGTTTCTGGGTCTGCTCAGGGTCTGGCTGAAGATGGGGCGGGTTGATGGCAGCCTCAAGTGGACCGACTCCCGCGTCGGCATACCGCAGGGGGGGATCATCTCGCCTCTGCTTTCAAACTATTATCTCAACGGTTTCGACAAGTTCTGCGTAAACAACAGATACGGCTATGTAAGGTTTGCCGATGACTTTGTTCTGCTTTGCCACACCCGCGACCAGGCGGCAACTGCTCTTGAGGAGATACGCAAGTACCTGCTTTCAAAGCTGAACCTGAGGCTGAACGAGGGGAGTTCTGTAAAGGATGTTTCGGAAGGGTTCGAGTTTCTTGGCCTGGTATTCAAAGACACAGATCGCGGGATCACAGACAAGAAGCTTGAATCACTCAAGTCAACCATCCGCCGGGCCGTAGCAAAAGACAGAATGCAGTCTGCCGATGAAACAGCCGAGGCGTTACAGGGGATCGATGCCTACTACGGCAGGATACTGCCCCAGATGTTTCTTGAGCCACTTGATCAGGCCCTTTTCAGTGCGCTTAAGGAAGAGGCCCGCAAAAGGTACGCAAACGGCGAGGTCAAAAAGCAGCAGATCATAGAACTTCTCAATAAAGTCAAATTTCTGTCCAAAACATGGCAGATAAACCGGAATCGGGAAATCAAGGAGCTGCTTGCCTATTGCCAGAAGCGGAAAAAGAGTGAAAAGAGGGCGGAACCGCAGATGGGGGCCGCTTCACCCCG
>CAZXTZ010000178.1:3106-6522 GCA_964643645.1 uncultured Geobacteraceae bacterium
CTGGAGGCGGCAGGCTTTGAGCTGGTTGTATCCACCCCCGGAACTTCTATCGGCAGCACCCGGAAAGGGCTTGTTGTAAAACAGCGCGGTACGGTAATCCACCAGGCCCCCATGAACAGCCTGAAGCATATATTCATCACCGCAGCAGGAGTGAGCCTCTCGACCAACGTCATATCATGGGCCGCAAGGAACCGCATACCCATTGACTTTGTAGAGCACAGCGGCGAGCCCTACGCCAGGCTTCATCCGTTTCATGCCACAGACTACAAGGTTCAGCGGGCCCAGCTTGCGGCAGAAGACACCGGCAAGGCCACAGAACTTGCCAAAACCTTTGTGAGGGGCAAGATTAAGAACCAGATGAACCTTCTGAAATACTACAACAAGTACCGGAAAACTGTAGATCCTGAATTTGTAAGCGCCTTTGAGGTAAAACTGCAGGCAATGGACAAGATATGCGATGAGATAGAGGGACTTGAGGATGCCCCCCATCACATTATAAGGGGCAAGCTCTTCTCCATAGAGGGGAGGGCGGCCGCAGCCTACTGGGACACAGTTAAGCCACTGCTTGACGAGATGATAGTCTTTGAAGGCAGGATAGGCCAGGGGGCGAAGGATCTGGTTAACAGTCTTCTTAACTATGGTTACGCCATACTGTACGGCAAGATATGGAACGCCGTCATCAAGACAGGCATGACCCCATACATAAGCTTTCTGCATGTGCCGCAGGCAGGCAAGCCGACCCTGGTCTTTGATCTTATAGAAGAGTTCAGGCCCCAGGCTGTCGACAGGGTGGTCTATTCGATGATCAACAAACGGGTAGAGTTGAAGATGGACGGGAATCTGCTGTCTCAGGAAACAAGGAGCAGGCTTGCCGAAGAGGTGCTTGAACGGGCGAACACTGTTGAAAAGTTCCGGGGCAGAGAGATGAGACTCTTTGAGATAATAAACGAGCAGGCTGCAAACGTGGCCGCCTATCTCCAGGGAGACCTGCCAGAATACAAGCCATACGTGGCGAAGTGGTAAAGGTATCGCTGAGTTATTATTTTTATTGCGTTTTTCTATTGTGTGAACTAAGCTTTAAATATGCAAGGTATATTTAAGCCATTATTGCGAACTCTTTATGGTCGGTTTGCCGAGCGCCTGAATAAAGGCAACTCCCTTTTGCTGCTGGGGCCCAGGCAGACAGGCAAGACAACTCTTGTGCATCAGGCCATAGAAAATTCTGCCACAGTTATGACCTTTCCTCTGCAACACCCCGGAATCCGTCATGAACTGGAGATAGACCCTTCAAGGCTGATCCGTCAGGTGGAGGCATCACCGGAGCCTCCCCTGGTGTTCATTGACGAGGCCCAGAAGGTGCCGGAGCTTTTTGATGCAGTCCAGTATCTTATTGACGAAGGCAAGGCTCGTTTTGTAATAACCGGATCATCGGCCCGCAAACTTCGACGTCGTGGGGCCAACCTGCTTCCCGGCAGGGTGCGCTCATACAGGCTTGATCCTTTGACATGGGGCGAGTTTGGCTGGCTTCAGTCGGGTGAAGGTCTGTTCGGCAGCAGGGAAAACATCAACAACACAGTCTACAGCCTTGAACACTCTATGGTGTACGGTGCGTTGCCGGCAGTGGCATTAGAGTCTGACGAGGACTACACTACGATATACCTTGAGGAAGAGATCAGGGCAGAGGCTCTTTCCCGCAATGTAGGAGCCTTTGGCCGATTCCTGGAACTTGCCGCCCGTGAGTCAGGCACAAATCCCAATCTTTCATCAATCTCTCGGGATGCCGGGGTAAGCGTGCCAACAGTAAAAGAGTTCTATTCCATACTTGAAGACACCCTTGTGGCGGAAAGGGTAGAACCGTTTATCCGCAACAGCCGTAAAAGAATATTGTCCACACCCAGATATTACCTGTTTGACACAGGGGTGCGAAATGCCTTGGCCAGATTTCCCATTTCGGCCGAGCTTGCAAACGCTGATGCAGGACGTCTCTTTGAACATGTTGTAATACTTGAGATAATCCGTAGAATCCGGCAGTCCGGCCTGGACTGGAAGGTATACTACTGGCGCACAGCAGCGGGAGCCGAGGTTGATTGCATTATTGATACAGGCAGTTCACTTATCCCTGTAGAGATAAAGTCAGGCAGTTCAGTAAGCGCTGGCAGCCTCAAAGGGCTTGTCAATTTCATGGATGAGTACGGGGTGGAGCGGGGATATGTGGTATTCAGAGGACGTTTGCCTGAAAAAATTACAGAAAGAATAACAGCCATACCCTGGGAGATGCTTTAATCACCATGGGGTTATAATAAGCGGATAATGAAGAGATTTATCGTAATCGCATATGACATAGAAGACGACAAACGCCGCAGGCAGGTGGCCAAGTTGCTTGAAGGGTGTGGTGTAAGGGTAAACAAGAGCGTTTTTGAATGCCTGCTTACCGATACCCATCTTGAAAAGCTTAAAGGCCGGCTTGCCAGAAGGGTCAAGACCGGAGACTCTCTTCTGTATTACACTCTCTGCAAAAACTGCATAGACAAGGTAGAGCGCAAGGGAGTAACAGGCCTGCCAAGGGATATTGTTGTTGTGGTATGACTGAAGTCTTGATTGCTGCAATCTGCAGCAGAATGCAATTGCAAACATAATCGGCTTTCACATCTGCATGTCTGGTAAGCTGAAAATTGTGAAATATATGTTTGATTATGGATGGTTAGTTTGTTTGCAGGGGCATTTTTGATTTGCGAAAACCACCATTCAGACGTTTGCAATAAAATCAGCATGTTACAAAATGCCTTTATGCGGCAGGGTTCTATCGGCAACCTGATTATCACGAATTGTACCCCTAAAAGGCCTTTTCCGAAAAACTGTTGCGAAAATTGGTTTTTTAGCCGGCTGAGAGGCGGCTAGAAAAAGTAATAGTATCAATATGTTGCTTGCAGGCCTGTTTTCCCGGTTTTGCCATGATTTTCGCAAATCGTTTTGCTGCATAAAAACACAAAACGATTTGCGAAAGCGATTTTAATAACAATTCAGGAGGTTAGAGCAGTTTTTGTTCAAGTTGCGAGGTTTTTGAAATTTTCAGGGCTACGATTTGCGAAAGAGAAACTGATTTTGCTGTAACATTATGAAAGAAGTAAGTATTATAAGGTTCATCCAAAATCGCCAAAGTCATAAAACAGAAGAATGTCATGGGCTTATGGCGTGATTTGCCCCTTCGGGGGACTGAAACACTCGTCAGCCCGACGCTGGTTATGAGTGCAATCCCAAGGAAGGTCTTATGGCGTGATTTGCCCCTTCGGGGGACTGAAACGGGATTTTGCTACGCGGCCGCCCCTCCCCCGGCGGTGGGACTGCTTATGGCGTGATTTGCCCCTTCGGGGGACTGAAACTCCTTTGTCCTATGCGGACGGTAAACGCACTTCCCC
>CAZXTZ010000179.1:0-6499 GCA_964643645.1 uncultured Geobacteraceae bacterium
TATGACAATGCGGTCAGGTATGAAAAATACGGCTTTGATTATCTGACAGGACGTCGTCTGATGCTGGAGATTGACCGGGAATTTCATTGTGGAGGCACTCTGCTTGAGCGTCTCGACAGATCCACACCATTCAGGATGCCAGGGATGGAAAAGACTGCCTGGGGGCGGAGCTGGGCCATTCACGACGGCATAATGGATGAACCCTGGGACGGTGTGCATATTTACAAAATGATAGGCGTGGACGCAGGCCTGAATACTTTTCCAGACCGCCAGCCTTAAGGAGATCGTGTGACACAGAACTGTATCGAACCAACCAGACTGGACGGCATCAGCTACTTTCAACCTCCTGTTGATTTTCATATTACCGGGCGGGACGGACGGGTAAATATCCCGTGGGAATTCCCTGTTCCATTGGCTGAAGAAAACTATCGTCTGGCCCTTGAACAGGGACAGCCGGGTTACGATCAGATCGGGGAGGGGATGCTCTCTGCGTTGCGTCAGAATCCGGACTGCAACTACGCCGTTGATTATGCCCGTGTATTGCAGTCAGGCTACCCGCATCTTATTGCAGAGATAGGCGGGGAAGCCATCATGTTTGACATCAGGGAGGCTGATGTTCCATACCTGAACCGAAAGACAAACCTGCTTAAGATAATGGCCCTTCTTGAACCGGACAAAGCCGCTCTATGGGCAGAGATCGGACGGACTCTCATGGAAAAAGGGAGCCGGATGGAGGCGACCCACCAGGCAGTCCAATCATGGTACGGGGCAGAGAAATGCCTGGCCCGTTCTCTGGAACTGGCTCCTGACGATCTGCATGTAAGTTACCAGCTGGGAGAAACCCATTATGTTCTTGGGCATTACGAACAGGCCCTAAGTCTTTGGGAGCCACTAACGGAAAAGCTTGACGGTGCTGAACGCAGTAATTTGCAGGCCCGAATTGCTGCTGTAAAGCGTGGCGAGGCTCCCAAAGTCCCGGCTGTAGACTACCTTACAGCCCTTTCAGTTGCCTTTGAACAGCATCAGGAAGAACAGTATTACGAGGCAGCCGCAATTGTGGAAGATGTGCTTGAAGATGCTGTTTTCTGTTCCCAGTTTCCGATGTCAGGGGTATACCGGTTTCTGGAGCATTGTTATCGTGCGGTTAACCAGAATGACAAGGCAGATGCTGTGCGAGGGAGGTGTTAATTGTTCGGTTTCAGTAATGCAGACTGGCTTTTTATTGGTCTTATACTGCTGGTGATATTTGCCGGTGTGGCTGCAAGTGACATGAGAAAGAAAAAAAGCTGATGAATACCGGTGGCATACGTTCAGACAGTGAAGAGGAATCAAGGCCAAGACCCCTCATAATGCTTACAGGGCTTTATTTTTTTCTTCTCGTCTTGACAGCAGGCAGCTATGGTCATCCGGTTGCCCTTATGGGAAGCATTCTGGAGGGAACTGCTGCCAGGATATTCATTGCGATAAACACCATTGTATGTCTTTATCTTTTTATCGGCCTTTGGCAGAAGCAGCGCCTCACATGGTATTTTCTGATTGCATATAATCTGCTCGAAGTTGCTAATACTCTGGTTTCACTGTTATTTTTGCCCAGAACCCAGCTTGAAAGGATTCAGGGAACGCCGATTGACTCCTTTTGGCTTGTTCTTAACAACCTTGCTACAGTTGCAGCCATTTTATGGGTAAGCAGCGTTATTTACCGGAACAGACCGCTTTTTTCAAACCGTTCGCCCTACCTTTTTTAAGGAGCAAAGTATTGAATTGCACTGTCACGTTTCGGATAATCCCGTTTTTGTTCATACTGATGATTCTTTCGTCATCTGCAGATGCTTCAGGCAAAAATGTGGCGGCCTTCCTTTCAAGTGATCTGCCAAGATACCGCGAAGCCCATCGCTATTTTCTGAAAACAATGTACTCATTGGGATATTCGGCATCAGACATAACAACATACACATCAACTCCTGACAACTCTTCATGGGTGGCATCAGCCCGCAGGATAGTATCATCAAAACCTGATGTAGTAGTTGCCTACGGTGCAGCCGCTGTCGCAACAATGCTTCAGGAAGGTGATGACACAAAACTTGTGGCCTCTGACGCTATTTTGCCTGACGGCCCCCAGCCTTCCAATCTGTGCGGAATATCTGCGCGTGTTCCGATGATAACCCTGATCCGGGCATTACATGGCATGATAAAGCTTCAAAAGGTTGCAGTTATTCTAAACAGCCGGGAGCCAGGTTCTTTACGGCAATATTATGATCTATGCAAATCTGCCAAACAGCTTGGCATACTTATGGTGGAGATTAACGCCATTAATCAGGCGTCTCTTGAAGCAGCAACCACAGAAGCCATTAACAGTAATTCCGATGCAATAATATTAACTGAGAGCACCATTGTATCCCGCCAGCTTGAAAAGATTGTCCGCAGGGCCAAAATGACAGGTATTCCGGTTGCTTCTTCAATGCCTGATTCCGCAAAGATGGGCGCCCTTGTCTCACTTGAGATAAGCCCGGAAGAGCAGGGGCAGTCGGCTGCATATGCGGTTATAAGACTACTGGATGGTGTGCGTCCCGACACCTTGGGAATAAAAACACCCAGAAAGGTTGATCTGGTGATAAACCTCAAGGTGGCAAAAGATCTGGACATTACAGTGCCGATGCATTCTCTGGCAATGGCAACAAGGCTTATCAAGTGAGGTGCCAATGAACAGTATTCTGCTCATAGATGACGATATTGTCTTTACACGCATACTTGGCGAATACATATCCGAAAATTTTCCGCTGCTTGGGGTTGATGTCTGCAACAACCCACTGGAAGCCCTGAACTATATAAGGTCTGCAACCTATTCACTGATTCTGATAGACTTCGAGATGCCTACCCTTGACGGCAGGAAGCTGCTTAACTTCGCTGTACAGGCAGGTGTTGACAAAAACAGGATAGTGATCCTCTCGGGACGGGATCCTGATTATCTTCGTGAATACTGCCCCATGGGAAGTTGCCTTGCTGTTCTCAACAAACATGAAGTCCGCCAGAAGGCGGTTCTTGACATGATATTCAACTCCCTTAGCCAGAAGGCTACCCAGGTTGACTGAAATCCCTGTATGAAAGATATCCTCCTCACAGGCACGGTTTTATCAGTAATAATACTGCTACTGCGCCGGAATGTATCCATGACTGTAGTAATGCCTGTTGGAGCCGGACTTCTTGCATTACTTTACATGCTTCCACCGCTTCGCTTTGCAGAGGCTGCCTGGATGGCTGTGGCCGCTCCAAAATCTCTGGAGATGACGGCAACTTTGGCCCTTACTATGGTTATGGAAAACATTCTGAGGACCACAGGTATGCTGGGGAAAATGGTCAGCTCTCTTTCTGCAGCAATAAAAGACAGAAGGATTGTAATGGCTTCCCTGCCTGCCATGATAGGAATGCTGCCTTCGCCTGGCGGGGCTGTCTTTTCGGCCCCGATGGTGGGGGAGGCGTCCCGGGGAATGGATGTGAGCGGAGAGCAGAAAGCACTGATAAATTACTGGTACCGCCATATATGGGAGTATGTGTCACCTCTCTATCCTGGAATAATCCTGGCTTCAGGTCTCACCGGCATATCAACACGGCAGCTTTTTCTGGCCCATCTCCCCTTTGCCCTGACAGTGATATTCGGTGGCGCAATTTTCTGCTTCAGGGGAATTCCGTCGTCAGCTGAAAAAACTGCCCCGGCTGGCAACGCAAAATTAAAAAATATCTGGCAGTTTCTCCTGATGTCATCTCCTATACTCATATCCCTGTTGCTTGTTGTGATCTTCAATGTAAGTTCTGTTATTGCTCTTGCTGGTGGTGTGCTTGTTCTTTTTATTGCCCATCGTTACCCCCCTGACGGAATTGTGAAAGTATTGAGGGAAAGTCTCTCATACAAGGCCCTTTTGCTGGTGCTTGGTATAATGTTTTTTCAGGAAGTCCTGCGGTCAACCGGAGCCATAGCAGGAATATCAGCTTTCTTTGCTTCCTCTGCCCTGCCGGTTCCACTGGTGGTTGCTGTAATTCCTTTCATAGCTGGTATAATGACAGGCCTTACCGTAGGATATGTAGGAATAACATTTCCCCTTCTTCTTCCCCTGATGGGGGCTGGACACCCATCTCTCTGGCTTGAGTCACTTGCATTTGCCTCAGGTTTTGCCGGTGTAATGCTTTCACCTGTTCATCTATGTTTTGTGCTTACAAGGGAATTTTTCGAGGCCGACACCGCTGTTGTGTACCGTCGCCTTCTGGTACCTTCAATCCTGGTGCTGGCTGCTGCTGTTATTCCATGGTTTATGTATGCTTCATCAGGAGGTTAGCAAATATGGCAAAAAAGATAAAAAAGGAGATCAAGCCTTCACCTCAGCCACAATTTCATACATCTGCCTTTGCTTCACTTAAAACTCTGGCTGTTGAAAAGGAACAGCCAGAGCCGCTCCCGGCCAAAAAAAAGAGTTCACCTGATAAGACCTTTAACGAAAATGGGGATGAAGAATTATTTGCAATGGCAATGACCGGGGTTCGACTGCTTGATGAAAATTCTCCTTCAAAAAAAAAGCGTATAGCAACAGGGGAATCATTTAAAACAACAAATCAGTCAACAGTCCCCAAACCAGCCCTGCCCCGTGAACAGATTACGGCCAAAAAAGACTTTCTCAAAGAGGTTGAAAAACTGAAGCTAGATGTCCGTTTTGAGGACCAGAGCTATGCAGAAGATGAAATCAAAGCCCTTTCCGGAAACCGTCTCAGGCAGTTAAAACGCGGAATCGTCTCACTTGACAGGCAGCTCGACCTGCATGGACTCACAAGAGAGGAGGCCCTGCGTTCGCTGTCGGATTTTATAGATTCGGCTCGAAGGTCCGGGGAAAAGGCTGTGCTTGTCATAACAGGCAAGGGGAACAGGTCTTCAGGTCCGCCTGTCTTGCAGCAGGCGGTGGCCGGATGGCTAAGGGAGCAGGGGCGAAGCATGGTGATTGAGTTTGCTCCCGCCCCGCAAGCTATGGGTGGTAGTGGGGCCTTTGCTGTTTTTCTGCGCCCACTTGACAAACCTGCAATAGAATAACTATATTCAGGATAACGAATATTTGCAGGAGGCTGCTGCCATGCCGATGTACGAGTACCGCTGTAAATCATGCAATCACCAGTATGAACTGCGCCAAAAGTTTTCAGACCCGCCTGCTACTGAGTGCCCCAACTGCGGAGGTCAGGTAGAAAAAATGATCTCCCAGGCCGCTTTCAGTCTTAAAGGCAACGGCTGGTACAACTCGGGCTACTGTCCCAAGACCGAGGCCCCCAAGCCGGCTGCCTGTTCTGCGAGCGGTGGCTGAGGAATCTGATTTTTCGGCCGTGCGCTGAAACAGACACCTTGATTGACCCCCGGACAAAATCCGGGGTTTTTTATTTTTGCTTTTCAGGAGAAGAGGATGTCTGACCAGATTCTGCTTGCAGTGTTTATTGTCAATATCGTGTTCATAATCGTGGATGCAAGTGTAGGTTATTACATGGCCCCCAGTTTACTGACCCTTGCGCCCGGCCAGCGAACTGAAACAACAGGAGCGCCTGTTCAAAACATCCGCAAAATGCTTGCAGGGGTGGTGACCCTCTACATGTTTTTTAACTGCCTTGCCTATTTCAGGCAGGAAACAACCCTTATCCTTATCATATCAGCCATTATAATGGTTGACCTTGCCGGGCAGATCTATATGCGAAAACGCGCCATCACCCAGACAGACTCAGATGATGAATAGCATTCAGGCAGAGCCGATTGAACTTTGTTTTTCAGCCAGATACCATGAAGTTGACCAGCGGGGAATGGTTCGTATTCCTGTTGTAATGACATGGCTACAGGATGCCGGAATTGCTCATGCAAAAGAGATGGGTGTATCCGTTGAAGAACTGTCAGCCAGAGGGCTCAGCTGGGTGCTTTCTCGCCTTACACTACAGGTTGAGCGTTATCCGAGATGTTATGAACCTATTGTTGTGAGTACTTGGCCAGTGACAAGACAAGGACTTTTTTCAATAAGAGACTACTATCTTACTGATGTAGAGAAAGCAATAATCGGAAGGGCCACAACATCATGGGCAGTTCTGAACATGGAAACCCGCAGGCCGGTTAGGATAGAAGACCACCTGCCTTCTTACGGCCTGATGAATGAGCGGGCAATTAACGACCCTTTTTCAACTTTGCCTGTTCTTGAAGGTGCTTGCGCCAACTTGATTGAACTTCCTGTACTTCGGGCAGACCTTGACCAGAACCGCCATGTAAACAACACGGTATACGCCGGATGGGCCCTGGAGGCCACGCCCGATGAAACAGCAGAAAACTGCGTTATTTCGTCAATAGAAATTGGATTTCGTTCAGAGGGGGTTTATGGAGAGATCATCCGCTCGGGCTGCCTATTGCTTCAGGATTCACCCTGCACTATGATTCATCGGATAGAAAGTTCCAGCGATGGTCGAGAATTGTGCAGACTCCGAACCATCTGGAAAC
>CAZXTZ010000180.1:0-6484 GCA_964643645.1 uncultured Geobacteraceae bacterium
GTGAGAAGGTTGACCAGACACTGAAATTCATCCCGATCCCTCTTTATCTGTCCGAGGTAATCCCCCTGGTCGGCGCAGCCGGATTCCTGCATCCGCCCCGCCAGCGCCATGCCGAGTTTTGCTTCACCAGTGCCATCATCAAAGCGCAGGCCACAAGCCTCGGTGATGTACTCTTTAAAAGGGGCAAGGGAAATGCCGGTCACATCCGCCTCCGTGCCAGCCGGATCATCTCCTCCGCAATGTCTGACTCCGCCAGTACATGCTGCACAGCACCTGCTTCTATGGCGCACCGGTTCATGCCGTATATCAGTGATGTTTCGCGGTTTTGTGCAATTGTGACGCCACCGTTCCTTAGAACTGCGCCGATTCCCTGGGCCCCGTCCTTGCCCATACCGGTAAGTATTATGCCTGTTGCATCGGCACGGTATACTGATGCCACAGATTCGAGCAGACGATCGCAGCTTGGGCGATAGAGATCATGTTCGCTACGCTCCATCAACTGTATCTGTCGGGAGTTGTTGACAGTACAGTGGTATTCCGGCGGAGCCAGAAAAATGGAACCGGGGTGTACAGGTTCAGCATGTTTTGCAAGTCTTACCGGCAATTTACAGAGGCCTGACAGCCATTCTGCCATTCCGGCCGCAAAACCTTCGGAAATATGCTGGGCAATAAGCACCGGGCAGGAAAAATCTGCAGGCAAGCGGGGAAGAATCCGGGCAAGCACCTGGGGCCCACCGGTTGAAGAGGCAATGGCAAAAACCTGGCAGGCTGGGCCATCTGAAACGGCTTCAGATTTAATGAAATGGAGCGGTGACCTGTTTGGCGCAGCGGTTCCCCTGTCGTTGGGGCTGTCAAGGTACAACGGCCTTATATGTGTAATTACCGGCACATTTGCCAGCATCCTGACCTTTGAAACAAACTCCCTTACGGAGGTATTACTGACATTTGGCTTGGCAACCAGATCCAGAGCTCCCCGACGCACTGCTTCGTAAGCCTTCTGGGCATCAGTCTCGCCGCTTACTACAAGAATAGGAACAGCCTTGTCCCCCATAATGGAAGTGATGGCCTCCATCCCCCCCATGACCGGCATATCCAGATCCATAGTTATCAGGCCGGGCTTAAGCAGTCTGGCCTTTTCAATGGCTTCCTGCCCGTTTTGGGCCTCACCGGCCACCACCATGTCCGGCTCCTGCTCAAGGATCTCCTTAAGCATCCCCCGAACCATGCTGGAGTCGTCAACAAGGAGAACCCTGATCTTGTTGTCCGGCATCTGGTCTAACCTTTTTGTTCAAGCTTGAACTGATCAACAACCTGGGAGAGCTTTGATGACAGCCCCGACATTTCCTTGCTTACCTGGGAGATCCGGGTAATTGACTGGGCGGTCTGGGTACTTGCTGTGACAATTTCACGCAGAGCCACCAGCACCTGGCTGCTGGCGGTCTTCTGCTGCTGGGTTGAAAGTGATATCTGCTGGGCCGAGTTGCTTGTCTGACTGGCTGCGTAGACAATCTCATTCAAGCGTTCAGCTGTATTGGCGCTGGCCCCTGTACCTGCAGAGATGCCGCCGGCACCTTTTTCAGAGCTGATAACCAGGCGGCTGATGGAATCCTGGATCTCGCTGATCTTTGCCTCTATCTCATTTGTTGAGTCTGTAACGCTGTCCGCAAGGCGGCGGATCTCTGCTGCAACAACCGAGAACCGTTTGCCGGCCTCACCTGCGCTGGAAGCCTCAAGGGCTGCGTTGAAGGCAATCAGCTTGGTCTGGTCGGCAACATCGTTGATAATTTCCATAACCTTGCTTATCTGTTTCGATTTTGCACCAAGATCAACGATCTCCTGCAAACTCCGCTGGTTGTCAATCCTTATATCATCCATCTTGCCCAGAACCGACTGCATCGCCTCAGAACCTTTGCGACTCCCGTCAAGGGTCTGGTTGGCAATCTCAACAACCGTTTTGGAGTAATCGGCAATCTGGGTTGAGGAAGCTGAGAATTCCTCCATAGTAGAAGTGATTTCTGCTACAGAGGCAGACATTTCTGTTGATGTGGCAGCCTGGCTTTCCACCGCCGCCGTAATTTCCTGCGCAGCCCGGTTTACAGCGTCTGCATTGGCCCGCACCTCGGATGCCAGTTCGTGGAGCTTTTTACGCATGTTGTTGGTAGCTCTGGCCAACAGGCTTATCTCGTCGCCGCCATCAATATGTATCTCATCTGAAAGATCGCCCTGGGCTACGCGGTTAACGCCTGCCAGCACTACATTCAGCTGTTTCACAAGGTTTCTGGAAGCGACTATGGCAATAACAACACCTATGGCAAGGGCCAGAAGCCCCAGAAGTATACCGTTTCTTCGGGCCGCATTCAGGGCTGAATCATAACTGCTGGTGTTCATGGCAATCTCCACCACGCCAATCGGTTTACCGGAATAATCCTTTACCGCCGATGCGTAGATGGCGTGCGGAACCCCTTTTAAAGAACGGCGCTCAAGCTGCGCTTGTCCGGCCATGGCCTTGTTCAGAAGATCGTCGGAAAGAAGCGGTTCCTTGCCGATGGTCGAGCCGAGGGTCTTGAATCCTTTGCCGTCAAACAGATACATGGCAGCATCAACACCGTTCTGGGCCTTGAAATTATCAAAAAAAGGCTGGCCAAAACTCATGCCGAACTCAATTACACCAACATGATGCCCCGAGTATGAAACTGGAACCATTCCCCTGACACCAAGACCGGCAACACCGTATTCCATACCTCTGGTGGGTTTGCGGGCGCTGTTGGTGCTGACAACTGTGTGGCGCATCTGTGAAAGGTCATCCCCGAATTTTTCCGGTTTGTGTACTCGGTAAAATGATGTTGCAGGGGGACGCAGAAACTGAAACTGTTCAACTCCGTACATATCCTGAAGTGTCTTGAATCCGGGGAGAAAAAGATCTGCAAGGGCCTTGCGGTCACCTGCGTCAAACTTTTCCCTCACAAGCGGAATTCCTGCCACAAGTGCGCTCATGGTCTCAGCATTCTTACTCTCTGATGCAATACTGTTGGTGATGGACTTCAAGTGGACATCCAGTGCATTGCGCTCCGCATCCTGTATCAATCTCGACATGCTGCTTAAATTACTGGCGACCAGCAGTGCGCAGATAATAAGACTTGAGGCTACCATGGCCACCATTATCTTTGCCCAAAGCTTCATATTTTTGAACATTTAAACATCTCCAGTCATACCGTTTTGTTGGGGAGTTGTTGAGTAATTATTAATCTGTTTAGCATAATATTGTTTTATTGCAACTTGCTAAATCCTGAACTCCAGTTATGTCTCTTACACGCATTTAGTTGAAAGAGCCCTTGGAAGTGGCATAAATAAAGCCTTCAAAGTGATTTAACCGGCAAGTATCAACAGGTATGGATCAAGAAGTTCTCTCTCCTCAAGATATTCCTTCACCGCCTCACAACCACCTGCGAGGCGTCCGCCCATCTGATGCTCAAGCTCAAGCCATACCATCCAGGGCAGGCATCCCATCATGGAAAAACCGTATTCAGCCTCCATCTGCCTTAATGTCGCCTCTTCAAGCTCCCTGCCTATATCCTGCGGAGTTGCTGCGTAGTGGGTTGGAAAAGCAACCAGATTACTGTCAAGGGATTCAATGAACAGCTGCTTTTCATGGCTCGATAACTCCGCAAAGTCTGTTACACACCACTCCTTTGGTTTTGTTGAGAAAAGAGAGCGGCAGGAGATGGGGCGAACCTCATAAACAGCGCAGTTGCCTGACAGGTCAAGAAAAGGGCATGGCCCGGCCTCATTGCGATAGGCTGCCAGCCATTCCTTTAGGCTTAAAGATCTCTCTGCTGCCCTTTTTATCCATGGTATCCTTGCCTTCAGCTGTTCCAGTTGATGTCTGTCAAGATTCTGCGCAACCAGAATTGCCTCTGGAAAGGTACAGTTCACCACGAGTGAACAACAGCCGGAACAGCCTTTACCGCAATGGATATTGCCGCCACCATGCCGGTATTCTCCGCACCAGGCGATGCAGAGCTGATCAAAGCAGTCCTGACGCTGCCTGAGATCATCCATTATTTTAGTGTCTGGCATATATTCTTTACCCGATTCATTTCATTTTTTGATGCATGGTATCGCATTCTGGCATATCATGCCCCACCAGACAACCCCGGAGCGAAAATCATGCATGAAAAGATCTACGTAATAGGACACCGGAACCCTGATACCGATTCCATAGCCTCGGCCATCGGATATGCTGCCTTCAGGCACGCCCTCGGGCAGACAAACGTCATCCCCGCCATGGCAGGAACCCCGAATCCACAGACATCATACATCCTTAAACGCCTCGGCATTGCCCCCCCGCTATATCTTGCCGACGTCCATCCAAGGGTAAAGGATGTAGTAAGCCGAAGCCCTGTGACTGCACTGATGAATCTGCCCCTGAGGGATGCCCTGGAACTGTTCCACCGCCATGCCATCCGTGTGTTGCCTGTGGTTGATGATGAGCAAAAGCCGATAGGGGTTGTGTCTCTTCTCAAACTATCTGAAAAATATCTTGTTGCCGGAACAGACCGGCGACGTGGCGTTGACAGTTCCCTTAAGTTACTTGTCACTACTCTTGAGTCAACAGTCCTGTGTGGTGAAATGACTGACGAAATTGAGCATCTGCATCTGTTTATCGGCGCAATGACGGAAGAGTCATTCAGCAAAAGAATTGAGGGGTACGATCCTTCCACGCTTCTTGTTATGACCGGCGACCGTCCGTCAATTCATCTGTCTGCCATTGAATCCGGAGTCAGGCTTCTGATTGTGACCGGCGGCCTGCCTGTGCGGGAAGACCTTCTCAAACTGGCTTGCCAAAAGGGGGTTGCTGTGCTTTCGACGCCATTTGACACCGCAACAGCAGCCTCACTTACACGCCTTTCCACACCGCTGTCCTGTTTTGTTGATAATAAGTTCGAGCAGATCGGAGTGATGGACTCTCTGGAGCATCTCAGGCTGAAATTACTTCATTCAGGGGAGCCTGCCGTGATTGCGCTTGAGGCGGATGGCTCAATCGCAGGGGTGGCAACAAAATCATCACTGCTGACACCTCTTCCATATGCACTGATACTTGTTGACCACAATGAGCTGTCCCAGGCAGTGCCGGGAGCCGAATCTGTAGAGATACTGGCCGTAATTGATCACCACAAGCTGGGAAATCCGCCAACAAATCAGCCTATAACATTCATGGCAGCGCCTGTTGGCAGCACCTGCTCGATGGTCGCTTCCCTTTACCGCGAAAGGGGAATGGAGCCGGATCAGCAGATTGCCTCACTCCTTCTTGCTGGCATCATGTCAGACACTGTTATCCTGAAATCCCCGACAACAACAAAGCGGGACAGGGAACTGGTGGCCTGGCTTGAACCGATAGCCGGTATTGAACACTCGGAATTCGGCAGGGACATCTTTGCATCATGCAGCGGCTTTGCATCCCACTCGTCTCTGGAAAAGGCAGTAAGAGCCGATTTCAAGCAGTTTAGCGCTGGTGATACGGTCTTTGGCATAGGCCAGGTTGAAGTTGTCGGATTCGACGAGTTTCATGAACTGAAAGAACAGATCCGCAGCATTCTGCTTGATGTCAAAGAGGCGGACAAGCTTGATATGGCGGCCCTCATGGTTACTGACATATACAGCGAAACGACGCTTTTGCTTGCAGAAGGAAAGAATGAGCTTGCCCACATAATGGGTTACCCGCAGCAGGAGCCGAACCTTTACGAGCTACAGGGTGTTATGTCCCGTAAAAAACAGATGGTGCCCCACCTGATGAAGGTTCTGGGCGCACTTTAGCAACCCTTTGTCACGGCTTTTTTGTGGCATGGAGTTATCAGGTAATGTTATAGTACCGCCGTTTCCAATTAATCGAGGTGATCCAATGAACAACCGTTTTCTTGATGCCTGCTGGTGCAGGCCTGTTGACCGCACACCGGTCTGGCTTATGCGGCAGGCTGGTCGTTATCTGCCAGAATATATGGCCGTCCGCTCAAAATGTACCTTCCTTGAACTGTGTAAAACTCCCGATCTTGCCGCTGAAGTTACTATTCAGCCAGTTGATATACTTGGCGTTGATGCAGCAATACTGTTTTCCGACATACTTACACCAGTGGAACCGATGGGCCTGAAGCTTGATTTTGTTCCGGGCCCTGTCTTTGAAAACCCTGTGCGTACAATGGCTGATGTCGAGCACCTCCGGATTCCTGATCCGGAAGCTGATGTGCCATTTGTAATGGAAACCATAAAGATCCTGAGAAAAGAACTTGCCGGCAGGGTTCCCCTCATAGGTTTTGGCGGGGCTCCGTTTACCCTTGCCTGCTACATGGTTGAAGGCAAGGGCTCCAAGGATTGGGCTAACATAAAAAGGATGATGTACTCTGCGCCGGAAATATACGGCGCTCTGATGGAAAAGATAACCATGATGGATATGGAATATCTTAATGCCCAGATAAAGGCAGGGGCCCAG
>CAZXTZ010000181.1:0-1618 GCA_964643645.1 uncultured Geobacteraceae bacterium
GCGATGGGCTGCGTAGTTTTTTGATACTCTGGCAAAATGGTCAGTAAAGGCTTTATGGTTCATTCAGATCTCGGATCGCCTTTGTCAGGTATTCAATATCAACCGGCTTTGATACATGTGAATCAAAGCCGCTATTAAGCAGCCTTTCCCGCTCTTCATCCATCGCATGGGCTGTAAGGGCTATTATCGGAATATGGTCACCACTTCTCTTTTCTCTTTCTCTTATGATTCTTGCGGCTTCATCACCACCCATTACAGGCATCTGAATGTCCATCAGGACACAATCGAATCGTTGGGCGTCAAACATTTCAAGAGCCTTACTGCCGTCTTCAGCATGGGTAACCCTGTGACCTGCCTTTTCAAGTACCTTTTTTATGAACATGGCATTTATAGGGCTGTCCTCAGCAAGAAGTATGGAAAGTTGAGGCTGAAGCTTCGGATTTACTGCGGTTTCATCTTTTATCTCCCGATTACAGGGTTTTTCATCAACAATGTCAAACGGCAATTCAACATGAAAACAGCTACCGGCACCTTCGATGCTTTCAGCCCATATCCTTCCCTGCATCAACTTTGCAAGTCGTCTGCATATTGTAAGCCCCAGGCCGCTGCCACCGTATTTACGAGTGGTTGAACTGTCAGCCTGCGTAAACGGTGCAAATATCCTTTCAAGTGCATTCCGGGGGATCCCTATGCCTGTGTCAGAAACTGTGAAGCGTATGAGTATCCTGGCTGCCTCCACTGAAACTGTTTCCGCTGAAAGTTTGATATTGCCGCTTGATGTGAATTTTATTGCGTTACCCAGAAGGTTCATCAGAATCTGACGTGTGCGGAGCTGATCCCCCACAAGCATTTCTGGTATCCAGTGGGGCAGGATTGTCTCCACCTGAAGACCCTTGTGGCGGATCTCTACCCTGTAACTGTCCATCAGCTCTTTAATGGTGCTGCCAAGCGGAAATTCCAGCCTCTCAAGCTCCATTCTCCCTGACTCTATCCGTGACAGGTCAAGGATATCGTTCAGCAGTGTCATCAGGCTTTTCGAGGATACCTCTATATTGTTTACATACTCTTCCTGTTCCTCAGACAGTGGAGTGCCGTGCAACAGATGAGCCATCCCTATTACTCCGTTCATTGGAGTACGGATTTCGTGGGACATATTGGCCAGGAATTCGCTTTTGGCCCTGTTGGCAGCCTCGGCAGACTCTTTTGCCTTGATCAACGCAAGCTCGGCATTCTTCAGCTCTGTTATATCCGTGGCAAGGTTTAGGGTTGCCGGTGCCCCATTCCAGCTGAAACTTACAGAGCTTACATGCAGCCATTTTGTTGAGCCATCAGGAAGAAGTATTCTGACTGTTCTCAAACAGCCTTCAGTAAGGCCGTTGGCGAGATTGCGATGGAATTCGTCTATAAGATCGGCCTCTTCCGGTGGATTAAAACTCCTGCTGGGCTTGCCCAGCAGGTCATCATCAGGAATTCCTGTAATTTCTGTGCAGGCAGGATTTGCGAAGCATATAATACCATCCTGGATTACATAAATTGCCTCCCGAGCACTTGAGACAAGATGGCGGAATCGCAACTCGCTGTTTATGAAATCCTCTTCAATTTTTTTGCGTCTGGTTAT
>CAZXTZ010000181.1:1718-6404 GCA_964643645.1 uncultured Geobacteraceae bacterium
GGAATCGCAACTCGCTGTTTATGAAATCCTCTTCAATTTTTTTGCGTCTGGTTATATCACGCCCTACAACAATAAGGCCAATACGGAGTCCATCCACGTCAAATAGAGGCACCTTGATTATGTCAAATGTCATTGTTGTGCCGTCAGGTCTGGGGATGGTCTCGTCAGCCCGGAAAGGTGCGCCGTTTTTCCAGGCCATCTCGTCGCTCTGGTCGCATGTAAGGAATGCTTCTTTGTAGAAGTGGCTGTACTCTGCCAGCTGACAGTCGGTTTTGCCTTTGTAATCAACACCTTCAAGACCGAACAGCTTCAGATCGAAATCGTTGGCCTCAATCCAGCGCCCCTCTCCATCCTTGAAGCAGACTATGTCAGGCATGGAGTTAATCAATATACGAAGCCTCTCCTCACTTGCAAGAAGCGCCTGCTCTGTCTTCCTGCGACTCTGGATCTCTTCGTTCAAAAGGTTGTTGGCAAGCTTCAGACTCCCTTCTACAGCGTGCCGTGAGGTTATGTCCCGTCCTATTCCCAGCACGCCTGTAACTCTTCCATCCTTATCAAACACGGGCGACTTGACAGTCTCCAGAAGCTCTTTGTGGCCGTCAGAGGCAAAGATCACCCACTCCTCATTTATGGATGGCCCCCCCTTTTCCATTGCCATTCTGTCGTGTTCCCTGAAGAAATCCGCCTGTTCTCTTTCAACAAAATCGTAGTCGCTCTTTCCAATGACATCCTTTTCCGTAGCCCCGAAAAACTCTTCAAACCTGGGGTTACAGGCCATATAGAGGCCATCGGGACTTTTCAGCCAGACCAGATCGGGGATTGTATGGATCAGTGTTCTAAGGTGTTGCGCTGTGGATTCTGCATCATGACGTGATTTTTTTAATTTCTGATTTGTTACAAGAAGCCAGAACGCCAGAAAAAAGATGGTTATGGTCGAAGCAACAGTGGCTATGAGCCACCATTTGTATTGTAACCAGACAGTTGTAAACGATAAATATCTTCCATTTTGAAAAGGAGGCAGACGAAGTTCGTAGAGGAGACGTTCAACAGGCATATAGTCTGAGGGAATGGTAAATCCGTATATGCCGGATTCCCTTGCTGTCCTGCTGTCCGGATCAAGGGTCAGCAGTGCTGCTGCCAGTTGTCTGCTTGTTTCCTCCGGCAACCGTGGCATGGCAACTATGGGCCATTCCGGATACAGATCCGTTGAATGGATGAAGGGGAAACCCGGGCTGTTTTTGCGATTAAGTATCTTTAATTGCCTCAGGTCAAGCTTCCCCTGTTTCACCATATCTTCAATAATTCCGGTGCGCATGAAACCTGCATCGGCCCTGCCCTCTATAACCGCCTCAACAACCCTGTCCATCGGGGTTCCTGTTGTTATGAGACTGGCATCCCTAGGGAGCTTTATGCCTGCCCTGTGAAATTCAAGAACCGGGACAGGGTATGATCCTAGTCCTCCGGTTGTGCTGAAACAGGCGATTCTCTTGCCTTTGAGATCCTTCAGAATCTTTATGTCATTACGATCACTTCTGGTGAAAATTACTCCCCCCAGACTGGTTACAGGTCTGCCGTTTACCTGATTTGCCAGTGTGACAAGGGCGCCGCTCAGGCTGTTAGTGGTGCTGAGCCTTATGTAGTCAGAGGGGTTGGTAAATACAAGATCAAGGCGCTGCTGCTTCATGGCCAGTTCCAGCTCTTCCTGGTCAAGGGGCAGAAGGGTAATATGATATCCGTCAATTTTGCTGCTTATATAATCTGCCAGCGGTTGCCAGCGGACCATTGTCTCAGGTTTGGGACGAACAGAGAGGACTCCCATGGTAAGAGTCCTGTCCTTCTCTGCCATTGCAGCGGCTGTCCAGGAAAACGACATAACCGAGAGGATGAGCATGCATATTGAGCTCTTGATAAGCGATACTGATTTTTTATGAGACAACATCATGCCTGACGCCCCATTAGGTTACTTAAGAGGTTTATTGCCTGATTTTAATGGATTGTGCCACGGAAGTGACGAATGTCAAGGGAAGGTGTTATAATTAACGGTTTTTTCGGGGGAGACTTTCGGCTCCCCCGAAAAATTGGAGAAGTGGGTACTTATTTCATTCTTTCCAGCAGGGCCAGTAGTTTATTTGATTCTTCAACCATTTCATTACAAAGCTGACGCGACTTGTAACTGTCTCCCCCATCGCAGGCCATGATAGCTGCCTTGCCAAGGGAATGAACCTTCTGGTGAGGGTCTACAATCGAGGCGAATGCCGGGTGACTGCCGCACATCTCCTGGCCCTGATGGTCATACCATTTGCCAAATGCACATGTATGGTGGTCAGGAAGTTTAGATGTATCCAGTCTTAACTCACCCTTAAGATGCAGGCGGACCCTGCGTGTGAACAAAAGGTGGGCAGATTTGGCTTTTTGCAAAACAGTGCGGATATCTTCCTGACACTTGAACTGATTCAGAGTTGTCTGCAACTCCTCAAACATACCGATCATTCCGCTTATCTGGTTGACGGAGTCCGTTGTCTGCTGGTTACTCAGCTGCATAAGGTCGCTTATCTGGTGAATGCTTCCGGTAACTTCATTGTTGGTGGCCGTAAGTTCTTCGGCTGCAGTTGCAATCTGGTTTATTTCCTGTGTTACATCGGAGATCTTGAACAGGATTTCATCAATGGCCTGTCCGGATCTGGCAGCCTGTTGAGTTCCCTCCTCAACCCTTGAAACCCCTTCTTCCATTACATTAACAGCCTTCGCGGTCTCCTGCTGTATGGACTTTATCATATCGGCAATTTCGCGGGTTGCGCGGGTTGTGCGTTCTGCAAGAGCCCGCACCTCATCGGCAACAACAGCAAAACCGCGCCCCATTTCTCCGGCACGGGCAGCCTCAATTGCAGCGTTAAGGGCAAGAAGGTTTGTCTGGTCTGCAATATCTTCAATGGTGCCTACAATGGCCCCGATCTGGTCTGATCTTGTGCCCAGGCCCTTAATGGTTTCTGCGGTCTGTTGAACATTGTCTGCAATAACCTGCATTGAGCGCAGGGTTTCCTGTACAACAGCAGCTCCGTTCTGAGCTGTACTGCCAGCCTCCTCGGCACGGTCTGCCGCGTGCAGACAGCTGCGTGCAATATCGGCGGTTGTTGCAGACATCTCTTCGCTGGCCGTTGCCACAGCCACAGCCTGCCCCGCAGCCTGGTCAGAATGCTCGATCATCTTGTCTGATCCTGTGTCAAGATCTGTTGCCGCAGCAACCATGTCGGCAGATTTTTGATTCACACCTGCTATCAGGTTCTGGAGCGTATCCATAAAGTTGTTGAACATGGTTGCAATTTTGCTGAACTCACAACTACCGTTGATTTCGAGCCTCTTTGTAAGATCACCTTCGCCACTGGCAATATTTTCAAGGGTTTTTGTGAGGTTTGAAAGAGGAGCTGAAATGGAGCGGACAATAAGAAAGATAATAACAGTTAGAAATACAATGTATAGCGGCATAGCAATATTCAACAGGTTAACCAGTTTCTGTTTATCAGATTTAATTGTATCGAGAGCCCCTTTGTATTCCTTTGCAACAGTGTTGAGCAGCTCGCCAAAATGTTTGCGTGAATCCATTGCAAGGGGAGTTGCCTCTTTCTCGTAACTGGCAAAGGCTGTATGGCGTGACTCCGGTGCAAGTGGGCGCATGGCCTCCACCATGACTATTACCTTATCAACAAATGCAAGTGTGGAATCCGCAGCCTGTTTTATTGCGGCTTGTTCTGTCTGACTGGATGTTGTCTTAAGCAACTTGGCAAAACGATCGGCAATCAGTTCCCTTCGTTTTTTAATTCCTCCAAGATCCTTATCCAGATCGGTTCCCAGCATGATGTTTCTGGAAAGGCGGCTGACCATATTCATCTCTCCGCTTATTTCAAGGGTCAGTACCTGGGCGCTTACCTCGTGGGTGAATATTTCCTCGGTTTTCTTCCCGGAGTCGGAAACAAAATACTGCACCAACCCATACATAATGAGACTGCAGAAAATAACTATGGTGTAGATGGTGTAGAGCCTACTGGTAACTTTAAGGCCTCCGAAAAGTGACATACATAACTCCTTTGGCAAGTATTCAAGCACATGAACTCTGCCACATATTGATTATTTGTCAAGTTGCGTTATCAAGATTAAAGCTTTGGAACGGTTGCCTAAAATTTCATCAGAAACTGTTTCTGATGGGAGCGACTGGCATTGCTTGATCTAAACACTTGTGATTTAAATCAGCATCTTGTCCAGTTGGCACGTCAGGTGCAAAGTCATGGTACGGGCAGCAACGATGCCGCCTGTCTGGAGGCAGCAATGGCAAAACCTGATTGGTACGATACTGATAATTGCGAGACCCATGACAAGGGTGCGCCAAAGTTCTGTAAAAAGTCTGAACCTGGCGAAGGGACAGAGCGCTCCTGCGCTTACGATGGGGCCCGGGTGGTACTGATGCCGGTGACCGATGCGATCCATCTGGTACATGGCCCGATCGCCTGCGCCGGTAACTCCTGGGATAACCGGGGGGCACGCTCATCCGGCTCACAGCTGTACCGCCGAGGCTTTACCACCGAGATGCTGGAAAACGATGTGATCTTCGGTGGCGAGAAAAAACTGTACAAGGCTATCATTGATCTGGCGGCCCGCTACCCTGAAGCAAAAGGGATGTTTGTCTACGCCACC
>CAZXTZ010000182.1:0-6350 GCA_964643645.1 uncultured Geobacteraceae bacterium
TTTGTCAAAGGTATTTCACCTAAAGGCTTATTAAAATAATCTGTTTTAAATGTATAGAATCCATTTTACTTGAAGAAACAGCCTTTGCAAGCATGGGCATGGAGGAGATGAAATGAAACTGCATGAAGGTTTGAAAAAGCTGGGGGAAGGAAGCGGTACAAGTTACGTTTATGACGCTCCTGACGCAGGCCTGCTGGAGTCTTTCCCGTCCCCGTTCGCCAACAGGGAGATGAACCCCGCCGGATGTACCGGCACGCTGCATATCGAGTGCCCGGAGTTTACCTGCCTATGCCCGATGACAGGCCAGCCGGATTTTGCAAAAATTATTATTGATTACAAGCCAGACAAACTCTGTGTGGAAAGCAAGAGTCTGAAACTTTATCTGGGGTCATTCAGAATGCACGGGGAGTTCCACGAAGCCAGCGTAAACAGGATCTGCAATGATCTTGTCAAACTGCTGGCCCCGGTCTGGCTGACTGTCAGGGGGGAGTTCACTCCCAGAGGCGGAATACCTTTCTGGCCCACGGCGGAGTACAGTCAGGTGTAAAAAACAATTTAATCTAAAAACAGTTTTTGTCTCACGCAAAGTCGCAAAAAAAATCAGCATTTTCCGGTTATAAAATTGCAAGCCATTAGAAGTATGTTTTTAGCCCCCCTCCTGTAGTTAAGGAGGGGCTGGGGTGGTCTATTTATGGAAATTGTTGAAAGTAGCTCTTTACGGCCTCAACAAAACGTGATGCCTTATCGATCTCTTCTTTTACCTGTTCTTCGGACATGGTTGGTCGTACCTTGTAGTCTGATGATTGTCGCAATTCAAATGCCTTGTGAAGATCTTTTGACAACTCTCGTGGAAAGATTCCTTTCATGACATACTCGGTATCGAACAGGCTGATAATTCCTGAGTGCTTGGTGGGAGCCTTGCCAATGTCCTGTAGCAGGGCAAGCGTTGCATAAAACATGGCATAGTAACAACGATTGACAATACTTTGCGGGCTTCGCCCCCCAGCATTCAGGTAAATTGCATCATCCAAGGCAATTTGTGCTTGTTCAAGCCGATAGATGATAATGTTGTTTTTTTCTTCCTGCTTCACAGGAATACTCCTTCGGCTCTGATGTTGGCTGCCAAAAGCGATTGGCTCTCAATACCTTCCCATTCTGATCTTGAATAAGATACCGGCACAACCACAATGCCGCTCTCGAAACCAGACTCCCAAGCGCAATCGCTGATGTAATCGGCCGTAGGAGTATCAAGTTGATCTACTACCACCAAAACATCCATGTCGGAATATCGCCCAGCATCTCCTCTTGCCCGTGAACCGAAAAGGGCAAATGCATTCAGATGCACCCTTTTCTCCAGCATGTGCTTGAATGTTTCAAGTATTTGCTTCTCTTGAGGTTTCATGGAGTCACTATAACATATTTTATTGTTTGGACAAGACGCATTAATATGGTTCGCAACCAAAGAATTTTGCTGATTATGCATTCACATAAGCAACCGGATTCTGAGCCTTTGCAGGCAAATACTTTTTCACAGATCGGTCAACGTATTTATCCCGGATGAAAAGGCAGGGACACTGACAGTAGGACTGCATAACATGGCAAACCATGCACACGATGCTGCTGTGGCATGCCTGTGTTCCGAAAAAAAATCTGGGAGATCAGGAGTTCTGAAACTATGCGTGTTGCAATAGAAAATCATATCGTGGCAATTAAGTGAACAGTATTGGAGTTTGCTGGAGATAAGTAGGGCCAGACGGCAACACATTAAAATACTTTTTCTTTGACGTGACGCTGGAGCGTCACTACATGCGTTCCCACGCTGGAGCGTGGGAACATACAAACGCTCGTAATAGAGTCTGCCTATCTGCCGTTCCATGGCACTGGTAGACCAGTTCTGGGTGGCGGCTTCCTGGATATACCACTCACGCGCTTTTTCATTTTCCACCCTCAAAAGCAGCTGGTAGTGAGTCCAGCTCAATTCGTGACGCAATTATAAAACAAGCGCATATAACGTCTGTTTTACCTAGCAAACTTAGCGGCTTTGCGTGAGTAACTGTTTTTTACAGGTTAATCTTCAGCCATCTGCTGCCTGAGCTTTACCGGTTTATCCGAATTCTTTCGCACCTTGATGTTGATCATCTCCACAAAGATGGAGAATGCCATGGAGAAGTAGATGTATCCTTTTGGTATGTGGAAGGAAAGTCCGTCTGCGATGAGCGCGACCCCTATCATCAGAAGGAATGAAAGGGCCAGCACCTTTACTGTGGGATGATTTTCAACAAAACGGCTGACTGAAGATGCAAAAAACATCATTATCCCTACGGATATGACAACGGCAGTAACCATTACACCCAGCTGACGGGCCATACCCACCGCAGTGATTACAGAATCCAGGGAAAATACTATATCCAGAAACATGATCTGGATCAGAATACCGTTGAAAGAGGCCGCGCCCTTACTGCCATCAGAATGGTGCTCCTCTCCCTCAAGCCTGTCATGGATCTCCATTGTACTCTTGGCAAGCAGAAACATTCCTCCCACAATCAGGATCAGGTCTCTGCCTGATATTCCATGACCCAGTATGTGGAAAAACGGTGAGGTAAGCTTCATAATCCATGTAAGGGAAAAAAGAAGCAGCAGACGGGTTATCATGGCCAGGCCAAGACCGAGTTTCTGTGCCTTTGGGCGTTGTTTTTCAGGCAGTTTGCCTGTAAGGATGCTGATAAAGATGATGTTGTCAATGCCCAGAACTATCTCAAGAGCCGTCAAGGTCAAGAGAGCCAGCCACGCCTGCGGGTCGTTCAGCCAATCCATATCTGAATCCTTTCAATGTTCATCTGTGCATGTAAAGCGTCGGCAGATTGCCGGTCTGTGATTGTAAATACCGCAACGGTTGCCTTCAAGAAACTCACAACCGTTTTCAATCATGAGATAATAGTGGCCGTTAAGGGTAAATTCAAGCCGTTTTGCCCCCAGTCTTTCCAGTGAGGCAAACTCTTCAGCGGTCAGTTCTACGCTGGGGAAACCTCGACAGCATGAAGCGTCACAGGCGACGCATCTGTCGTTTCCGTCCTCAGGATGATCCAGAAGAACTCCGTGCAGTTTTTTACGGTTTCTCTGAAAAAAGCCCATCACCTACTCCATCAGATAAACAATGAAACCTCCGATTCATTGACTATCCCTGCTGCTGCGGCACGTCGTAACAGCTCGCCAATGGCGCGTTCACCCTCATCGCCCAAAGATTGCGAAAAATCATTCACATAAAGTCCGATATGTGAAGCGCAGACCTCCGGGCTCATCTCCTGGGCATGTTCCCTGATATAGGCAGCAGCTGCATGAGGATTGGCGCGGGCGTATTCAACTGCGGCGGCCAGTGCATTTTCAATCAGCCCGATAGTCTCCTGCCCCAGGGAACGCCTTGCAACAATCCCCCCCAGTGGAATCGGCAGACCGGTTTCTCCTTCCCACCATTCCCCAAGATCAATTATCTGGTGAAGGCCGAATCCCTTATAGGTAAATCGCGATTCGTGTATAATTACTCCGGCATCGGCCCTTCCTGTCATCACAGCATCCATTATTTCGTTAAAAGGCATCTCAAGAAAGTTTTCAAGCTCCGGACACAAGAGGCGCAGAAGCAGATGCGCTGTAGTGTAACGACCAGGTATTGCTATTGTTCTGCCCTTAAGCTGTGAGGGCTCAAGCCCTTCTTTTGCCACAAGCAGGGGGCCGCAGCCTCGCCCCAATGCACTGCCTGCCTTAAGCAGGGCATACTGTTCGCGTATATGTCCCAGCACCGCGTATGAAACTTTTGTAACATCCAGAACACCCGTGACCGCAAGTCTGTTCAATGTTTCCACATCCTCAAGCCGCTCGTGAAAGCTGTGGCCGCCGGTATCCACAAGACCATGGACCAGCGGATAGAACATGAATGTGTCGTTGGGGCAGGGTGAAAAACCTAAAGTTAATGGATTTTTCATGGAATCTCCGGGCATAAACATCATCTGCGTAGCTGGTTTGATTTTACGCTTCTTTCAAAACGATCCGGCACCTTTGCCATTGAGGTGGAGTAAGGGTATTTGTCAAGCTGTGATTCCAGGTTCCTTATACGCTGGGAGATTGGCGGGTGGGTCGAGAACCATGAACCCTTCCTGTTGCTGGTAGTTTCAATCTTCTGGAGCTTTCTGAGTACGCTTATCATGGCCCGCGGATCGTAGCCGGTACGGTAAAGGGTCTCCATGGAGGCGCTGTCTGCATCGAATTCCATGTTCTTGTCAAGCCCCTTGTCAAACAGTACAGACTGGAGGTCTGAAATCATTGATTCAAACTGTTTCCCCTTGTCCCCCTTCATGGTGGCTGCGGTGATAGAAGCTGCTCCCTGAAGGAACTGTGTGCGACGGATACTGCTGATTGCATGTTTTTCGGCTATGTGTCCCACCTCGTGGGCAAGCACTGCGGCAAGTTCCGCCTCATTTTCCATTATCCCCACAAGGGCCTTGCTTATGAAAATAACTCCTCCGGGAACTGCAAAGGCGTTCTGAACAGGGGTGTCCAGCACAGCAAAATGATATGTGATTGTGGGGCGTTTGCTGTTGGCGGCAACGGCTGTGCCGACAATGTTTACATACTTCTGTAGCGATTCGTTTGAAACAGGCTTGCCGAACCGCTGCATGCTGTCGAGAGCCAGTGATTCTCCAATCGTAAGCTCTGTCTTGTAATCCATCTCCTTGGCGCTCGAAAGTACCTGGGATGCGCCGGAGAAGATCTTCCCCTCTTTTGTTTTAGGGTCGGAAAGTTTTTCCAGTGTTTTAAGAAAATCGGCGCTGGCGCTGTTTGCCATGACAATGATTGCAATAATGATAATTGAAAATACTGTTTTCATCTCTTACCTCCTGCCGGAGCGTATTCACCGATTTTGCCGTCACGGAGAAAAGCCTGCAGTTCTCTTCTGGTAACCTTCCGGGCCAGCACTTTGTCCAGCTCTTTTTTAAAGGATTCCGGTGTGCCGCGCAGTCTGGCGTACTGTGCTGCCTCAGGTGAAAGCCCCCGGATACTTCTTGCGCTGTCGGCCTTGGCAGTTTCAATCTGGCTTTGCTGCATGCTGTCACCAAAAAGGCCCGCTTCACCGGACACCTCGGCGGTGGGAATGGCATCTGAAACACGGCCTGCGTAGACCCAGCCCTCTTTTCCATTGGCTGTCTGTACCTTAAGCCATCGGCCTTCGGTTTCAAGCACTGAAAGTTCAGTGCCAACCGAAAGTGACGCCAGATCAGCTGCAGAAGCCGAAGCGCTCTGCTTTAGGGTTGTGCCTTCAGTTGCAACCCAGCGTTTCTCTTCAGCCATAGCAGTTGTAGCAATAAGCGCCAACAACAGGGCTGCTGTTTTTATTCTCATCTGTTTCTCCTTTCTTCAAACCGATCGGCTGCGTAGAGTTTCAGTTATTAACATGTAAACCTTCATACTTGAACAAAATATGTCTCCTCCTCCCTGGGCTTCTTCGTATTCACCAGAGCTTCACATACCGCCACTTCTGGATAATCCGGCTACTCCTCAACTCCTTGTTGCCGAAATACTGCTTGCAAATGCAAATGCCAAAATATATATTAACAATATATATTATTTTGGAGGTAAATTATGAAAACTGCAAAATTATTTCAAAACGGGCAAAGCCAGGCAGTCAGACTGCCCAAAGAGTTTCGTTTTGATGACAGTGAAGTATTCATTAAAAAGACCGGCAATGTTGTACAGTTGATTCCCCGTAGCGATTCATGGAACTCCTTGTTTAGCAGTCTGAAAAAGTTTTCCAGCGATTTCATGGGTGATCGCATGCAGCCAGAACTGGATAAGCGGGAGAGCTTATGATGAAGCTGATGCTCGACACAAATATTTGCATTTACATTATTAAACAACAACCAGTTGCCGTGTTAAAGCGTTTTCTTGAATATCAGATTGGCGATATAGGTATTTCTTCAATTACGCTTTCAGAACTGCGCTATGGAGTCGCCAAAAGTACACATCAAGAAAAAAATACCAGAGCCCTTGATGAGTTCATTACACCTTTGGAAGTTGTTTCGTTCGATGAAGAAGCAGCTCACGTTTATGGCGAGATTAGAGCTACCCTTGAAAAAGCCGGTACACCAATTGGTTCTATGGATATGCTGATTGCTGCTCATGCCGTTTCGTCAGGAATTCCTCTCGTTACAAATAACGCCCGAGAATTCATGCGTATTCCCAGGCTTAATATTATAGATTGGCTTGCCTAGTTTTTGCTACCAACGAGCCATTGATCTTGCCCGTCCCAGATCAACAAACAGTCCCCTCTCCCTGAGAGTAAAAATCGACATGTCCAATAT
>CAZXTZ010000183.1:0-6261 GCA_964643645.1 uncultured Geobacteraceae bacterium
GACCGTAACCGGCTGCAAAATTTGCAAGTATGGCCTTATATGCCTTGAGTCCGGACAGAAGTATGGCTGTAATCCATACAGCGCAAAGTACAACAAAAGATGATCCGGCCAGTATTTTGAAGAGAAGGCTCTGCTGTGGAAAGCTGAAGATAACGAAAGGGTATGCAAAAAGAGCACTTACGGCAATTACGATACTCAAGAGGCCATTCAGATTTGGAAGAAGACGGTCATGCTCCTTGTCGAAGATCCTGTCTGCGCAATATCGGGTAAATGCAAGCTGCACAGCGCCTGTCAGAACCAGACTTCCTCCGATCATGTAGGTTACAACGGTCTGGAATTTGGGCACAAGCCCGGATGGTATAACAACCGGCAGTGAAATTATGCCTATGAGCAGCACTGCAATTATTGAAAGTATCCAGGGACCAGAGCTTATGACCCCTGCATACGCATATGCAAGAACGATTGAGGAGTAGCTCTCCCCCTTCATCAGCTTGCGAAGTTCAAAACCTATTCCTGCCATTGTTCCTCCATTTATTTGGCATACCTGTATAGTGCTTTGAAACCTCTTTTATTTCGCTGCCAACCTTGTTATCAAAATATTAATATTACGATACTTTTCATGACGGCAAATCTGCGAAGCTGTAGGGGCGATCCTTGTGATCGCCCGGTTTGGGCGAACATAAAGTTCGCCCCTACGATTCACATATTTAATCACCGGAGCAATATAATCATTAACATGAATTATTTAACAGGCATATTCTTCTTCTTTTCTTCCTCCATACGCCTGAGTCTATCTCTCATTTCCTGTATGTCAGACTGTTGCTGAAGAAACTGTTTATATTGTTCAGCCGCCCGTTGATCTGCCTCCCACTTCTCTCTGGCTGCCTGAGCCCTTTTCCTTTCTTCCTCCTCCTTCTCTTTTTTCTTCAGCTCCTCAGCAGCAGCGGCAGCTTTCCGCTGCTTTTCTTCAGTCTCTGCCCGCCGTATTCTTGCCTCTGTAGCAGCCTGCTCCCGCTGCTGTCGCTGCAGGTCTGCCTGTCTCAGGGCATCCCGCTGTTCAGGGGTTGTTTTGCCATACTTTTTTTCCAATGCATCATCATTGAATTTGAGTGGTGGAAGGACGTCTGTCTGCTGAGAACGCTTCTGTTCCGGAAATGGCTGGACAACCGTCCGGCTGTCAACTGTGGCGGGTTGTACTGTTATATACCGGTCTGCCTCTCTGTTGAGCCGAACTTCCTTCCGTTCATGCCCCCGCAAGACATCAATCGTCAGCTTGTCAGCTGTAACAGTGGAGAGATCACCAGGGTTATGAATACTTCTGCCATTTATTGACAACAGGTAATCACCCTGCTTCAGTCCTTGCAGCTCAGCTGGAGAATTGGATTGAACCGTGTCCACATGCATAAAAAAACCAATGTACCCCATGTTCATATAGCTTGAAGGCAGCTCCCTGCGAGAAAGTGTTGCGCCGTAATAATCGAAAGCATTTGCAGAGCTGACAGATAAAAACCATGCGGCAGCCACAGTTATATAAATCAATTTTTTCATTTATTTTCTCTTTTTTGAAGTTGCCTCACGGCAAAACATGGTAGCCTTCCTGTTCTTGCATTATACCCTTGTGCCCCATATGTCAGCGCATCAGCGGTAAAAGCAAGGGGTGGATTGGATCGCTGTACGGGTTCACTACTGTTACGCCGCGACAGGTGAAACCGTGCTGCATATCTTCGGAAAGCAGAATGCGACAACGACTTTCAGCCGCAATGGAGAGAATCAGCGCATCCCATATCTGGAGATTATGGTCAACCGTCAAATCAAAACCAGACTGGAAAGCAGACCAGGTAGAGTTGGCTACTTCAAAACTATCAGCCCATTGCATGACACGGGTTCGAGCCGCATCAGGCGTACAGTTCCCCTTGCCGGTTAAAACACGGAAGAGTTCGCCCATTACCTGAGCCGGTAGTATCAGATCCTCTGCTTGCAAACGCTCCAGTAGCAACAGGCTGGTGTCCCGTCGTCTGATATCACCGACCCCCTCTGCATACGCGAGTACATTGGTATCAATGGCAATTCTCATGATGCGTACAGCTCATCACGAGTCCATGAGCGGGTTCCGGTCACTTCCTGGCTGGACAGACGATTAAAAAGTAATTTACGTGCCGCAAGATGAGCATTATCAACCTTTTTAACAGGGAGGATGGTTGCTACCGGCTTACCTCTTGAAACAACAAGAAACTCTTCGCCCTGTGATACCTGTTTTAATACATTGGACAATTGGCGATTTGCATCAGTGGCGCGTAATGTTTGCATAATTACCCCTTAGTAGTGTTATGCACTACTTTATATCCGCATAACGGATTATGTCAATGATGGAGCGTGAGGCGTTAGCAGGGCCTCTTCGTAAAGATTCTTATATGAGTCAAACATCTGCTTCTGGGTATAAAATTTCTCCACCCTGGCAATGGCCGCATTTTGGGCACTGTCCCAGTTTTTCCTGTCTTTGAGCAGCTTGAGACATTCTTCTGCAAGCTGTTGCGGTGAGTTGATCTGAACAATACCTCCGGACGGGCCAAGAGCCGTATCTTCTTCTCCCACACCTTCAACAAGCTGACGGCATGAGCCCACATCCGTTGCAACCATCGGCAGGCCGGCCGCGTAACCTTCAAGGGCCACAAGAGGCAGCCCTTCGCTGATGGAGGAGAGTACCAGCAGTCCGGTCTGTGGAAACAGCTCCCGTGGATCCATGAACCCCTTGAATATTAATTGTTCTCCTATTGCAAGGCTTTCTGCCAGAGCCCTGCATTCGGCGGCATAACCGGGGTCCTCTCCATCGGGGCCTACAACCCAGCCCTGCAACTCTGGTATATGACTCACAAGAATACGGACAGCCCTTATGAATGTCTTTACATCCTTTATCGGCACAACCCTTCCAAGCAGGGCAATAACCATGGGCGGATCCGCCGGGCGTCCGGCCCTTGAGGGGAGATAGCGCTCAACATCAATTCCGTTGGGCACCACAAGGGTTTTTTCAACAGGGGCCCCATCAATGATCTGACGCTGTCTGGCCCCCTCGAAAAGAGAAACTATTCTGCATGATGCGTCGTAGCATATAGCTCCCATTGTCTCGAAAAAACGTATCCAGAGATCCCTGTAGTAGCTCACCTCTGTGGGGTCGCGCTGCAGTGCGTTGCGGTTGTCCTTTATCCAGTCGGTATTGAATATGTCTATCCTTCTTTCCTTGGTATAGATTCCATGTTCAGACAGGATAAGGGGGCGGCCTGTGTGATAGTGCAGGAGCGAACCCAGAAAACCTGCATAGCCGGTTGAAACCGTATGATAGCAGCCTGCCGGTATCAGATCGGCGGCCAGTTCGGCCAGCTGCCAGACCGGGCCATGCATGTTCCGCACTGTCCAGAAATAGTCAACAAAGGATGGGTCTGTACAGCGCTCCTCAAATTTTTCACCAATAAATTCCCATGAGCGCTCACCGTAAAGGAACTGGGCGTAGTCAACTCCTTTGCCGCCTGAACGATAAAACTCAAGATCCTTCAGCTCTTCAGGGATTGATATATTTTCATCCCCCCTGAACCATCCATGCAGACGGGAAATTGTTTCAAAACCCATACTGTTGCCAACACAGGGTTTGACCGGCGGAGCAGATTTGTCGCCATGGAGGTAATGGAGCTGAAGATGTACGAGGTTTGAAGGAAGCTCATACTTCATCTTGCCGTACTCATGGGGTGTGCTGCCAATAAATACAGCCCCGAATCTGATCTCCGGGAATCCCCTGATTATCTGGTTTACCCAGCTTGACACCCCGCCGCTGACATACGGAAAGGTGCCTTCAAGGAGGAGCATGATATCAACTTTTTCAGCAACCGGAAGCAGGTCTGGCATCTCAAACACCCCAATACTGAACAACTGAACCAATTCCGGGTTTGTGCAGCAATGATTTGTCACCGGCAAGGCATGCCCTTACCCCGGCAAAATCACGCTTCATAAAAGCCAGTTCGGCCTGATAAGGAAGGGCCCTTGATGTTGCGATACCCAACTGGAGAGCCTTGGCTATATGTTGTTCAGCAAGCTCAAGCTCATCTTTCATCATATATACCCTTCCAAGCAGAAGACTTACTGAAGGGTCTTCACAACCCTCATTCAGGGCCATTTCAGCGTAGTGCAGGGACTGCTGCACATAAAAAAGCGTAAGCTCATCCCTCGCATTGGCATTATAAACCATCTCCCAGTATGAGAAGGCAAGTGAACGACAGTAGCTTGCACGCCCTTTGGGATCAGAAATATTTTTCATCGCTTCAAGCGCTGAAGTGATCGCCTTGCTGATCCTCTGTTCCTTCCTCTCCCCCAGGTTGAATGCCAGAAGCCTTATTTCGTCATCACTGTCGCTTGTTGCCTGCCTCAGGAAGCTGCTTGCATTCTGTCCCGCCGAACTTCCAACTGCCAGCAGGGCCTGAAGTCTCTGGGTCCTGGGAAGCTCCAGGGTACGGAGCCTTGTCCATGCCCCTCCCTCCCCCATTCCTGCTGCAAGCGAAGATCCCTCTGTCATGAAAGGGGGCAAATCAACGCTGGAAAATTCAGCTCTGGCCTCCCTGTTATGGTAACAGCGGAAATAAACCATTGCTGCCAGCATTGATATCGCTCCAAGCAATGGCACCGTAAACGAGAAGATAAAAAAGAAGATAAAAACTACAGAGCGCCTTGATTCGAGTTCTTTTGGAAAAAATGCCGTAAGCAGGGTTGAAAAAAGAAGCGATGCTATCAGATGCCCTGTAATAAAAAGCACAAACTGGATATGGGGGGGATGGGGGCTCAAGAGGGCCAGAACAGCGGACTTCTCGCTTAAAATCCCGTATATGACAAGCTTCAGGGTTCCCATCATTTATCCGCGAGCAGGCCGGCAAGCTGCTGCACTGGATCTTCAGCAGAAACCACGGCAAATGAGAAGTTGATCCCCTGGGAAGTAATCCCCAGATGAAACTGGCGACTCAGAATTTCGTCAATACGCCGCTGATAGCCTTCAACTGCGGCAGGGCCTGAAAATGGCATAAGGGTAACAAACTGTACCTTCCAGCCCAGATGCCGGTTCCAGCCATGGTCCAGCCCCCTCTGCATCCTCTCCAGCATCTGGCAGATTTCATCCTGCCTTGGAGTGGGATCAAGCTCAATCAAAACAAGACTGCTCGTCACATCAAGCTCCCTCCGCAGCCTTACCATCTTCAGAAGCTCTGCGGCAAAAACGGGGGGACAATCAGGGTATATGGCAAGAAATCCGCTTGCAAGGGACGCAGCTTCCACATTGTCTGCCGTATACGCCAGCAACACCCCCATTATCTGGAGATTTTCACGTTGCAGAGCCATGAACGGCATGTCCGAAACAAGCAGCATCCCGACAAGCCTGCCGGATGATGTGCGCATGGGGGCGGCAACCAGATAGCTGCTTTCTTCATCTTTTCTGAGACGATGGGCCGATTGGTAGGCTGTATGACCAGACTCAAGGGCGGAACGCAGAAGCAGGTCTGTTGCGCGGTATGGCGCCCCTGTTCCACAGGTCGCAACCTGTTCAGGCTCAAGCCCACCTTCTGACATGGCATATAGTGAAGCACTGCCAAGGGTGCAGTAATGGGAAAGAAGCGAGAGGAGATCCCTTGCAATCAATTCATCAAAACGACCTGAATTCTGGGAAAGAAGGGAGCGAAGCTCTATCATCCCCTGACGCAGGGTGACGGGACGGCTTATCAGGTTCTGTTCCAGGCGGTCATGGGAAAGGCGCACCATGAAGTAGGCCCTTGAGAGCTGCTGAAACCTCTCTGCCGCATGGCTTGAAAGCTGGTCGGCACGTCTGAGCCTGCTGCTCCATATTGAGCTGAACTGCCCTGTAACCAGCGCCAGCAGCGCGCCGCCAAGCATAAAATCTCTTGGGAATCCACCGGATATTACACCTGAAACCGAATATGCAAACCAGAGTAGTGATAGAATTACAATCGAAAACAGGGCCGGGGCAATACCATATCTGAGTCCTGCAAACAGTGGGCCCAGCCAGATCCATGGAAAGCGGGAGTCAAGAAAGAGCGGATCATTATGATCAAGCATCCAGGCGAGCAAAGGTACTGAAAGGCTGAGAATCATGGTCTCAACCCACTGCACCGCACTTGGATAACGGATATTTATATCTTTCAGTGAAATCATTATCTAATTGACAGGGATAGATGAAACAAGCTTTTCAAGCACCTGCTGCGCAACGGCGCTTAC
>CAZXTZ010000184.1:0-6191 GCA_964643645.1 uncultured Geobacteraceae bacterium
TCACGAGAAAGCACTATATGACCATCGAGTATGCTCCTCATTGCATCTGATATCGGCTCGTTGAAATCATCCCCCTCTACAAGCACAGTATATAAACCGGTAATACTGCCTTCAGGAAAATTGCCGGTTCTCTCCAGAAGTTTTGGAAGCGCGGCAAAAACCGATGGTGTATAGCCCTTTGTTGTAGGCGGCTCACCAATGGCAAGTCCTACTTCCCGCATTGCCATTGCGAATCGGGTCGCAGAATCCATCATCAGCAGAACCTTTTTCCCCTGATTCTTGAAATACTCCGCGATTGTTGTGGCAATATAGGCTCCCCTCATCCTTACAAGGGGAGGCTGGTCAGAAGTGGCCACAACCACCACTGATTTATGTAGCCCCTGCTCCTGGAGATCCTTTTCCACAAACTCACGGAGCTCACGTCCCCGCTCACCAATCAAGGCGATTACGTTGACATCCGCTTCCGTGTATCTGGCTATCATCCCCAGCAGGGTAGACTTTCCCACCCCTGAGCCTGCCATTATTCCGACACGCTGTCCCTGTCCACATGTCAAAAGCCCGTTTATGGACCTGATTCCAAGGTCAAGTGGCTTTCTGATTGGGGGGCGTTTCATCGGATTTACGGGGGTTGCATATATCGGATATTCTTCATCGGAATGCAGCGGCCCCTTGTCATCTATCGGATTACCAAGACCGTCAATTACACGACCAAGCATCTGGGGGCCCACACCCAAAGAGGCCTTATCCCGCCTGACTGTTATCAAGCTGTCAAGCCCCACACCCCTTAATTCTCCAAGGGGCATAAGAAGTGTCTTGCTGTCACGGAATCCAACCACTTCCGCAGGAATCGGCTCACCTTCTCTGGGTCTTATCTCGCAGATTGCCCCAACTGATGTGTCAGGACAGTAGCCCTCAATGACAAGGCCCACCACCTGTATTACCTTGCCATGGAGCCTGACAGGACTTATTGAGTCAACCGCATTAAGATACCTCCGCATATCAAGGGGTGGCTGACTCACTAAATAGCCCTTGTTTCATGGGATATTGCAGAATTAGAACGTTCTTCCATAAGCTTTCTGAAGATCTCTTCAAGCTGTGCGTCAAAACTTGCGTCAACAGTCCCCAGAAGGGTTTCAATCTGGCAGCATCCCTGCTGGAGCGAAGAATCTGACTTAAGTGTAAACCTGACAGCCCCGAGTTCTTTCTGAAGCCCCTGATCTTTGCTGGTTGAAAGCATCACATGATCATCAGGATGTACCCTGATGATCAGATCATCTGACTCCTTGAGGTTTGCCAGGGCTGCCTTTATTACATTAACAACCACTTTTTTGTCCTGAGAGACCTCCTGAAGGATTATTTTCCTCGAAACAGCAATAACAAGGGCAAGGAGGGCATCCTCGGAATCGCGCAGTATCTTCTCCCGCAGCATCTCTATCTCTTCAGCAGCTGTTCTCAAGCTCCTGAAAACATTCAGCAGACCTCTTTCAGCAAGATTCTTGCCGTCCTGAAGGCCCCGCTGGTAAGACTCCTGCTGTTCATGCTGCATCTCTTCATCGCTGACAAATCTTCCGGGAATCTCTGGCGCTGCTTCGACCTGCTGTCTCTGCCTCTGGAGAGAAAGATTATTATCCTTCAGTTCCGATGGATCAAACAGCTCCAGCGGAACAAAAGAACAGCCTGTTTGACCAGGTTGCTCAAGGGCAAGTGATTCTCCACTGTGCATTGGACGAAAACTGAATGCACTTATTGAGTGACTGCCAGCCTCTGCCTTGATGATCCTAGACAAGGGCATCTTCACTTCCTCGCCCTGCAAGCACGATCTTTCCTTCCTCCTCCATCTTGCGGACAATCTTGATGATCTCTGACTGAGCCTTTTCAACGTCAGAAAGGCGGACAGGCCCCATAACTTCGAGGTCTTCCTTGATCATTTCTGCAGCGCGGCTCGAAATGTTCCTGAATATCTTGTTCTTTACGTCATCAGTGGAAGTCTTCATTGCCAACGTGAGGGTATCATTGGAAATTTCACGCATTACTGCCTGGATTGAACGGTCATCCAGAGCAAACACATCTTCAAATGTAAAGAGATGCTTCCTGATGACTTCGGCCAGGGGGGGTGAAAGGACATCAAGCTTTTCAAGTATCTGCTTCTCCTTACTTCTGTCAAAGTGGTTGAACATGTCCACAACTTTTTCGACACCACCGACCTTGTAACGCTGAACGCCCCCCATGGACCTGATCTCACGTTTCATTACCTCATCAATTTCCTGAAGTATTTCAGGTGAAACCTGCTCAACATCAGCAATCCGCAGAACAACTTCTGCCTGCAACTCCTGCGGAAGCATTGAAATTATTTCACTTGTCTGTTTTGATTTCAGTTTTGCAAGAATGACGGCAATTGTCTGTGGATGTTCCTGAGCGAGAAAGTTGGCAATACTTTTGGGGTCCATTGCGGAAAGAATGTCAACCAGATCTCCATAGCTTGAAGCCCGCAGTTCTTCCATAAGCATGGATGCCTTACTTGGCCCCAGGGCTTTTTCAAGAATCTTCTGTACAAACTCCTCCCCCTGGGCAAAAATTCCGGACTCGGGCGAGATAACCTCATTAAACTCTTCCACAACATCATTTATGGTGAGCCTTGAAACGTGCCCCAGATGGGCCATGCTTTTTGAGATTTTCTTGATCTCCTCATCTTCCAGGTGTTCGTACACCTTGGCTGTAACATCAGCCCCGAGATAAAGCAGAAGTATGGCAGCCTTGTCAGGTCCGTTCATTATCCCCTCTTGGTCAAATCACAAGTAAAAAGCCTCATCAGGAAGCAGGCTTCATGACTGCTCGGTAAGCCAGTTCTGAAGTATCTGAGCCACTTGATAAGGGTTAGTCTTCGCCTTTTCCATAAGATCCTGCTGTTCCTGCATCTGGGCCGCAAGTTGCGCCTTTTCGGAAGCCGACAGTTTTTCCTGCCTTTGCAGATCCGGCATCATCTTGTCTATCATATCAAGACGCGGTGGTTTGGGCAGACGCAATGTATTAATCATCGGCTTGACAACAAACAACATAAGGGCAACAAAACCTAAACCAATGATAAGGTTTTTCAAAAGAGACTGCAGGAACGGGTTTGTCCACCATGCTGGTGAATCCGCAGTCCCGACGGCATCCCCCGGATCCTGGAAAGGTATATTCTGTATGCTTAGCTGATCGCCACGTTCGGCATTAAAACCGATGGCCCCCTTTACAAGCGCTTCCAGTTTCTGAAGCTCATCAGGACTGCGAGGGGTGTATTTTGCCTTTGCCGGCTTATCTGCTTTTGCATCTGCCGGAGCTTCGTATTTTCCATCAACAAGAATTGCAACGGAAACCTTGCTCAAGGTTCCTACCGGCTCAATTGTCCGGGATGTTGAGCGGCTTACCTCGTAGTTCAGGGTTTCATCATTCTTGCTCCCTCCTGTTGCAGATGCTCCTGTTCCCGGGGTTGTTTTGCCGAGATTTGTCTGAACGCCCGGCACACCTGTTGATGCCGCACTTCCGCTCCCCGCCTTCTCCTCCGTTCTCTGCTCACTCCTTACTGCAATTGTTTCAGGATCAAACTTTTCCTCAACCCGTTCAACCTGTTTAAAATCGAACGTCGCAGCCACTCTTGCCACTGTCTTGCCACCGCCAACCACTCTGTCAAGAAGGGTTTGCAGACGTTCCTCCAGATTCCGTTCATAATTGCGCTGAGTGTCCTGCATAATACTGGTTGCCTTTGCTGATGCATCCCCTGATGTGGCCCCTCCACCCCTGCTAAGAATCTTTCCCCTGCTGTCAAGAACTGTGATGTTATCAGAGTTCATCCCTTCTACCGATGAAGCGACAAGGTGTACAACCCCCTGTATATCAATATCCTTAAGTGCCTTGTTTCCCTTCATTTTTAATACTACAGAGGCTGTTGGCGGTTTTTCAGCCTCCTTGAACAATGATTTTTCCGGAATTACGATATGCACCCTGGCCTGCTCCACTCCACTTATCTGCGAGATAGTTCGGGCCAGTTCTCCCTGGAGGGCGCGCTGGTAGTTAAGCTTCTGTACAAACTCGGTCATGCCGAAGTTTTTCCTGTCAAATATTTCAAATCCCACACCTCCGCCCTGAGGCAGCCCCTCGGTAGCCATAGAAAGTCGAAGTTCGTAGACCTTGCTGGATGGCACCATAACTCCCTTTCCATCAGGAGTAATCTGGTATGGTGTCTTGCTCTCCTTAAGCTTCTTGACTATCTCCCCGGCATCTTCACTTGAAAGATTTGTAAACAGTGGCCTGTAGTCTGTCCTGTTTGCCAGCATTATGAGAGCGGCAAAAGCAAGAAGAGAAAATAGCACAACACCAGCAATAATAAGCTGCTTACCCGGCGAAATAGCCAGAAATGGCGCTATAAGTCTTTTCAATCCTTCAGGCATTTTTCAGAAAACCCCCTTGTGCAGAAATCCTTCTCAGAAGGCAATTAAACAGGCATCCGCATGACTTCCTGGTAAGCCTCCAGCGCCTTGTTACGAATCTGGGACATGAACTGGAAGGATATTGAAGCCTTTTCCACTGCGATCATGGTCTCATGAAGACTACGATTTTCTCCTGTGGCCAGCTTCTGTACCATCTGGTCTGACTGGACAGACAAATCGTTGACCTTGCCAATCAGTTCTGTAAAAAACTTGCCCGCCCCTTCAAGGCCAGTCGCTCCCTGCCCCTTGACTGATGTGAGAGACTGTCCAAGATTTGCCCCGCTAATTCCATTTATTTCCATCTGTCAGCTCCTATCGCCCTATTTCCAGCGTTTTAAGGGCCATGTTCTTTGCTGCCTGCGCCGCCATTACATTTGCCTCATACACACGGCTGGCGCTTATCATGTCTGTCATCTCCTCAACCACGTTTACGTTGGGCATAGCGACATAACCCTTTTCATCCGCATCAGGATGGGATGGGTCATACTGCATCCTTGGAGGATTCTTGTCCTCAACCACCTCTGTAACTGTCACCTGCCTTAATTCCTGACGGGTGGCGCCCTCAAGTACCCTGCCGAACTGTCCTTCAAGCGGCGTAGCGGCAAAAACTGCGTCTTTCCTTTTGTATGGCCCGCCTTCAGGAGTTCTTGTGGTGTTGGCATTGGCAAGGTTACTTGAAATAAGATTCATTCTTGTGCGCTCAGCCGTAAGAGCCGATGCGCTTGTCTGCATTGATGTAAACAGATCCATTATTTACCCTCCCTCAAAGCTGAGCGTATACCTTCAAACTTCTTTGTCAAAAGCTGGGCCGACGCATTAAACAAGACCTGATTCTGCATCATCTGGTTCATCTCGTTTTCTATTTCCACCGCATTCCCATCCCTGCCGGGAGTTTTTGCAGGTGTATCAACAACAACCCCCGTCACATTCTTAAGGCTTTCTGCTGTGCCATTCCTGAGCGGTATGTGGGCCGGATGTCTTTTTGACTCTCCACCTCCTGAATGCGTCCCACTTCTCTTTTTTGAGGCGGACTGGAGCTGTCTCTCAAAATCCAGGGACTTCGGAATATAGCCGGGAGTTTCTGCATTAGCTATATTTGAGGCAATAAGATTTTGCTGACGCGTGCGCAAAGCAACACTTTTTGACAGCACCTCTACTGTAGCACTAAAAAGTCCATCAACTGGCATACGAAGCCCCCTGTCTTTCTATAAAGAAGAGTAAGCTTCATCCGATTTGCAATATTTGTGCCTGCCGATTTCAGGCATATCTGACAGTACAAAAGACTGATTCTGTCAAAAAAGCATGTTTTTGACAGAATCAGTCTGTCATGCAATTGACTTTTTCATTTTTTTGACTTAGGAGTTTTTTCTACAGGCGGGGATGTGTTAATGAACTCAAGAGAATCTTTTGCAAGACGACGCCAATCAGGGTCTTTACCGTCCTTAATCAGCTGTTCAAAGTACTTCTTGGCCTGGGGCCTGTTTCCGTCCTGAAGATTCAGGTCGCCAAGCTTGTATACAAACATATCATTGCCATCCTTGGGCAGAACCTTGAGAGCAGTTTCCAGCATGGCAATAGCCTCTTTCTTCTGCCCGTTACCCTGACGCGCCTGGGCACCGACATAGTAAGCATCAGCAAGGAACGGCGGAGTAACCTTCTGGTTTACACCGGCTTTAATGGATGCCAGATAAAGATCCATAGCAATGGCGGCCTGGGCATAATTCT
>CAZXTZ010000185.1:0-6163 GCA_964643645.1 uncultured Geobacteraceae bacterium
ATTTTCACTGATATAAAACGCCTTTATCTTTTTAGCGCACTTGAGCTTGAAGTCGTCTTCCATTTCATCAAGTCGGTTATACAGATCCACCACCTTATTTTCATTAACCGGGTTCTCATCAAATATTTGAGCCAGTTCCTGTTCCTGGGGAGACATGGCTTCCAGCTCTTTTTGTTTCTTTTCTTTTTCCGCTGCTTCAGCCGCTTCACGGGCTGCCTTCTCCTCCAGCGCTTTTTGGGCTTCAGTGGCCTTTTGAACCTGTAACTGCGCTTCATCCAGCTGTTTTTTCTCCTCCTGGACTTTCAGGACTGTATAGGCGTTTTCCCGTTCAGCCAACCTGGTTTCAAGGTCAGCATCAAGACGGGAGATACCGGTCCAGCCAAAAGGGTGAAGCCCTTTGACATTTTCATCTTTCCGGGTAGGAGAAGCCAGCCATAGGGTTGTGGCATGATCAAGGTAGTCTTTTTGGTCTTTTTTAGGACCTTTTTTAATCATGATATTCCGGTTTCCTGCAATCGTAACGGATTCAGCGCCGCAATGACGTCCCATACGCATCAACAGGGTATCCGGTTGAATAAAATCCTGGGCAGGAATACCCACTGCGCGAAGTTCCCGGCTTTCCCTTTTGTGTTCTCCTGCATAAAAGTCGTGGGTTCCGGACAAAAGCGTTTTGAGCTGCACCGGCTGCCGGACAGGGCTTGTAGGGGCCGGTCGCCCAACGGTTATTTCTCCGATAAATGCAGATCCGGGCTCAATGACTTCCAGAATCTGATAAGGCCCATGGGCTTCTTTGTCCGATACCTTTTTTTTCTTGTTGACGGCATATACGATACTGGTTTTAACATCTCCGGCGGGTTGAAAATCCGACACTTTTACATGCCCAAAAGGATCCCGTTCGATGGATTGATAATCCAGCAGTTCTTTTTCAAGCGCCTCAGCATCTCTTGCCCGCATATTTTTTCCGCCGCATACATGATTCAAGTATCCTGTCCGCAAAGCTCCCTTGATAGACGAGCCCGGAATAAAAGGCCGGTTATCAGCCGTTCGAAATGCCGTACGCTCGACAACAAATTTGTTGAGTTCCTGTTGGATTTTGTTTTCTGGAATCTTTAATGTGCTGCGATAATGGTCTATAAAGGCCTGGGCCACGCGGACTCTTCTCCCCTCGGCTTTTCTGCCCTGGAAAAACTTATAAATCCGAAGGATTGAAGGAAGATCCCCTAAACGGCACAGGGAAGAAAGGGTGTCCTTGTCGGCCCGGGACAAACTGCTTATAAATGATACGGGATCAAAGGCGATCAGTGTCTTTTGTTCCTCGTCCAGCACAAATCCCATAGGTTGATACACTTCGTCACAACCGATGTGCAAAGGAGAGTTAACTGTAATAACGCATTTATAGGTTGTTTTCATGGAGAGCTCCTATACGGATGGGCAGCACAGGTGCATACGCCTGCACAACAGTTTCAGGCATGGCCTTTGATACATTGGTAACGGCACAGCCGATGTACGGGGTGTCAATGGTTTCCGCCGGAACGCAGACCGCGCCTTCATCAGCCATGATTACAGGATTTTTAAATGGCTGGCGCACACCTGCCAGCAGATCTCCGTGCTTGCCGAACCTGACAAACGGGGTGAACCAGGTTTGATTGAACCTGCCTTTCTCCGGCAGGCAGGGTGCAAGGGTATAAAGACCGTCCCCCGCAGAGGTGCGACCGGCATGGTCGTGAACTAGCTGGTGTAAGTCCAGCCATAGCCCTTGAAAGGAGGGAATATGTAGGCAAAGGCAAGGGTGCCCGAAGAAACTTCCCGGATCTGCCTGAGGAGGGATAACCCGGTGAAGGGAAGCCAATGAGGGATCTGAAGGAAGCCGACGCTAAACTTGCTGCTCAAACTCGGTGTGAACCTCTGGTAGGCCTGACGGAACGGGCGAGATACCCTCGATTATCAAAGCCCAATATCCTTTCCGTAATTCTGTTGGGTAGAGGAGGTGAGCGAGCAAGGAAAGTGCACGACCTTACCCGGTGACGGGCCGTCTGATCCGGGCCGTTGTAACTGCGACAGCCAAGCCCTAAGCGACACAGCAATGTAGCCGTTACGGACAGAGGGCCTTCAGATGAAGCCATAGTAGGCGTAAAACCGGCAGCCGATGAAGATGCGGTGACGTATCCGAGGGTAAAACTGTTGGCAAGTGACAAGGATGTTGGAGCCGAAGGGCGGAACATGTAACTGGCTCAAGGACCCTTAAAATAGCGGATGTAACGAGTTCAGCCATAGGAGTTTCTTTGAAGGGGAGACGTACATATCCTGCAGTAACAAAGGAATGCGGAACGATGAAGATGCAGCCCATAATGAAAAGCAAAATGAGGCAACTTGACCTATTTGTTGATCATAGAAGTCTCTTTGAGAAGCTCTGCGATGAGGCTAACCTGTACGCAGGCTTTGCAGCGGTGAAGAAGAACGGTGGGGCGCCTGGAATAGACGGTGTCACCATCGAGGACTTTAAAGACCGTGTTGAAGAAGAGCTGGCCCAGCTCAAGAAGGATCTCGAAAGCTGGAGCTATAAACCAAATCCGGTTCGACGGGTAGAGATACCCAAACCTGGCAATGCGGGCGTGCGTTTGCTTGGAGTACCTTGCGTACGTGACAGAGTGGTGCACGCCACTTTAAAGCTTCTACTGGAACCTATAATTGATCCTACCTTTTCTGACCACAGCTATGGCTTTCGTCCCGGATACAGCCCGCAAAAGGCAGTGGCGGCAGCCAAACAGATAGTGGACAGAGGGAAAGAGTATGTTGTAGACCTTGATCTTTCAAAATTTTTCGACCGAGTGAATCACGACCGCCTTATCTACCTGCTCTCGGGTCATGTGACAGACAAACGGATTCTCCGTTTGATCGGCATGATATTGCGCAGTGGCGTCATGGTAAATGGTACGGTTTTGCTTACGAAAGAGGGAACCGTTCAGGGAAGCCCCTTAAGCCCGTTATTAAGCAATGTAGTGCTTGATGAATTGGATAAGGAGCTTGAACGACGGGGCCTTGAGTTTTGCCGATACGCTGATGACTGCAATATATTTGTCCGGTCCCCAAAAGCGGCTAACCGGGTAATGGAAAGCATCAGTAAATTTATCGAAGGCAAACTCAAATTGAAGATCAACCGGGAGAAAAGCAGAGTAGGCCGATCTAAGGATGTTAAATTCCTTGGCATGACTGTAATCAATGGGACAATAGCCATATCGGCGCAATCAATGAAACGTGCCCTGGAGAAAGTCAAGGAGTTAACACCACGAGGTACGCACATGCCCCTTGAGCTGACAATCCAGCGAATAAATAACTGGTATAAGGGGTGGGCAGGATATTATTTGATGACCCAATACCCGTCCCAGTTAAAACGAATTGAAGCTCATATCAGAAGGCGGTTACGATCTCGGATAGTCGATCAACAGAAGAGACGCCGTCACCTGTTCAGAAGACTGATAAAGCGGGGAGTATCACGGAAAACAGCCGCCAAATCTGCTTACTCAAATAAAGGTAGATGGGCTCTGTCCGCAACGTTTGCCTTAGCTAAAGCATACCCAATCCCTTGGTTCATCAATGGACTGGGCCAGGAAATAAGATCGAACGACAGGATGAAACATTGGTTTGGTCTTGATCAATGGATAAAAGTAACATGAGGAGCCGTGTACGGACCCGTACGCACGGTTCTGTGGGCAGACGGGAGTCGATGGACTCCCTCTGACCCGATCGGCGCTTTTTTCTGTCCGAGTGCATGCGATTGTTAGCCTTAGTAAATTGTCATTTCGTAGTCGTTTTAACTGCCGAGAATATGTCCGCCCCAGTTGTGGATTGTCGCAACCGGTGGTGGATAATTGCCCATATTACCAAGTACGCTATTAATACCGCCTTCAACTTCACCAAATCTGGCAGCCTCATTAACTGAAATTATCAAGCGAGTGAGACCATCAAGAACAGGAGCAGGAACAGGCGCAGCCCCTGCATAACCAGAAACAGCATTAAGTGCAGCCAATAAATTTGCATCTGTTATGTTAGGTAAACCAAGTGCGTAACCAAGGCTTGCGTAATCTCCCCCCAGTGCACCAGGAATTGCAGCACCAGGTAAAGCAACCCCTATGGCTCCAACATTAAAGTGCCAAGTTCCATTGTTATTTCCAAAAGCAACTGTGTACAAGGAGCCATTAATTGGAGGGAAATTGGAATTCGGTTGATAGGCGAGGTTTATATGAAGATTAACTGTGTTAGGGGTATTTGGGTGAGAAATATTAACAACCCCTATATTGGGTATTGTCCCATTTGCTCGAATTTGAGCGCGAAGGGCACTAATATCAGATGTATATGCTCCACCATGTAGTAAACGCATTCTTTTCTCCTAAAATAGTGTTTTTTTGATAAGTGCACCAATCGCTCCGATAGATGTCTCTGTTCCAGAGCGATTGGTGCCTCAGTACGACAAGATTAAAGATTAGCTGTATCAGCTATGCCTTTTGTGGGTCCGCATTGACGGCCTGCATGTTCATCAATTTATTGACTTCAGCCGCCGTTTGTCCAGTAAGTGTCTGAATGGTTCCGTTAATAGCTGTCATGTCATTTGCGACCAAACCTGGATTCATCGTCGTATCCATGTCAAAGTAATTCATATTGAAATTAAAATGATCAACGCTATATTTGCCCACAGATGCCTTCCATGACGATTGATCAATGTGAAGATAGAAAGTGCGAACTTTGGGTACGTACATTGCCGGAATCCCAGTATTACCACCCGTTCCTTGTACAGTAGAAAAGTAGTAATAAGTAAGAAAATGATCCAACGTTTCAGTTTGAGTTTCGAACGAAAGTTTCAAATTACTTAACTGAGCGACTACCTTTGTCAAAATACTGTCCAGCTGTGTCAACGCAGCTTCTGGAAACGAGAAAGCACCAAAAAGTTCGCCAAGAAATTCAAGATGCAGATCGGCACTCGTTACGCTCTTAGAGTAGGATTGTGTGGTAATACTACCGACAGGAAGATACCCCGCCATCGCTTTGACTGCACCACCAGTAATGACATAGTTGCGCCACTTCGCTGTTGCCCGAGTAAATGCGCTAGCCTCTGCTGGTTTCGTTATGTCGTATGGCTTCGGGTGTTCATTATAAATGCTAAACGCCGTGAGTAGCGAAATGTAAGAATCGAGTGTCTGCACTTGGCTTAGCATCTGATACATGTTGGTGTCTGGAGTATTTGGCACCGTTGCAATTGATGTCGTACCCGGCGCCTTAACCGCATTATTGAGAATATCGTTCAGGCTAGTTGTGTCTGGTGTACCAGCAGGAGCAGGAGCATCGGCCAACATTGCGAATTTCGCGCCGAGCAGATTTGCATTTCGCGTCTGATGGGCAGCCGTTATGAAATGATTTAACTGTGCTACAGACTTATTGAGAATATTAAGCTCAGAATCGTTCAAGGTGTTCATTGTGTTTCTCCATAATTGGTTTAGATCTGTTTAAATGGCCAATTTCTTCAACAGGTTATGCGCTTACGTTTCTAAAGTTTCATCATTTTTCTCCTCCTTTAACAGTCGGCGTATTGCTGATTTCCATTGCCTAACTTATGTGTGCGTTCCCCTCAATGCCGTTGACTTAAGACACCTCAAAGTATCAAGCTGGTTGCCTGTATTCCAGATGGAATTTTTTATTCTTTTTATTGAAATTACGTTCATATGTTCTGCCAGGTCTTATGGATTCTATACATGTAAGCATAAGAGCCTGTAATTTTGTTACAATATCACAGATTTTTGCATATGGACGACACAACAATAAAACAATATGATTTTTCATTCCGGAAAGCGCCTGTGTAAAATTGATGTCGTATTCGTATTTTCTGTTTTCCGTCCTTTTTTTTAACTCAGGATGTGTCGAAGTGACAATCATCATCGTCAAATTTTTTGAAAATACTACAAGTAAAAAAGGTGCGGGTGTCTGTAGAAATATAGGATTAGATAGAATGGCTGGGGAATGGGTAATGTTTGCCGATTCAGACGACTGAACGGCAGCAAAAAGTAGCGTCTGCCGGTTGGCGGGCGCTTTTTGTGTTTGGGGCCATCTGGTCGCGGTTGGCCCCGCTTATGGAGTAAAACCATGCAATTCACCGCTTTTGAGCGCGCCAAGC